>NZ_JBEZJY010000026.1:0-146831 GCF_040651415.1 Streptomyces sp. NPDC048484
CCCGCGTGCCCCCCCGGGCGCCCCCCGGCGCTCGCCCCGCCCCCCGCCGGGCCCGGTGGGCCGAGCGCCCCCCCGGGGGGGGGGGGCCCCCCCCCACATCCGGGTCGCACATCCGGGTCAGGCGGGGCACGTCTCCCGCGCCGCGCTCACGACGTCTTCAGCGCTTCCGCCATCTTCACCAGCTGCGCGAACGACGCCGTGCCCGTGACGACGGTCGTGGAATTCTTCTCGCGGAGCACGAGAGCGTCGTACTTCGTGCCCTTGTACCGCTTCCAGGACTTGTCGCCGATGCGCTGCGTGACGTTCGTCTCCTCGGCGCCCTGGCTGGCGTCCTCGATGAACGGGACAGGCTTCTGAGTGGACTGCTCGATCGCCACGTACTCCCCGTCGGGGTCGTGGAAGCCGAGGTGCCACGCGTCGAAGTCGTCGCCCCGGAACCGCACCGAGGTCGCCTTCCACTGCGTGGACAGGCCCTCGGGCGCTGCCACCGGATAGGCGGCCGCGCGGCGTGCCGTGAGGAGTTCGACCCGGTAGTCGACCCGTTCGAGAGGGGGCTCCGAGTCGTCATTGGGGATGAAGACGTAGATGAAGCCCGCGACGATGCCGATCAGGCCCAGGGACAGCACCATGTCCCGGACCGACTGCTTGCCTTTCGTACCTGCCACGACCCCATCGTCGCAGGTGCACCGGTCCGCTCATCCGTGGGGCCCCCTGCTCATTTTGTCGGACTGAGGATAGAGTCGACCCGAACCCTCATCCGGCCGTCGCCGTATCAGAAAGGTGCGCTCCGATGACCGAGCATCACTTGCCGTCCGAACTCGAGGTTCCCTCCGAGGCCCCCGACCGCAACCTTGCCCTTGAGCTCGTCCGGGTCACCGAAGCCGCCGCGATGGCCGCGGGCCGCTGGGTCGGCCGCGGCGACAAGAACGGCGCCGACGGCGCGGCGGTACGGGCCATGCGGACCCTCGTCTCCACCGTCTCCATGAACGGCGTCGTCGTCATCGGGGAGGGCGAGAAGGACGAGGCCCCGATGCTCTTCAACGGAGAGCACGTCGGGGACGGAACGGGTCCGGAGTGCGACATCGCCGTCGACCCGATCGACGGGACCACGCTCACCGCGGCGGGCATGACCAACGCGATCGCCGTACTGGCCGCCGCCGACCGCGGCACCATGTTCGACCCGTCCGCGGTCTTCTACATGGACAAGCTGGTGACCGGCCCCGAGGCCGCCGACTTCGTCGACATCAACGCCCCGGTGTCCGTGAACATCCGCCGGGTCGCCAGGGCCAAGCGCGTCACACCCGAGGACGTCACCGTCGTCGTCCTCGACCGGCCGCGCCACGACGGCATCATCAAGGAGATCCGGGAGACCGGCGCGCGCATCAAGCTCATCTCCGACGGCGACGTCGCGGGCTCCATCCTGGCGCTGCGCGAGGGCACGGGCATCGATCTGCTGCTCGGCATCGGCGGCACGCCCGAGGGCATCATCTCGGCCTGCGCCGTGAAGTGCCTCGGCGGCACCATCCAGGGCAAGCTGTGGCCCAAGGACGACGAGGAGCGGGCACGCGCGGTGGACGCGGGCCACGACCTGGACCGCGTCCTGCTCACCGACGATCTGGTCTCAGGCGAGAACGTCTTCTTCGTGGCGACCGGCATCACGGACGGCGAGCTGCTGCAGGGAGTCCGCTATCGGCCCGAGACCGCGACGACCGACTCGATCGTGATGCGCTCGAAGTCGGGGACGGTCCGGCAGATCGCCTCGGAGCACCGGCTGGCGAAGCTGCGGGCCTACAGCGCGATCGACTTCGACCGGGCGAAGTGACTCCGTCGGTTGTGCGGGTCGTACGTTCCGTACGTTCCGTGGGGCCGTGGAGCCATGGACGACTGCGGGTGCGTCGTGGCTGGTCGCGCAGTTCCCCGCGCCCCTGAACGCGCGGCTCCCGCACCGCTGAACGCGCGGTTCCCGCACCCCTGGAGGCGGGCCGCGACGGTGATCGGGAACGTACGGCGGTGGGGCGTCCCTTGTGCGCAGGGGCGCCCCGTTCCCGTGTCTGTCAGCCGGCCGCGGCTATCGTTCCCGTCGTGTGGGCCGCCTTCTGCAGTTCGAGATCGCGGCGGCGGCGCCGGGCCAGGACCACGCGGCGCTCGGCGGCGGTGAGGCCGCCCCAGACCCCGTACGGCTCGGGTTGCAGGAGCGCGTGTTCCCGGCATTCGACCATCACCGGACAGCGTGCGCAGACCCGCTTCGCCGCATCCTCGCGGGACAGCCGGGCCGCGGTGGGTTCCTTCGAGGGTGCGAAGAACAGCCCGGCCTCATCGCGGCGGCACACGGCCTCCGTATGCCATGGGGCGTCCTGGTCCCTCTCGCGCACCGGCACCGGCTGGGGCGGAACGGCAGCGACCTGCAAGGACTGATGCGGCGGATGCAGCACGGTCTACTCCTGACGACGGCTTCGCGAGCGAGAGACGATGCAGCAAGGCCTACCCGCTGTGCGCACGCCTAAGCACTCAGTTCCCAAGCGCGGGAGATCCCGGCCGGCAGTGGACCGTCACCACCGGACCACCGCCCTCCGCCCGCCGCGGAATTCGCGACCGTCAATGCCCGAGGTGTTTGCGCAACTTGGCGTTCACCCGGTCGCCGACCCGGTCGAGGATGTCCTCGATCAGCTTGCCCCGCTTGGGTTTTGCCTCGATATTGCCCAGTACGGCCAATCCGTCCACGTACACCACGGGTGCGTCCTGTTCGCCCGAATCCAGCGTGTCCACCTCGAAGTTGCCGAGGACTCCGCCGCCGCTGCCGCGCAACGACACGTTCTCCGGGACGCGGATCTCGACGGTGCCGAACACCGAGATCGCCTTGATCACGACCTGCTGGTGCTCGAAGATCGCCTCGCTGAGATCTATCTCCACGCTGCCGAAGATCGCGTACGCGTGCGTGCGCCGGCCCACTCGCCAGCGGCCCTTGCGCACGGCCGCACTGAACACCGCCACCACGTTCTCGTCGGCGACCGAGGGGACCGCGCCCGGGGCGGGGCGTCTGGGGGCCGGCGCGAACGAGGCCGACGGGCGGGCCCTGTGGGCCGCCGGCAGGTCCCGCACCGGCGGTTCCAGTTCACCCACGGTCTTCGCGCGAAGGACCTCCTCGACCCGCTCCGCGTGTTCCTCCGCGGTCAGGCGGCCCTCGGCGAGCGCCTCGCGCAGAATGTCCGCGGTCCGGTCACGGTCCGCGTCGGAGGCCCGCAGGTCGGTGCGCTCACGCAGGTCGGTGTGCTTCCGAAGGTCGGGCTCAGTGTGCTTCTGAACGTCCACGGCAGCAGCGTACCCAAACGCGATAGATCGCGACTAGAGGGCGTGGACGACGAACTGAGCCTTACCTCACAAGCCCGGTGTCCGAGGCAGGTTCTACGCTGGTGGGCGCCGCCAACGGAGGCCGGCCGCTGTCTGTCGACGAAGGATTTGGCGAGATGCCTGAGTTCGAGTACACCGATCTGCTCCCCCAGGGAGAGGACACCACCCCGTACCGGCTGGTGACCTCCGAGGGTGTCTCCACCGTCGAGGCCGACGGGCGCACGTTCCTCAAGGTGGAACCCGAGGCGCTGCGCAAGCTCGCCGCCGAGGCGATCCACGACATCCAGCACTACCTGAGGCCCGCGCACCTCGCGCAGCTGCGGCGCATCATCGACGACCCCGAGGCCTCCAGCAACGACAAGTTCGTCGCCCTGGACCTCCTGAAGAACGCGAACATCGCGGCCGCCGGTGTGCTGCCCATGTGCCAGGACACCGGCACGGCGATCGTGATGGGCAAGCGCGGCCAGAACGTGCTGACGGCAGGAGGCGACGAGGCGGCCCTCTCCCGCGGCATCTACGACGCGTACCTGAACCTGAACCTGCGCTACTCGCAGATGGCCCCGCTGACCATGTGGGAGGAGAAGAACACCGGCTCCAACCTCCCCGCCCAGATCGAGCTGTACGCGGCCGACGGCGGCGCCTACAAGTTCCTGTTCATGGCCAAGGGCGGCGGCTCGGCCAACAAGTCGTTCCTCTACCAGGAGACGAAGGCCGTCCTGAACGAGGCCTCCATGATGAAGTTCCTGGAGGAGAAGATCCGCTCGCTCGGTACGGCGGCCTGCCCGCCGTACCACCTGGCGATCGTCGTCGGCGGCACGAGCGCGGAGTACGCCCTGAAGACCGCGAAGTACGCGTCCGCGCACTACCTGGACGAGATCCCGGCCGAGGGTTCCCCGCTCGGCCACGGCTTCCGGGACAAGGACCTGGAGGAGAAGGTCTTCGAGCTGACGCAGCGGATCGGGATCGGCGCGCAGTTCGGCGGCAAGTACTTCTGCCACGACGTGCGGGTGGTGCGCCTGCCGCGGCACGGCGCGTCCTGCCCGGTCGCCATCGCCGTCTCCTGCTCCGCCGACCGCCAGGCCGTCGCGAAGATCACCGCGGAGGGCGTCTTCCTGGAGCAGCTGGAGACCGACCCGGCGCACTTCCTGCCGGAGACCACCGAAGAGCACCTTGACGAGGCCGGTGACGCCGTGCGCATCGACCTGAACCGGCCGATGGACGACATCCTGGCCGAGCTGACCAAGTACCCGGTGAAGACCCGGCTGTCGCTCTCCGGCCCGCTCGTCGTGGCGCGCGACATCGCACACGCCAAGATCAAGGAGCGGCTCGACGCGGGCGAGGAGATGCCGCAGTACCTGAAGGACCACCCGGTGTACTACGCGGGTCCCGCCAAGACCCCGGAGGGGTACGCGTCCGGGTCCTTCGGGCCGACCACGGCCGGGCGCATGGACTCCTATGTGGAGCAGTTCCAGGCGGCGGGCGGCTCCCGCGTGATGCTGGCGAAGGGGAACCGGTCGCAGCAGGTCACCGACGCGTGCGGGTCGCACGGCGGGTTCTACCTCGGGTCGATCGGCGGGCCTGCCGCGCGGCTCGCCCAGGACTGCATCAAGAAGGTCGAGGTCGTCGAGTACGAGGAACTCGGGATGGAGGCCGTCTGGAAGATCGAGGTCGAGGACTTCCCGGCGTTCATCGTGGTCGACGACAAGGGCAACGACTTCTTCAAGGACCCGGCACCGGCTCCGACGTTCACGTCGATTCCGGTACGGGGACCGGGGCTGGGACTGGGCTAGGTTTTTCGCCCCCGGCCCCCGGCCCCCGGCCCCCGCTCCTCAGACGCCGGACGGGCTGAATCTTCACCCCGTCCGGCGTCTGAGGACGAGGCCGCCCAGGTCGACAGGGGGTCTGGGGGCCTGGGGGTCTGGGGGCGCAGCCCCCAGATGACGGGAATGGGTACGGGCGGCGGGGGCGATATACCTGGTATGAGCGACTACCGCATCGAACACGACTCCATGGGCGAGGTCCGCGTCCCCGCGGACGCGAAGTGGCGGGCCCAGACCCAGCGCGCCGTGGAGAACTTCCCGATCTCCGGCCGGCACCTGGAGCGCGCGCACATCGAGGCCCTCGCCCGGATCAAGGCGGCCGCCGCCAAGGTGAACGCGGGCCTCGGCGTGCTGGACAAGGACGTCGCGGACGCCATCCAGGAGGCGGCGGGCGAGGTCGCGGGCGGGAAGTGGGACGAGCACTTCCCCGTGGACGTCTTCCAGACGGGTTCCGGGACCTCGTCCAACATGAACACCAACGAGGTCGTCGCCACGCTGGCGACGGAGCGGCTCGGCAGGGACGTCCACCCGAACGACCACGTGAACGCCTCGCAGTCCAGCAACGACGTCTTCCCGTCCTCGATCCACATCGCCGCGACCGCCGCCGTCACCCACGACCTCATTCCCGCCCTGGACCACCTCGCCGCATCGCTGACCCGTAAGTCCGAGGAGTTCGCCGACGTCGTGAAGTCGGGGCGAACCCACCTCATGGACGCCACTCCGGTGACGCTCGGCCAGGAGTTCGGCGGGTACGCGGCCCAGGTGCGGTACGGGATCGAGCGGCTGGAGGCGTCCCTCCCGCGGCTCGCCGAGCTGCCGCTGGGCGGTACGGCCGTGGGGACCGGGATCAACACACCCCCCGGATTCGCCGCCGCCGTGATCGCCGAGGTCGCGCGGACCACCGGGCTGCCGCTCACCGAGGCGCGCGACCACTTCGAGGCGCAGGGCGCGCGGGACGGCATCGTCGAGACCAGCGGGCAGCTGCGGACCATCGCCGTGGGGCTCACGAAGATCTCCAACGATCTGCGGTGGATGGCCTCGGGGCCGCGTACGGGCCTCGCGGAGATCAATCTGCCCGACCTCCAGCCGGGCTCGTCGATCATGCCCGGCAAGGTCAATCCGGTCATTCCCGAGGCCGTGCTGATGGTGGCCGCGCAGGTGACCGGGAACGACGCCACGATCGGCGTGGCCGGCGCCTCCGGCAACTTCGAGCTCAACGTCATGCTGCCCGTCATCGCCAAGAACGTCCTTGAGTCGGTCCGGCTGCTCGCGAACGTCTCCCGGCTGCTCTCCGACCGGACCGTGGACGGGATCACGGCCAACCGCGAGCGGGCCCGCGAGTACGCCGAGTCGTCGCCGTCGGTCGTGACGCCGCTGAACAAGTACATCGGGTACGAGGAGGCCGCGAAGGTCGCCAAGAAGGCCCTGGCCGAGCGGAGGACCATCCGCGAGGTCGTCCTGGAGTCCGGTTACGTCGACCGCGGCGACCTCACCCGGGAGCAGCTGGACGAGGCCCTGGATGTCCTGCGGATGACACGGCCGTAACGTCGTCCGGCGAGCAGGCGAACCGTGCCGCTTACCGCAGCGTCGTATGCCCCGGGCACCTAATATCTGTTCATGGCAGAGGTTGGAGCGGTGACACACGTGGAAGCGGGCGGTTCGGCGGCGTACTGGAACCCCGGAAGTCAGATCCTGTGGCGTTACCGGGAGAACGCCGGCGAGCGCCTCCACATCGCGCGTCCCGTGACCGTCGTACGGGACGACGAGGAACTGCTCGCGGTGTGGCTGGCTCCGGGGACGGAGTGCGTGAAGCCCGTCCTCGTGGACGGTACGTCGGTGCACGCGGAGCCGCTGGAGTCCCGCTACACCAAGCCGCGGACCGTCCAGCGGGACCGCTGGTTCGGCACGGGTGTCCTGAAACTGGCGCGGCCGGGCGAACCGTGGTCGGTGTGGCTGTTCTGGGAGCCGGGCTGGCAGTTCAAGAACTGGTATGTCAACTTGGAGGAACCGCTGGTCAGATGGGTCGGCGGGGTCGACTCCGAGGACCACTTCCTCGACATCTCGGTGCACCCGGACCGGACTTGGGGCTGGCGCGACGAGGACGAGTTCGCGCAGGCCCAGCGGGACGGCCTGATGGACGACCGGCTGGCGGCGCGCGTCGGGGAGGCCGGACGGGCGGCGGTGGAGGTGATCCGCCGCTGGGGCCCACCGTTCTCGGACGGCTGGCAGCGCTGGCGCCCCGATCCGGCCTGGTCGGTACCGTCCTTGCCGGACGACTGGGATCGCACGCCCGCGCACGTGTCCACGTGAGACCCTTGATGCGCCCCCGTGGTAGAACCGTAGGATCGCCCTCCGCAACGAACAGTCAGGCCGCAACGGACAGTCAGGGTCGGTGCACAGCACCGTCGTTGAGGAGAGGTGATCGGGTGGCGGGCGGGGTACCGTACGGCAACTCCCGCAACAGGCACTGGGCTTGACCGAACGTCACCGAGGGGCGGCAGGACGTGAGCGAGGGGTACGAGGGTCACGAGGGCACGGCCCGTAGCCGGCGAATGGGGCTGTCCCCGCCGGTGTCCGAAGGTCATTCTTCTGAGAGGCTGTCTGATCACGCGGGGATTCCGTTCCTGGGGCACGTATTCCGGGTATCGGGTTTCCTGCGGGACGAACTGCACGCACGGCGCGCAGCACCGGACGGATGGATTCGACACGCGTGACGGAGCACCCCACCTCCCATGAGCGCCGGCAGCCGAACGCTGCCCGGCCCACGGCCCCTGCGGACCCTCGCGGGGCGCTTCTGCGTACCCCGGAGCCGCCGGTACAGGGCCCACCCGGTCTGCCCACGCAGGGACGCCCGGCCGCCGCCCCCGTTTCGCCGGGAGCCGGCGGCATGCCTGTGCCCGACGGCCAGGGTCCGATCGGCACACCCGTGCCCGCGGACGCCGGAGCCGCCGCCACGGGTACGCCCGCCGCGTCGGGTTCCCCGGCCGGCAGCCAGGGCCCGCCCGCGCCCTCCGGTGGCCACGGCCCGACCGACGCGCCCGCCGGCTCCGGACCCGAGCACTCCCAGCCGGCCGCGACGGAATCCGGTCCGCACCGGCCGCGGCCCGCACCGGAGGCCGTCCCGTCCCAGCCCGGCGCCGAGTCCATCGCCCTCCAGGGCAGCAAGGACCGCCGTACGGGCCAGATCCCGGCGCCCGGGGCGCCCATGCCCATGCGCCGCGACGGCGACCGGCTGCGCTTCGTGGGGGCCGCCACCCGGCGGATCGCCCGCGGCATCGACCTCGACGAGATCGTGATGGGGCTGTGCCGGGCCACGGTGCCGACCTTCTCGGACGCGATCCTCGTCTATCTCCGCGATCCGCTGCCGGTCGGCGACGAGCGGCCCACCGGGCCCGTCGTACTGCGGCTGCGGCGCACGGACCGGATCCCGGAGGACCGGGACACCGAGGGCTTCCTGCTGCCCGGGCTCCAGTCCGAGCCGGACGTCGGGATCACCGCCGAGCTGTGCACCGTACGGCCCGGTGGCGCGCTGAACGAGGTGCTGCGCGGTGTGCGGCCCGTCTTCGCGGACGCCCCCGCCGCGCGGGCCGCGCTGCCCGAGCTGATCGGCGACAACCTGAGCGTGCCCAGCGGCCAGCGCGCGATCCTCGCGCCGCTGCGCGGCCGCCGGCGCGTGATCGGTGCCGCGCTGTTCCTGCGCCGCCCCGACCGGCCCGCCTTCGAGACGGACGACCTGCTGGTCGCGGCGCAGCTCGCCACGCACAGCGCGCTCGGCATCGACAAAGCGGTGCTGTACGGCCGCGAGGCCTACATCGCGGACGAACTGCAGCGCACGATGCTGCCCGAGACCCTGCCGCGTCCCACCGGCGTACGGCTGGCGTCGCGCTATCTGCCGGCCGCCGAGACGGCACGGGTCGGCGGCGACTGGTACGACGCGATCCCGCTGCCCGGCAGCAGGGTCGCCCTCGTCGTCGGTGACGTCATGGGCCACTCCATGACCTCGGCGGCGATCATGGGCCAGCTGCGCACGACCGCGCAGACCCTCGCCGGGCTCGACCTGCCGCCGCAGGAGGTCCTGCACCACCTGGACGAGCAGGCCCAGCGACTCGGCACCGACCGCATGGCGACCTGCCTGTACGCGGTGTACGACCCGGTCGCGCACCGCATCACCATCGCGAACGCGGGCCATCCCCCGCCCGTACTGCTGCATCTGGGCGGCCGTGCCGAGGTACTGCGCGTACCCCCGGGCGCTCCGATCGGCGTAGGCGGCGTGGACTTCGAGGCGGTCGAACTGGACGCGCCCGCCGGCGCCACCCTGCTGCTCTACACCGACGGCCTGGTCGAGTCACGGCTGCGTGACGTGTGGACCGGGATAGAGCAGCTGCGCGAACGGATCGCCGCCACCGCGGCGTTGACCGGGCCGGACCACCCGCCGCCCCTTGAGGCGCTGTGCGACGAGGTGCTCGACATGCTCGGTCCGGGCGACCGGGACGACGACATCGCGCTGCTCGCCGCCCGCTTCGACGGAATCGCGCCGAGCGATGTCGCGCTCTGGCATCTGGACCCCGAGGACACGGCGCCCGGCCGGGCCCGCCGGCTGGCCCGCAAGGCGCTGTCCCGCTGGGGTCTGGAGGAGCTCACGGACTCCCTGGAGCTGCTCGTCAGCGAGGTCGTCACCAACGCCGTGCGCTACGCCTCCCGGCCCGTCACGCTGCGGCTGCTCCGTACCGACGTGCTGCGCTGCGAAGTCGCCGACGACGTGCCGCAGCTGCCGCGGCTGCGGCAGGCGCGCGCCACGGATGAAGGGGGCCGCGGCCTCTACCTGGTGAACAAGCTGGCCAGGCGGTGGGGTGCGACCCGGCTCAGTACGGGGAAGGTCGTGTGGTTCGAGTTGAACCACGACTAGGACCTGTCCGGTCGATCACGCCAGTCGCTCCCGCGTGGGGCGCCGTTTTCAGCGCCGTTGTGGGTGCGGGTCGTTGTGCGCTGCGGGTGCGTCGTGGCTGGTCGCGCAGTTCCCCGCGCCCCTGAAGGGGCGCCCCCAAGGGACGCCCCCTCCTTTTAAGGGACGCCCCCCTCTGCGGTTACGGATCTGACTGTGGGTCGTCCGGGTCCGGTGGCGGCTCGATGCCCGATGACGACGGCGGGGGGCTGGTGGTCGGTGGCGGATCCTCTTCCGACGGAGTGTCCTCGGGCGAGCTCTCCGGCGGAGGGCTGGTCGTGGCCGGTTTGCTCGTCGGGTCCTCGGAGGACGGTTCATCGGGTGTGGCCGGCGGCGCCTCGGAGACCGTCGGCGTGTCGCTGGGCCGCACGGCCGCGCCCTGTTTCGTGTCGAGGTCGAACTTGGAGACGTCGCCCATCGCGCCGAAGGTGTACGCCGCCCAGATCTGAGCGGGGTAGCCACCGCCGTTGACGCGGCCGCCACCGGCCGCGCCCTGCAGCGTGACCTGGCTGAACGCCTTGACCTTGACCGGCTTGTCCTTGCCGCACCGGGTGGTGCCCGCCTTGGCGGCTTCGCCGAAGACGCCCACCGAGGTGACGAGCTTCGGCGTGTACCCGGTGAACCAGGCCGACTTGTTGCAGTCGGACGTGCCGGTCTTGCCCGCGACCTGCTGGCCGTCCCGGCCCGGGTTGTCGCGTACGGACGTCCTGGCCGTACCGTCGTCGACCACGCCCGTCAGCACCGAGGTGACGGTGTCCGCGGCCTCGCGGCTGATGACCCGCTCGCCGACCGCCTCGGGGAACTCCACCGAGCGGTCCTTGTGCTTGACCGACTTCACGATGGCCGGGGTGACCTTCTTGCCGTGGTTGTCGAGGGTCGCGTAGACGCCGGCCATGTCCATCGGGCTCGCGCCCATGGTGCCGAGGGTCTGGGCGGGCACCGACTTGGCGTCCTCGACGTCCATGCCCAGCTCGCCCGCGGTCTTCATGACCTGGTCCATGCCGACATCGACGCCCATCTGCGCGAAGACGGAGTTGATGGACTTGTTCATCGCGGTCTGGACGGTGACGTCGCCGTAGTCGACGTCGTCCTCGTTCGGCGGCGCGAACCCGACCTTCTTCCCGTCGTCGACGACGGGACGCTTGCTGGTGCCGTCGTAGATCGCGTTCGCCGTGATCGGCACGTCGCCCTGGGTCGTGGCGTCCTTCTCGACGGCCGCGGCCAGGATCAGCGGCTTGAAGGTGGAGGCGGGCTGGTAGTCGCGGCGCGTCGCGTTGTTCGTGTAGTGCTCCACGTAGTCGACGCCGCCGTACATCGCGACGACACGTCCGGTCTTCGAATCGACGGACACGGCACCGGCCTGGACGTTCGCGTCGACGTCCCGCTTCTTCTTGTCGAGCTTGCCGGTCAGCTGACCCTTGACGGACTTCTCCAGCTGGGCCTGCTTCTTCTTGTCGATGTTCAGCGTGATGGTCCAGCCGCCCGCCTTGACCAGGGTCTCGGCCTCCTTCAGGTCGGCGGCCGTCCCCTTCGCGACGAGCTGTTTCATCAGCGCGTTGTCGGCGGCCTCCACCATGTAGCCGGCCTGGCCCTGCATACCGGGCGCGCCCTTGGGGGCCTTGGGCACCGGGAACTTCATCCCGTCGCGTTTGCCGGAGCTCAGCCAGCCCTCCTCGACCATGTTGTTCAGGACGTAGTCCCAGCGGTTCTTGACCAGCTTCTTGCTGGTGTCGCTGGCGACCGCCCAGTCGTACTGGCTCGGGGCCTGGAGCAGTGCGGCGAGGTACGCGCCCTGCCCGACCGAGAGGTCGTCCGCGTCGACGCGGTAGTAGGCCTGCGCGGCGGCCTGGATGCCCCAGGCGTTGCGGCCGTAGTAGCTGGTGTTGATGTAGCCCGCGAGGATGGCGTCCTTGGACTTCTGGCGGTCCACCTTCAGCGAGATGACCAGTTCCTTCAGCTTGCGCGTGACGGTCTGGTCCTGGGTGAGGTAGTAGTTCTTGACGTACTGCTGGGTGATCGTCGAGCCACCCTGCTTGCCCTTGCCGGAGAGGGTGTTGAGCACACCGCGGGCCGTGCCCCTGAAGTCGACGCCGGCGTCCTTGTAGAAGGACTTGTTCTCGGCGGCGACGAAGGTCATGCGGACGCCCTTGTCGACCTGCTCCAGGTCGACCAGCTCACGGTTCACCTCGCCGTCGCGGGCGAGCGTCGAGCCGTCGCTGTACTTGTAGATGTTGCTCTGCTGCACCGCGGCCGCGTTCCCCTTGGGAACGTCGATCATCAGGTAGAGCCCGATGAAGGCGGCCATCACGAGCAGGCAGAGGCCGAAGAACGTGCCGAGGAGCTTCTTCCAGGTGAAGAAGCGGCGTATGCCGGTCTTGCCGCCTGTCTTGCCGCCCGCCTTGCCGCCCGCCTTGGACGAGCGTTTCGGCGCGCCGCGGTGGCCACCACGCTGCCGCGCTCGTCTCTCGTCCGCTCGTCCCATGGCTCCGTCCGCTCCGCTTCTGTCTCTCGTGCCTCACAGGTTCGTCGCCCTGGTCAGCTCAGCAAACTAACACCGCAGCTGGTGACAAACGTCTACCGATCCAGCCCTTTACGGGCGTGACAATCAGCACCTGTCCCACTGGAACCGACGATTCAGAGGCATGGAAGGTTGTCGTCGCGGGTAAAGTGATATCACTTAGCTAGCAAAGGCTGCCGTCCGAACGTCGGGCGGCGGCACCACGAAACGGGGGAACACCCATGTCCACGCATGACTCTCCAAACCCTCCAGACATCGCCGACGTACCCGAGATGCCCGCTCCGCGCGTACGGGAGTTCAGCGCGCACAGCATCGGCGGCGGGCTCGCGCTGCTGCTCGGGCTTCTCGGCCTGCTGCTGGGCGCCGCGATGATCGTCTCCGCCACCGCGGTGGCCGCCACCGGCGGCAAGGCCGTGCTCATCGTGGGCGGCGTCCTGATCGGCATCGCGGCCTTCTTCGCCATGTGCGGCCTGAACATGGTGGCGCCCGGCGAGGCCCGCGTCGTCCAGCTCTTCGGCCGCTACCGGGGCACGATCCGCGAGGACGGGCTGCGCTGGGTCAACCCGCTCACCTCCCGCACGAAGATCTCGACGCGGGTGCGCAACCACGAGACGGCCGTCCTCAAGGTCAACGACGCCTACGGCAACCCGATCGAGCTGGCCGCCGTCGTGGTGTGGCGGGTGGAGGACACCGCCCAGGCCAGCTTCGAGGTGGACGACTTCCTGGAGTTCGTCGCCACACAGACCGAAGCGGCCGTGCGGCACATCGCCATCGAGTACCCGTACGACGCCCATGACGAGGAGGGCCTGTCGCTGCGGGGCAACGCCGAGGAGATCACCGAGAAGCTCGCGGTCGAGCTCCACGCGCGCGTGGAGGCCGCGGGCGTGCAGATCATCGAGTCCCGCTTCACGCATCTCGCGTACGCGCCCGAGATCGCCTCGGCGATGCTCCAGCGGCAGCAGGCGGGTGCGGTCGTCGCCGCGCGGCGCCAGATCGTGGACGGCGCGGTGGGGATGGTCGAGGCGGCGCTCGCGCAGATCTCCGAGCGGGACATCGTGGAGCTGGACTCCGAGCGGAAGGCCGCGATGGTGTCGAACCTGCTGGTGGTCCTGTGCGGTGACCGGGCACCGCAGCCCGTCCTCAACACGGGATCCCTCTACCAGTGACCCCACCTCCGGAGGAGACTCCCTCTACTCCCCCGACTCCCCCGACTTCCCCTCAGCGGCGGCCGCAGCAGCAGCGCAAGCAGGTGCTGCTGCGGCTGGACCCGCTCGTGTACGAGGCACTGGCGCGCTGGGCCGGGGACGAGCTGCGCTCGGCCAACGCGCAGATCGAGTTCCTGCTGCGGCGGTCCCTCGGGGAGGCGGGGCGCCTTCCCGGCGCGGCCGGGCCGATTCCCCGGCGGGGACGGCCGCCTCTTTCCGGGGAGGCCGAGGAGTAGAGGAGCCGGGGAGCAGGAGCGGCGTGGTCGGCTGCGGGTCCGCGGGGGCTTGTCGCGCAGTTCCCCGCGCCCCTTGGGGCCCCTTGCGGGGCCGGGGTGCGGAGCGCTGGGCGCGGGGTGCGGAGTGCTGGGCGCGAGGGCCCCGAGGCGGTGGCAGAATCGTAACAATCGCTCCTGACCTGCTGTTTTACACTCCACCTCCACCCGTCGCATACAGGTCTACACAGTGCGTATACATGCGGTGTATACGCACTGTGTAGAGTGCTCCGCATGTCCATCGGTCACACGCTCCTAGGGCTCCTGGAGTCCGGGCCCCGCCACGGTTACGACCTGAAGCGGGCCTTCGATGAAAAGTTCGGTCACGACCGGCCGCTGCACTACGGCCAGGTCTATTCGACGATGTCCCGCCTACTGAAGAACGGCCTCGTGGAGGTCGACGGGATAGAGGCGGGCGAAGGCGGCCCCGAGCGGAAGCGGTACGCGATCACCGAGGCCGGCGTCACCGACGTCCAGCGGTGGCTCGCGACGCCGGAGAAGCCGGAGCCGTATCTCCAGTCGGTCCTCTACACGAAGGTCGTCCTGGCTCTCCTGACGCGCCGTGACGCGTCCGACATCCTCGACACCCAGCGTTCGGAGCACCTGCGCATGATGCGCATCCTCACCGACCGCAAGCGCAGGGGCGATCTCGCCGACCAGTTGATCTGTGACCATGCTCTCTTCCATCTTGAGGCCGACCTGCGGTGGCTGGAACTCACCGCCGCGCGCCTCGACAAGCTCGCCGAGGCGGTGACTCGATGACCCCCGCAGGCTCCCTGCTCGTGGCCCACGACCTGTACAAGGCGTACGGCCCCACCAACGCCCTCGACGGCGCCGGGTTCTCCATCCACCCGGGCGAGGTCGTCGCCGTGATGGGCCCCTCGGGCTCCGGCAAGTCGACCCTGCTGCACTGCCTCGCCGGCATCGTGACCCCCGACTCGGGCTCGATCATGTACAACGGCCGCGAGATGTCGGCCATGAACGACTCCCAGCGCAGCGCGCTGCGGCGCTCCGAGTTCGGCTTCGTCTTCCAGTTCGGCCAGTTGGTGCCGGAGCTGACCTGCGTCGAGAACGTGGCCCTGCCGCTGCGGCTGAACGGCACCTCCCGCAAGGAGGCCGAGCGCACCGCCCTGTCGTGGATGGAGCGCCTGGAGGTCGACGATCTGGCGGGCAAGCGGCCCGGCGAGGTCTCCGGCGGCCAGGGCCAGCGTGTCGCCGTGGCCCGCTCCCTCGTCACCAGTCCGCGGGTGCTGTTCGCCGACGAGCCCACTGGCGCCCTCGACTCGCTCAACGGCGAACGCGTGATGGAACTGCTCACGGACGCCGCCCGGTCCGCCAACGCGGCCATCGTCCTCGTCACGCACGAGACCCGGGTGGCCGCCTACTCGGACCGCGAGATCGTCGTGCGCGACGGCAAGTCCCGGGACATGGAGCGTGCCGTATGAGCGCCCGCCCATCGCCCACCGCCACCCCGCCCGAGGCTCCCCCGGAACCGGCCGCCCGGCGGGACACCCGGGCCGACACCCCCATGGTGCGGCAGTGGTACAGGGACCTGGCCATGGGCACCAAGTTCGCGTTCACCGGCGGCCGCGAGGGCTGGATACGCGTCCTGCTCACCGGCGTCGGCGTCGGCCTCGGCGTGGCACTGCTGCTGCTCACCACCGCCATCCCGAACGCGATGCAGGTGAGGTCCGACCGCGAGTACGCGCGCCAGGACCTCGTGTTCAGCAGGGCCGAGCCGGCCAAGTCCGACAAGACCGTGCTCGTCGCGAACACCGACACCGAGTTCCACGACCGGGACGTCCGCGGCCGCGAACTGGAGCCGGAGGGCAAGCGGGCGCCGCTGCCGCCCGGGCTCGAGAAGTTCCCCGCGCCGGGCGAGATGATCGTGTCCCCCGCGCTCAAGAGCCTGCTGGAGTCCAAGGACGCCGAGCTGCTGCGCGACCGGCTGCCGTACCGCATCACCGGCACCATCAGTGAGAGCGGCCTGATCGGCTCGGCCGAACTCGCCTACTACACGGGCGCCCAGGGCCTGGCCCGGCACGACGACGGCACCAACGTCACGCGCATCGACACCTTCCGGGGCGACGACGCGCCCTCGGAGGAACTGGACCCGGTCCTGCTGCTGCTCGTCCTGACGGTCTTCGTCGTACTGCTGATGCCGGTCGGCGTCTTCATCGCCGCGGCCGTACGCTTCGGCGGCGAGCGGCGCGACCGCAGGCTCGCCGCGCTGCGGCTGGTCGGCGCCGACGGCCGGATGACCCGCCGGATCGCGGCGGGCGAGGCACTCGCCGGCGCCTTCCTCGGGCTGATCTTCGGCATCGGTTTCTTCCTGGTCGCGCGCCAGATCGCCGGTTCGGTCGAGCTGTTCGACTTCAGTGTCTTCCCGAGTTACCTGAACCCGACGCCCGTACTCGCCCTCCTGATCGCCGTCGCGGTCCCGGCGGCCGCGGTCGCGGTGACGCTACTGGCCCTGCGCGCGGTGGTCATCGAACCACTCGGCGTGGTGCGCACGGCCAAGCCCGCGCGACGCCGGCTGTGGTGGCGGCTGCTGCTGCCGCTGGGCGGTCTCGGCCTGCTCGCCCCGATGATCGGCCAGGGCAACACCAACGGCGACTTCAACGAGTACATGGTGACCAGTGGTGTCGTCCTGCTCCTCGTCGGGATCACCGCGCTGCTGCCGTGGGTCGTGGAGGCCGTCGTGGCCCGGCTGAACTCGGGCTCCGTCTCCTGGCAACTGGCCGTGCGCAGGCTCCAGCTGAGCAGCGGCACCGCGGCCCGCATGGTCAACGGCATCGCCGTCGCGGTGGCCGGCGCGATCGCCCTGCAGATGCTGTTCGCCGGCGTCCAGAACGACTACACGAAGGCCACCGGCCAGGATCTGTCGCGCGCCCAGATGGAGATCACCGTACCGAAGAACGTCTCCCTCGCCGACACCCAGCAGAAGTTCGCCGAGACCCGGGGCGTGCGCGGCGCCGTCGCACTCTCCGACGCCTACCTCGGCGGGACCGCGAAGGACCCCGAGAACTCCGCGATAGTCACCATCGGCGACTGCGCCTCCCTGCGCGAGGTGGGAAAGCTGCCCTCGTGCCGCGAGGGCGACGTGTTCGCCGTGCACGGTGCCGAGGACGACGTGGACACCCCGGAGCTCGCCAAGCCGGGCCGCAAGCTCTACTTCGACCCCTCCTACACCGACTCCGACGCTCCGAGGGGCGCGGAGGCCCCCTGGACGGTCCCGCGGGACATCAAGAGGGCCGATCCGCGCGTGGACCCGACGGGCTGGGAGCGGGGTGGTTTCCTGATGACCCCGAGTGCGCTGCCCGGCGCGGCGACCTCGACCACCAGCGGGATCGTCTATCTCAAGCTCGACATGGCGGTCCCGGACGTTCAGGAGCTGGTGCGCAACACCGTGGCGAAGATCGACCCGCTCACGAGCCCCATGACGTACGAGGCGAGTGAGCTCTCGACACGCTTCGACTCCATCCGCACCGGACTGTTCGTCGGCGCGGCCGGTGTCCTCGGGCTGATCGGGGCGAGCCTGCTGGTCTCCCAGCTGGAGCAGCTGCGCGAGCGAAGGAAGCTGCTGTCAGCGCTGGTCGCCTTCGGCACCCGGCGCCGCACACTGAGTCTGTCGGTGCTGTGGCAGACCGCGATCCCGGTCGCGCTGGGCCTGGCCCTCGCCTCGGTGGTGGGCATCACCCTGGGCGCGGTCCTGCTGAAGATGACGAACACCGCGGTGACGGTGGACTGGCTGAGTGTCCTCGCGATGACGGGCATCGGCGCGGGGGTCGTCCTCGTGGTGACGGCGCTCAGCGTGCCACCGCTGCTGCGACTGATGCGCCCGGACGGGCTGCGTACGGAGTAACCCGCGACGGGCCGTGCCCCTGACAGGCCCGCCTGAGAGGGGCTCCCATCAAGGGCTCCCATCAGGCGCACCATCAGGGGCGCGGGGAACCGCGCGACCAGCCGTTGCCGGTACGGGTCACAACACCCGTACCGGCAACGGCTTCAGCGCTTCCCGCAGGGCTTCGGCCAGCTCCTCGTACTCCGCCCCGCGCGCGGCGCCCGCGCGCATGGCGAGCGCGATGCGCCGGGTCGGGGCCGGCTCCACGAAATTGCTGGTGAGCAGCTGGTCGCTGCGGGTCGTCTCCACCTTGACGGCCGTACGCGGCAACAGCGTCACCCCGAGACCGCCCGCGACCAGTTGTACGAGGGTGGAGAGCCCCGCGGCGGTCGTGGTGACCGGCGCGTCCGCGCGACCCGCCTCCCGGCAGATGTCGAGGGCCTGGTCGCGCAGGCAGTGGCCCTCGTCCAGCAGCAGCAGATTGAGCTCGCGCAGCGCGTCACGCGGGATGCCCTCCCTGCCGCCCAGCCAGTGGTCCAACGGCGTGACCAGCACGAAGTCCTCGTCGAACAGCGGCAGTTCGACGACTCCGGGCACACCGAGGGGCACGGCGAGCAACAGCAGGTCGAGCCGTCCCGTGGTGAGCCCCTCCAGCAGGTTCGCCGTCTGCTCCTCATGGACCTGGAGGTCGAGGGCCGGATACCGGTCGTGGACGAGCCTGAGGACGGTCGGCAGCAGATACGGCGCCACCGTCGGGATCACCCCGAGGCGCAGCACCCCGGTGAACGGCGCCCGCACCGCCTCGGCCTCCGCCAGCAGCGCGCCCACCTCGTCGAGCACGGCCCTGGCCCGTACGGCCAGCCGCTCGCCCGCCGGCGACAGGAGCACCTTGCGGGTCGTGCGCTCCAGCAGCGTCACCCCGAGGGTCTCCTCCAGCGTCGAGACCGCGCCGGACAGGGCGGGCTGGCTCATGCCTATGGCCGCCGCCGCGTCCCTGAAGTGCAGATGCTCGGCCACGGCGGCGAAGGCGCGCAGCTGCGACAGGCTGGGCTGCCTCTTCCTGACGGGGGCCACTGGCGGTCCTCTTGTTCATGATTGTTCATGGGCACTGATAGCTACTCCCGATCAACAAGACCAAGTGTAGCGATTTCTGTAATCAATGCACTCTGTGCCACGATCAAGAGCGTCCAACCCATGAGGAAACCTCCCAAAACGAGGTTTCCTTCGTTGCAAGGAGAGCGTGTGCTCACTGTCGGTGACAAGTTCCCCGAGTTCGATCTGACTGCCTGTGTCTCGCTGGAGAAGGGCGAGGAGTTCGAGCAGATCAACCACAAGACGTACGAGGGTCAGTGGAAGATCGTCTTCGCGTGGCCCAAGGACTTCACCTTCGTGTGCCCGACCGAGATCGCCGCCTTCGGAAAGCTGAACGACGAGTTCGCCGACCGTGACGCGCAGGTCCTCGGCTTCTCCGGCGACTCCGAGTTCGTGCACCACGCCTGGCGCAAGGACCACCCGGACCTGACCGACCTGCCCTTCCCGATGATGGCCGACTCGCGGCACGAACTCATGCGTGACCTCGGCATCGAGGGCGAGGACGGCTTCGCCAAGCGTGCCGTCTTCGTCGTCGACCAGAACAACGAGATCCAGTTCTCCATGGTGACCGCCGGTTCCGTCGGCCGTAATCCCAAGGAGGTCCTGCGGGTTCTGGACGCGCTGCAGACCGACGAGCTGTGCCCCTGCAACTGGACCAAGGGCGAGAACACCCTCGACCCGGTCAAGCTGCTGGCCGGTGAGTGACCCATGTCCCTCGACGCGCTGAAGTCCGCGATTCCGGACTACGCCAAGGACCTCCGGCTGAACCTCGGTTCGGTGATCGGCAACTCCGACCTTCCGCAGCAGCAGCTGTGGGGCACGGTGCTCGCCTGCGCCATCGCCTCGCGGTCGCCCAGTGTTCTGCGTGAGCTGGAGGAGGAGGCCAACGCGAAGCTCTCGCCGGAGGCCTACACGGCGGCGAAGTCCGCTGCGGCGGTCATGGCGATGAACAACGTCTTCTACCGCACGCGGCATCTGCTCTCCGACCCGGAGTACGGGACGCTGCGGGCCGGTCTGCGGATGAACGTGATCGGGAACCCGGGTGTGGAGAAGGTCGACTTCGAGCTGTGGTCGCTCGCCGTCTCCGCGATCAACGGGTGCGGGCAGTGCCTCGACTCGCACGAGCAGGTGCTCCGCAAGGCGGGCGTCGACCGGGAGACGATCCAGGAGGCGTTCAAGATCGCGGCGGTCGTGCAGGCCGTGGGGGTCACGCTGGACTCGGAAGCGGTCCTCACGCAGTAGCCTGCGGCTCGCTCAGCAGGTAGCCCCGCTCACCTTCATGGTGGGTGGGGCTCTGTTGTTCTCACCCCCGCCGCCCCTTCCCTTTCCCGCCCTTTCCCGCCCTTTCGCGCCCTTTCGCGTCGCTTCTGGGGGCTGCGCTCCCAGGCCCTCGCGTCGCGCTGAACGCGCTCGTCCTCAAACGCCGGACGGGCTGGGGGGTGGATCCTGCGGTGGGTCCTGCGCTGGGGCCGCGGGAGCCGGCGTCGCCGCTGCCGCCGTCGCCGTCGACCCGTGTGGCGCCGGGGAGTGGCGGAGTGCGGCCTCGCGGGAGTGCGAGCGCAGGTAGCCGACCACCGTGTTGGTGACCGCGACGAGCGGCACCGCGACCACCGCTCCCCCGATCCCCGCGACCAGCCCACCCGCCGCGACGGACAGCACGACGGCGAGCGGATGCACCCGTACCGCCCGCCCGAGGATGAACGGCTGGAGGATGTGCCCCTCGATCTGCTGGACGGCCAGCACCACGGCCAGGGTCATGACCGCCGTGAAGACGCCCTGCGTCACCAGCGCGACCACCACCGCCAGCGCCCCGGAGATGACGGCACCGACCAGCGGGATGAAGGCTCCCAGGAAGATGAAGACGGCGAGCGGGACGGCCATCGGGACGTCGAGGAAGAAGATGCCGAGCCCGATGAAGGTGGCGTCGATCAGAGCGACTATCACCGTGCCGCGGACATAGGCGGTCAGCGTGCGCCAGGCCCGCGGTCCCGCCCCCGCCACCCCCGGACGCGCCGCCGACGGGACCAGCTTGAGGGTCCACTCCCAGATGCGCTTGCCGTCGTAGAGGAGGAAGAGCGTGGAGAACATCGTGAGGAGGATGCCGGTGAGCGCCTCGACGATGACGGTGACGCCTTCGAGCCCTGCGGACGTGATCTCCTCGGTGTTCGCCCCGACCGCCTCGCGCAGGCTCTTGGCGATGTCCCTGATCTGGTCCTCGGTCACATGGAACGGGCTTTTCAGCAGCCACCGCTGAAGCTCGTCGATGCCGTCCTGGATCTGGTCGGCGAGGTTGTTGATGTTCTCCATGACCTGCCAGACCACGAACCATCCGACCAGCCCCATGACGACGAAGCCGAGGACCGCGGTGAGCGCGGTGGCGAGCCCGCGCGGCATCCCGTACCGCCGCAGCCGGGCGACCGTGGGCTGGAGCAGCGCGGTGATGAGCAGCGCGGCGACGAAGGCGAGGACGACGAGCTGCACGGCGCTGATGACGCGCATCAGCACCCAGAGGGTGCCGGCGAGTACGAGCAGCCGCCAGCCGGCTTCGGCGGCGACCCGCATGCCCCACGGCACGGCGCTCGCGGGTTCGGGCCGAACGGTGCCTGCGGTGCCTGCGGTGCCCGCGGGATAGGACGATGACAGGGACCGGACGTCCGCACCGTCCGCTTCGTCCCTGCCGACGTCGCCGCGCTCTTCGGCCTCGTCGTCCTGTTCGGCGGCCGCGCGGCGCGCGTCCAACCGCTCTCCCACTTCGGTGAGTCTGGCACCGACTCGGCCGAACCACCCTGGCACTCGCGACATGATCCGTCCTTTTCCCCCGTTGCTCCCCACCACTCCCCCCTGGAGTCGTCGGCCCCGACCGTACATGGCAGAAGCCCTCCACCGTAGGACGGTGAAGGGCTCCGCGGGGTTGAGCCGCTGTCGGCTCAGTAGTAGTTGTTGGCCTGCCAGAAGTCCCAGGCTCCACACGGGCTGCCGTACCGGTCGTCCATGTAGCTCAGGCCCCACTTGATCTGCGTGGCCGGGTTGGTCGCCCAGTCGGCACCGGCCGAGGACATCTTCGAACCCGGCAGCGCCTGCACAAGGCCGTACGCGTCGGAGGTGGGGTTGTCCGCCTGGTAGTTCCAGCTGGACTCGTGGTCGACGATCCGGCTGAAGCACTGGAACTGGTCCGCCGGGACCATCGAGCGCGCCATCTCCTGGACTTCCGCAGCGGTGTACGACGCCTTCACCGTAAAGGTGGTCGAGTCGCGCGTGGCGGAACGGCTGGCGACCTTGGCCGCTTCCTTGCGGTCCTTGGCGTCCTGCTCCGCCTTCTCCGCAGCCTTCTCCGCGGCCTTCTGCTTCGCGACCGCGTCCGTGGCGGCCTGCTTGCGCGCGGCTGCCTCGGCGTCCTTCTTGGCGGTCGAGTCCGCCGCGATGGCCTGGGAGTCGGCCTGCTGCGTCAGGGAGGCGGTCTGCACCTGCGCCTGCGCGCCCGAGGGTATATCCGCGAGGAGCGTCGAACCGCTCGTCGCTGCCTCGGCGTCATCACTTGCGGGTGCGGTGCTGCCCGAGGCAACACCCGTAACAGCGCCTACAGCGGTGACTGCGGTGGCCGAGGCCACTGCGAGCCCACGGACCGAGATCCGGCTCACACGGTTTCCTTCCAGCATCGACCGCTACAGGTGACCCTCGCGGACGCAATCGTGCCCCTGACACTGGCCTCCCAACTGCGGGGTCATTGGAGGCGCGGGCCCGACGGGCAACTCCCTTGCGGGGAGCGCCACGTGGTGCTCGGGCGGCATACGACGGCGTTATGGAGTTCTGATGCTTCTGCTGTTCTGTGCCGCTGGGGGTACAGGTGTGTCGTATGCGGGGCCTGACAGGAATGAGACTCTAGCCGTACCGCGGCACCGAGAAGCAATTCCGTGCCGGGTGTGAAAGCTCACACCCGGTTTGCCACGGAAGTTTTCCGGAAATGAGCGCGCGCCAGGGCGCCGCCCGGCTAGGCTCCTTCGCCTTTGCCGGACGGCGCCAACTATCGTGTAGCCACCACCCGTTGGACAGACGGGATGGGTGGGGGCAGGTGGGATCAGATCTGTCCGTCCTCCAGCATTTCGGTCACAAGGGCCGCAATCTGGGACCGCTCGGACCTGGTGAGCGTGACATGCGCGAAGAGCGGATGCCCCTTCAGCTTCTCCACGACGGCCACGACCCCGTCGTAGCGGCCGACCCTGAGATTGTCCCGCTGGGCCACGTCATGGGTCAGAACAACCCGTGAATTAGCCCCGATTCGGGACAGAACGGTCAACAGGACATTCCGTTCCAGGGATTGGGCCTCGTCCACGATCACGAAGGCGTCGTGGAGTGAGCGGCCGCGGATGTGCGTGAGCGGCAGGACCTCCAGCATCCCGCGCGCGGTGACCTCCTCGATGACCTCTCGGCTGGTGACCGCGGAGAGCGTGTCGAAGACGGCCTGCGCCCAGGGCCCCATCTTCTCGGACTCGGAACCAGGCAGATAGCCCAGCTCCTGCCCGCCGACCGCGTACAGCGGCCGGAAGACCATCACCTTCTTGTGCTGACGCCGTTCGAGCACGGCTTCCAGGCCCGCGCACAGGGCGAGCGCCGACTTTCCGGTGCCGGCCCGGCCACCCATCGACACGATCCCGATGTCCGGGTCGAGGAGCAGATCCAGCGCGATGCGCTGTTCCGCGCTGCGGCCCTTGATACCGAAGGCCTCCCGGTCACCGCGTACGAGCCGGACGTTGCCCTCGGGCGTCACGCGCCCCAGGGCCTTGCCTCGCTCGGACTGGACCATCAGCCCCGTGTGGACCGGGAAGTCCGACGCCTCGGGGACGTACAGGTTGTCCTCGTCGAAGAGGAGGTCCACCTGTTCGCCGGAGAGCGTCAGTTCGGACATTCCGGTCCATCCGGAGGAGCCTGTGATGGCGAGTTCCGCGCGGTACTCCTCAGCGAGGAGCCCGACCGAGGAGGCCTTGATCCTCAGCGGGAGGTCCTTCGACACGACCGTGACGTCGAACCCCTCGGCCTGCAGATTGCGGGCGACCGCGAGAATGCGGGAGTCGTTGTCCCCCAGGCGATAGCCGCTGGGCAGCACGCTGGGGTCCGAGTGATTGAGCTCGACACGAACCGTCCCGCCCAACTCCCCGGTGGGGATAGGGGCATCGAGCCGGCCGTACTTCACCCGGAACTCGTCGAGCAGACGCAGGGCCTGCCGGGCGAAGTAGCCGAGTTCGGGATGGTGCCGCTTGGCCTCCAATTCCGTGACCACGACGATCGGCAGCACTACTTCGTGCTCGTCGAAGCGGTTCATGGCGTGCGGGTCGGCCAGCAGGACGCTGGTGTCGAGAACATAGGTGCGCCGGTCTGGCATACGGCGCTTTGTGCTGGTCACCACGGAAGGACGTACCCCCTCGGATGAGGTCGGGGAGCGACGGAGGAGAACTGGACCGGTTTCCGGCACCGATGCACGGGCCGAGAACCGGCCCTCCGCCTCGTCCGTACTGACCGCACGGTCGCGCTGGTGCAAAGGGCCTCCCGGGCGGACGGCCCCGTGCCGTCCGCTGAGATCCGACACCCGTGGTTCGGGTGTCGACCTGGAAGCTTTATGCCCTCGAACGCACGATGCCATGCCAGCACACATGACGGCGCTCTGGTGAACTCCTCATTACTTCCACCCCAAAGGACCAACAACTGGCCTCACGGCAACCCCAGAGGCGCACCGGGCCGGGAGGAAATCAGCCGCCGTAGCGCCGGTGGCGGGCCGCGTAGTCACGCATGGCGCGCAGGAAGTCGACCTTGCGGAAGGCCGGCCAGAAGACCTCACAGAAGTAGTACTCGGAGTGGGCCGTCTGCCAGAGCATGAATCCGGACAGCCGCTGTTCTCCGCTCGTACGGATCACCAGGTCGGGGTCGGGCTGATCGCTGGTGTAGAGGTGCTTGCGGATCATGTCGACGTCGACGTTCTCGGCGAGGGCCTCCATCGAGGTGCCCTTGTCGGCGTGGTGGAGGAGCATCGAGCGCACGGCGTCGGCGATCTCCTGACGGCCGCCGTAGCCGATGGCGACGTTGACGACTATTCCGTCGACGTGCGCGGTGGACTCCTCGGCCTCCTTCAGGACGGTCTGCATCTGCGAGGGCAGGATGTCCGGGGTGCCTACGTGGTGCACACGCCAACGCCCGTCGACGGCGAGGGAGCTCACGACGTTCTCGATGATGCCGAGCAGCGGTACGAGCTCTTCCTCGGGGCGGTCGAGGTTGTCCGTGGACAGCAGCCAGAGGGTGACGACCTCGACGTCGGTCTCGGAGCACCAGCCGAGGAACTCCTCGATCTTGTGGGCTCCGGCCCGGTGCCCCTGGGCGGCGGTGCTGCCCGCCGCCTTCGCCCAGCGCCGGTTGCCGTCCATGATGACCCCGATGTGCTTGGGCACCTGGTCGTGGTCAAGGTGGCCTTCCACCCTGCGTGCATAGAACCTGACCAGCAAGCGGCGCAGGTTGTCGCGCAGGTTCACGTTTCCGTCAGCCCCTCAGTACAGATGACAGTCCCCGAGGGCGACACGATACCCCTGCCTGACCGCCTCTCACCCTTGGGGTGCAAGGCCTCCGGCCGATGGGCGCGGAGGGGAGCGAGGACGGGCGGCGCGGTGCGGCGGCGGCTCTGGGGTGTGCGCCGGGCGCGTGGGAGCGCACAAAAAAACGGGCCGGTCCGTGGGGGGGAGACGGACCGGCCCGAGGGGGGGTTTCCACCATAACCCTTCGTAAGTGATGCTGCATGCATCGGCGTGCCACAACTACTCTCCGGAGTCGCCCGGCGACGCCCGGGTGAACGTGGCGACACTCGTTCAGAGGCAGAACATGGCTGAATCACAGCGGATTCCAAGGCGATCAAGGAGAATTTGGAGAGAACCAGGGGGTTCACGCGAGGTTATGGGGCAATAGGCCATTCGCCTCGGACGTACGCCCCAAGGGTGAATCGCCGACCGGCGGCCGACCGGCACCGCCCGCCCCACAGCGGACAGGTTCTGACCTACTTCGGGGCTAGCGTCGAGACCATGACTTCGAGGATCACGTGGGCCGAGGCCGGCGCGCGGCGCTACGGGCGCCAGCTGCTGCGTACTCCCGCCCAGTTGCCGAGTACACCCGCGCAGTCCGGCACTTCCGTGGCCGCGGTCGTGTCCACCCTGCTCGCCGTGCACGCGCAGGTTCTGTCGGCGGCCGAGCTCTCCGTGGCGCTGCGGCTCGACGGCTCGACCCGCCAGGACGTGCGGTCGGCACTGTGGGACGACCGGAGCGTCGTGAAGACGTACGGCCCACGAGGCACGATCCATCTCCTCGCGGCCACCGAACTCCCCTTCTGGAGCGCCGCACTGACCGCCGTGCCGAGCGGTACGAGCCCGAGCCCGTCGGTGCGCATGACATCAGGGCAGGAGGCACAGGTCGTCGCGGCGATCGGCGACGCTCTCGACGGGCGGCAGCTGACCATCGACGAGCTGTCCGAGGAGGTCGTGGCCCGCACCGGCCCCTGGGCCGGGGACCTCGTGATGGAGGCCTTCCAGGGCAAGTGGCCGCGGTGGCGCCAGGTGATGCACCGCGCCGGGCAGTCCGGCGCGCTGTGTTTCGCCCCCAACCGGGGCCGCAAGGCCACCTACACCCGCCCACCGCACTTCGACCCGCTCCCCGCGGACGAGGCCCTCGCCGCACTCGTACGCCACTATTTGCATGCGTACGGTCCCGCCACGCCGCAGCACTTCGCCAAGTGGGCCGCCGCGCCCCGGGGTTGGGCCGCGGCCCTCTTCTCCTCGCTGGCCTCCTCCGGCGGGATCGAGGAGGTCGACTTCGAGGGAACGCCCGCCTGGGTGGTGGCGGGCGACAGCGACTTCCCCACCGAGGCCGTACGGGGCGTGCGGCTCCTCCCCTACTTCGACGCGTACGCCGTCGCCGCGCAGCCGCGTGAGCGGATGTTCCCCGGCGCCGCCTACGAGCGGGCTCTGGCGGGCGGGCAGGCGGGGAACTTTCCCGTACTGCTCGTCGACGGGGTGGTCGCGGGCGTCTGGCACCAGCGGCGGCAGGGGAAGCGGACGACGGTGACGGTGGAGCCGCTGGGGCGGCTGACCGGCGCGCAGGAGAAGGAACTGGGCGAACAGGTCGAGCGGGTGGGTGAGGTCCTGGAGGCGAAGCCGGAACTGGTGGTGGGGAAGGTGACGGCGGGGGCGCACGCTTGAGGGCTTGTGCCCTTGTGCTCCGGAGCCCCAGCGGGCTGGAGGGCCTGCATCTCGGAGAGGCCCGAGGTCCGCGGACTGGCGTCAACCGCGTCGGTGAAACGGCTCGTCCCTAACGGCTCGTTCCTAAGCGACCGTGAGCACGATCTTGCCCTGGATATGCCCTCGGGCAGCGCGTTCGTGCGCTGCCCGGGCATCCGCGAGCGCGAACGTGCTGTCGATCGCGACGCGGACCGTGCCCGCGTCGAGCAGGCGCCCCAGTTCAGCGAGCTGCGCGCCGTTCGAGCGGACCTGTGCGCTCGATACCGTGACGCCCAGCTTCGCGGTCTCCTCGGCATCGAAGTCCCCGGGGAGCACGGCGAACTGGGAGCCGCCGCGCTTGAGCGTGCGCAGGAAGCGGCTGCTGTCGGGACCGCCGACGGCGTCGAGAACGAGGTCGATGTCGTGCACGAGCTCTTCGGGACGACTCTTGGTGTAGTCGATGAACTGGTCGGCGCCGAGCCCGCTCAGGAACGATTCATGCGCGCCCGATGCCACCGCGACGACACGTGCGCCCTTCCATTTCGCCAGCTGTACCGCGAAGTGCCCCACGCCGCCCGCAGCGCCGTTGACGAGCACCGTCGTGTCGGCGTCGAACGCCGTCGGGCGATGCCGTGCCTGCTGGAAGGGCGACGGGTGATCGTGTCCGACCTCGATCAGGAACTGCCACGCGGTGAGCCCGGCCATGGGCGTCCCGGCGGCGTGCACGTGGTCGAGGCCGGCCGGCTTGCGTGCGAGGTCCGACGCACGCGCGGCCACGTACTCGGCATAGGCGCTGCCGTGGAAACTGGGAAAACGCAGAAGCCCGAAGACTTCATCGCCGACGGCGAGGCCGTCCACATCCGCGGCGACGGCCTCGACGACTCCCGACACGTCCGTCCCCGGAATCACCGGCAGAGCGACCGTCGATTCCGTCTCCCCGGGCATCGTGGTCATCCCGCCGCGCAGGTACCAGTCCGGGGGATTGATGCCGACCGCGTGCACGCGAACGAGCACCTCACCCGGGCCCGGCTCAGGGATCGGCGCCTCGTCGTAACGCAGCACCTCAGGGCCGCCGTGCTCATGCAGCCGGATCGCCCTCATCGTGTGTGTCGGCATCGTTTTCTCCTGCCCGCGCTGCGGGATAGACTCATTCGGATCGGCGGTCCACATAACCGAACCACTGATCCGAATATATGGACCACCGATCCATATAGTCAAGTGGGACAAGCAAGAGGACAAGCGGGAGAGGGACAGATGCGGGCCGACGCCAGGAAGAACCGCGACCACGTGCTCGCGGTCGCGGGCACCGCCATCACCGAGCAGGGCGTCGACGTGTCCCTGCGCGACATCGCGCGCAGGGCCGACGTCGGGCTCGCGACGTTGCTGCGGCACTACCCGACGCGCGAGGCGCTGCTTGAGGCCCTGCTCCACACGAGCTTCGACGAGCTGACAGCGAAGGCGGGTGAGCTCGAGACGTCGAGCCCACCCGAAGACGCCCTCGTTTCGTGGCTACGCGACTGCGTCGGGTGGACAACCGAGTACCGGGGCGTGACCGTGCTGATGGCAGCCGCCATCGACGACACCGAGTCCGCACTCCACGCTTCGTGCGTCACCCTGCGCGCGGCCGGTGCGCGGCTCCTCGCCCGCGCCCAGGCCGCGGGCGTGGCGCGGACCGACCTCGATGGCACCGATCTGTTCGCGCTGATCGCGACGCTCGCGTGGCTCGGCGATCAACCCTCGCTCGCGCCACGCGCCGACCACCTCTTCGAGGTCGTCGCGAGCGCGATCCTGACGAGCGCAGAAGGCAGCCATGCCTAAGGAGAAGGCCGCCCTCGGGCCTGTAGCCGCCCTCAGGCCCATCGCTGGCTGACATGAGCACACGCTGACCGGCCCGCAGACCCCCGCGTGGCGCTCAGGCCACAACGGGGTCCGGGTTCCGAGGTCCGAGGCGGGGTCCGAGGCCCGGGGGCCGGGGGCCGGGGGCCGGGGGCCGGGGGCCGGGGGCCGGGGGCCGGGGGCCGGGGGCCGGGGGCCGGGGGCCGGGGTCCGGGGTCCGGACCTGCCGGTCAGTGGTCAGGCCTTCGGCTTGCGGGCCTCGAAGAGGTGGCGGGAGCTGTGGGCCACGAACGGGCCCTCGGCCTCGATCCGCTCATGCAGACTCAGCAGTTGGGGCCGGTACTGGTCGACAGTGAAGCCGGGCACCATCCACACCACCTTCCGCAGGAAGTGCACGACGGCCCCGATGTCGCGGAACTCCATCCGCAACCGCTCCGCCCGCAGGTCGACGATCTCCAGACCGGCCGCCTCGGCCCCGGCGCGCTCGCGCTCGGGATCACGGGCGTTGCGCTGAGCGTCGGGCTGCGGGCCGAGGAAGTACTCGACGACCTCGTAGGCGCTGCTGGGGCCGACGTGCTGGGCAAAGTACGTGCCCCCGGGCCGCAGGACGCGGACGATCTCCGTCCAGTGTGGTGTCACCGGATGCCGGCTCACGACGAGGTCGAACGCCTCGTCCCCGAACGGCAGCGGAGCGTCCTCCGGCGTGGCGACGACGACCGCGCCCCGTGGCTGGAGCAGGGCGGTGGCCTTGGCGACGTTCGGGGGCCAGCCCTCGGTGGCGACGGTGAGTTTCGGCAACTCCCGGGCAGTCGCCAGGACTTCACCGCCGCCGGTCTGGATGTCGAGCGCGGCTCCCGCCCTGGCCAGACGCTCCCCCATGGCCCGCGCGTACCCCCAGGAGGGCCGTTCCTCGGTGGCCCGCCCCGCGAACCACGAGAAGTCCCACCCGTCGGTCGGAGCGGCCTCGGCCTCGTCGACGAGTTCCCGAAAGGTGCGGGTGCTCGGGCCGCTCGGGCCGCTGATGCCGGTCGGGTTGGTCGGGCCGGTCGGGTTCATCGCGCGATGGTGGCAGGCGGCGCGCGCGTAACGCGACCGATTTCTCCCCGCTTTCCCTGCTCTCCGGGAATCACCGGCTGACAGTCGGCGCGAGCGTGGCTCAGGGGACGAGGGAGCGTACCTCTTCGGCCGTGAAGCGGATGAAGCTTTCGGGGTCCGGTTCATCGGCGGTGGGCTGGAGGATCACCGTGTCGGCTCCGGCGTCCGTGAGGCGTTGTACGGCCTTGGCGACGGTGTCGGCGTCCCCGGCGACTCCGAGATCCGGGACCGACGCCACGCCTTCGACCTGCAGTTCGGCGTGGAGGCGGGCTGCGGCGTCGGGTCCGGTGGCGGTGAGGAGGTAGACGACCACCTGGTGCGCGTCGGTGCGGGAGGCCGACGTCCGCCCCTCGTCGATGAGTTGGCGGGCCTTTCGTACGCCCTCCGGTGGTGTGCTGGCGGTGAGGATGGTGCCGTCCGCGGCCTCTCCGGAGAGCCTGAGCGAGCGGGGTCCGGTGGCTCCGGCGAGGATCTCCACCGGCGCCGGCGGGGGCCAGTCGAGAGCGACGTCGTCGAGCTTCACGTACCGGCCGTCGGTGGTGACGCGTTCGCCGGCCAGCAGCGCGCGCAGCGCCACGAGGTACTCACGCAGGAGCGTCACGGGCGACTCGGCCCGTGCTCCGACCTGCCCCATCCAGTCCTGTACGCCGTGGCCGACGCCCAGGACGGGCCGGCCCGGGAAGAGCCGGTGCAGGGTGGCGGCCTCCATCGCGGTCACGGCCACGTTGCGCAACGGCACGGGGAGCAGGCCGACTCCGACGCGTAGCCGGTCGGTCCACGCGAGGGCCGCTGCCGCCGCCGAGATGCCGCCTTCCAGGAAGCAGTCCTCCCACAGCCAGAGTTCCTCGAGCCCCGCGTCCTCCGCTGCGCGGGCCAGGGCTCGCAGGCGTTCTGGGGGCAGTTGGGGCCGGAACACAGCACCGAGTGTGGTCATGCGGCTTTCCTACCCGGAGGGCGGGCGGGGATCAACCTGATTGCCGGATCACTCCGCCTGGCTTGCCGAGGCCTCGTCGTCGGAGGCGTCCGGCTGGGGAGCGACGTACGTCCCCCGCTGTGGAACGGTGAGGACGAGCCCCTCCTCCACGAGCACCGCGATCGCACGGCGGACCGCGTCCGCGCCAGGCCGTACTGCTGCACGAGTTGGGTTTCGCTGGAGACAGGTCTGTTCGGCTGCCAGTCGCCCCGCGCGATCCGGGCACGCAGGATGCCCGCCAACTGCCAGTAGGGCGTGACTGGCCCCTCGTGATCGATTTCAGCGTCGGCTACCGGTGAGCAGGCGGCGGACCGTACGGCCGGGTCGGCATCGTGAGTACCGTGGATAAAACGCGTGAACTGACCGAGGACGAGGTGAACGACCTGCTCGACGAGGACCGGGGTGCCGGATGGGGCGAGGAGGACGACGGCTGTGAGTGGCCGCGGTGACCGCCACGGCGCCGTCACCCCCTCCCGGGCCGTCACGCCCCGGTGTTGTCCACCCGTAGCCGGAAGGCTCCCAGTGCGAGGGTGCGCTCCCGGGTGGTGTCTTCAATCGTGAGGTCGACCACCACTTCTTCGTCACCTGGCGGCCCGTGCCAGGGGTGCATTCGCAGGCGCAAGTGGGTATCGAGGTCGGCGTTGCCGAGATAGCACATCCGGGAGTCGACCAGCTTGCGGCGCAGGAAGGAGTCGTCGGACCGGCCGAGGCGCCGCCACAAGCGCAGCAGTCCGTAGTCGGCGATGGAGAAGTAGGAGGCGAAGTAGAGCAGTCCGACGCCATTCACGTCCCTGGTCAAATCCACCGGATAGTCGACGGTGAATTCTTCGTTTGTCGGTGTGGAGCCGTGCGGTACCGCCTCGGTAAAGCGGCCCGCACGGCGTGCTGCGCGGCAGGCTGTGGTGGGCGAGTAACGCTCGGGCAGCACCGGCAGGTGATCATGAGTGAAATCGGGGGGCGCGGAGCGGATGAGGCCGAGGTTGGAGTCGGGGCGCCCTCGGGAGATCCAGTGATTGAAGTTCTCCGCGTACAGGCAGCCTGGCTGTGGGCGATCGTAGAACTCTTCGGCCGTCAGCGAATCGCGATGCGGAGGCTCCCCGGGGGCGAGTCGACGCAGCCGGTGCAGTATCAGCGCCGACTCGCCGCCGAATCCAAAGACCCGGGAGTCGACTTCGAGCCGGTCGCCGAACCTGAGGTCGCCGGGATGCAGTGGTGAGGTGTCCCCGGATCCGGTACGCAGCCGGTAGTAGTAGAAGGACAGATAGGCCGGACGGCCGTGGCAGTCGCGGGCATTGAGGACGTCCGTGCCGCACACGGCACTGACGGTCTCCCAGGACCAGTCGCCGATTCGTCCGATCAAGAGGGACCCTGGGCCGCACATGCCGGGCTGTACGGTCACCAGCCGCCGCAGACTGTCCGGACCGGACTGCTCGACCACGGTCAACGGTGCGGCGTCCGCGTCCGGCGGAACGGGGGACATCGAAGAGAGCCGTGAAGTCACCGGACCACCGCCCCCGATGCGCTCGTGGTGCGCCGCATGGCGGGCTCCGGCGTCGCCCAGGCCGAGAACGCGCTCAGTCCGGGGCTGAGCGCCGGGGCGCGCAGCAGCTCGTCGGACAGTGCGAAGCCGTCCACGAGCAGGTCCGCGTGGGGCAGCAGCCGCGCACACAGCTCTTCCAGCAGGGCGGGGAGCCGTGTCGTCTGGCGAGCCGTCAGGGCTCCGTGTGCGAGGTATTGGCCGGAGTTCCTCTCGATGCGGGCGAGCCCGTGTACGGCGGCCAGCAAGCGCAGCGCCTCCCGTACGCGGGGTGAGCGGGCCTCGGTGGCTGCCTGGCGCAGGCAGTTGTGGGCGAGGCGTTCGCCGTGAGCTGTTGTCATCGCCAGCGCCGAATTGAGGTGGTGGTTCCACGCGTCGAACAAGGAACTCCCGCCCCGTACCTCGCGCCGGATCGCCGGACCGGTACGGAGCCGTAGGTCCTCCTCTCGCCAAGCAAGCAGCGCATCATGGAACCCTGGATCGGCCAGGCTGCGCCCCTGGGGAGAGGGGGGCGCAGGGGGGCCCGGATGAAGGTCGGGGCGTCCGCCTCCGCCAGGGTGGCTGCTGTTGCTGAGGAGGTCGCCGGCGGCCTTGGCGAGCAGGGGAAGGTTGTCTCCCTCGGCGGTGACAACGCCCTGGGCCATGGCAACGTAATCGGCAATCCGGTTGGCCGCGAACATGCCCTGCGCCCCCATGCGTTCGCGCAGCGTGGTGAGGCAGTCGGTGATCGTCCAGCTGGATACGGCCTTGGTGACGGCGATAAGGGTGGCGGTCTCCTTCGCTTCCGGTGCGACCGCGTACTGCCTCTTAGCCAAATTGATCAGGAAGGTCATGGCGTAGGTGTCGGCCAGAGCGCAGAAGAGGGAGAGTTGCTGACTGCGGTAGGCGAGCAGTGGCACGTCATCGCGGCCGGGGGCGAAGGTGTGCCGCCGGGCGGAGTAGCGCAGGGCGATGTGCAGGCTGGCCCGGCCTGCGGCTACCAGGGAGCTCGCCAGGCACAGGCGGCCGGGGTGGACCCGGCTCAGGGAGCGGAAGAACCGGTGGCGGCGGTTACGGAGTGGGCTGGTGAACTGTCCGTCCGCGGTGAGGTCGCCCATGGCGCCGCCCAGCAGGCTGCGGCGCGGCAGGCGGACATGGTCGAACCACGTGCAGCCGTTATCGAGGGCGAGCCCGGGCTTGTCCGGGAGCGGGGTGGCGTGCACGCCGGGTACGAGGCCGTTTGCGTCGCTGATCCGCACGATGAACGGGAAGACGCCGCAGTCGGCGTCTTCCACGATCAGCCGAGCCATGACAACCGCCAGCTTCGGGACATCCTGGATGCCGGTGTAGGGCATGAACTTCTGCGCGTCGGGCCCCGGGGTGTGCAGGACGAATTCGTCCCGCGCCCGGTCGTAGGTGGCCCGGGTGCGGAGGGAGGCTGCGTTGTTGCCGTAGCCGAGTTCGCTGACCATCAACATGCCGACAGACTCCATCCGCTCCAGCTCCCCGACGTAGTCGTCGAGGTCTTCGCGGCCGCCGCCGTGGTCCAGGATCGTGCCCAGGCAGAGGTTGTAATGGCTCATCAGCAGCGGCAACGTAGTGGTATCGAGCAGGGCTGGCCACTCACCAATTGCGTACAGATGGCGGGGGTCGGCCAGGACATCACGGGGCGGGACGGCACGTTCGTGCACGACACGGCCGCGCGTGTACGCAAGCCGGCCTTGTTCGGCCATGGTGAGTCCCTCACGACGGTCGAAGACCGGGTCCTGCAACACCTCGCGCAGTGGCTGGTGAACGGCCTCGAAATCCCCGTCGTAGACGAGACCGATCAGTTCATGGACGTCGGCGGATGTCCGGGGGGCGGTTCCGCAGGGAGAGTGCGCGTGGGGCATGGGGGATTACTCCTTCGTGTGCGGTTCTCCAGAGCGGTCAGGCAGTCAGCAGGAGGGCCACGTTGTGTCCTCCGAAGCCCGACGAGTTGCTGAGGGCGCAGGCAAGCGGCGTCCTACGGGGCGTGCCCGCGACGATGTCCACATCGATCGCCGGGTCCTGATGCTGCAGGTTCGCGGTCGGGGGCACGGTCTCGTGGGCGATGCTGAGCAGGGCATAGGCCGCCTCGACGGCGCCCGCCGCGCCCAGAGTGTGACCGGTGACCCCCTTGGTGGAGCTGACGGCCACCGTCTCCCCGAGGACACGCCCGATCACCTCGGCTTCCGTGCGGTCATTGAGCAGTGTGGAAGTGCCGTGGGCATTGACGTGCCCGACCTCGCGAGCGGTCAGGCCGCCCGAGGTCAGCGCATCCCGTATGGCGCGCTCCAGCCCGCGGCCCTCGGGATCCGGAGAGGTCACGTGCACGGCGTCGGCAGAGGCTCCATAACCTGCGACATGGCCGTGAAGCGCAGCGCCCCGGGCACGAGCGTCAGCTGGACGCTCCAACACCAGGACACCGGCCCCCTCGGCGATCACGAACCCGTCCCGGTCGGTGTCGAAGGGGCGTGAGGCAGAGGGCGGATCTTCCTCCCTCCCGGACAGCGCACCCATGCGGGTGAACCCCGTGACGAAGGTCGGGGTCACCGCTGCTTCGGTGCCGCCCGCGAGAACGACGTCGCAGCTCCCGGCCAGGAGCAGATCCCGGGCAAGCCCGATGGCCGTGGCTCCAGAGGCGCAGGCTGTGGAGACCACCAGGTTGGGCCCCCGGGCATCGAACTCGATGGCCATCCGCCCGGACACCATGTTGCTCAGCACCTTCGGGTGGAAGAGCGCGGATACGCCCTTCGGTCCACGCGCGAGGAAGCCCGCGTGATGACGCTCCTGCGAGGCGACCCCACCAGCGGCGCATCCCATGACCACACCGACGCGCGCACCGTCCCAGCGGCAGGAATCCAGCCCGGAGTCCGCCAGCGCCTCCCGGGCCGCGAGCAGGCCCAGCTGGACGAAGCGGTCCAGCCGCCACGCCTCGCGTGCCCCGAATTCCGCTTCGGCGTCGAACGAGGGGACCCGGCAGGAGAACGAGACCGGCGCACCCTCCAGCTCCGGATCGGGGGCCGCGGTGCCGACCCCCCGGCACAAGGTGTCCCAGTTGTCCGCCACGCCGATGCCGGCAGGCGTGACCAGGCCCATGCCGGTGACCGCGACACCGCGGCTCATGCCTGTTCCTGAGCTGCGAGGAGCTCGGCGGTACGGGCCATTGTCGTGCGCTTCGTGACCTGCCCGTCCTCCAAGGTGACCCCGTACTGGCCCTCGATGACATCGGACAGCTCGACGATCGCGAGGGAGTCGACCTCCAGGTCCTCGAAGGTGGCATCGGGATGGATGTCCTCCTCCGGCACGCCAAGCTTCGCACTCAACACATGAGTGAAACGTTCATACATCGTGCTGTTCATGACTCTCCTTCATCGCACAGTGCACCCCGGCTCTGCCAGGTATGCGGAAACGGGAGGCAGGGGGACGGGCCCGGCGGCGGCGCCGCCAACGGCCGCTGCCGCGAAACACAGCCGGACGTACGGCCTTGCCCGCCTCAGCGGAGGGGCGGCCCTGGTCATCCAGCGCGCCTCCACGGCCGGCGCCGACACCGCCCTTACACACCTCTCCCGCCCTACGGTTGTCACCGACGACGGGGACGGGCCTGCATCGGCCATTCCCCTTACGAGAACCCGTAACTGGCCCTCACAAAAGAGGAACCGGCTTCCGCGAACGTGAACGCGTTGAACGCTTGTGCTCTTGTGAACACACTCCGGTGCCCGACCGGCCGCAGATCGTCACCCAACTTCCGCCGGCTCAGGGACACTGGCCTGGTCGGGGCTGCGGTCCCTGTTCGGCCGGGCCAAGAAGAACGGCACCATCTTCAAGAACCCGACCGGCCGAACAGGGCAGCCCGTCCGGCTGTCGGAGTCCTGGGAACCGATGGCCATCACGGACGGAACACCGATCGTGCTGCCCGAGATGGGGCCCCTCGCGGGGATGGGCGTGGTCGAGCGCATGCGGTCCATCGGAGTAGAAATCGAAACTGCAGTTGAGCTGCCGCGCCCCGCTCGCGCTACCCAGGCCCAGGCGAATTTGCTCGGTATCAGCGCAGGTGACCTGCTGCTTGAGATCGAGCGGACCTACTACGACACCGCTGGACGGCCCGCGGAAACAGCCGACATCACCATTCCCGATGTTCGCTGGGAAGTTGCTTACGAGTTCAGGGTCGACAGACCTCAGCCGTCCGACTGCACCGCCTGCGGCGCGGAATGACAGATCCGCCCCAGTCGGCGAAGCGCCCGCAGGCTCGCCGGCCGCCTCCGCCAAAACAGATGCGCCGTCCCTGCGAGGCGGCCCGTGCCGGACTCGCCCAGGCCAAGATCTCCCGGATCGAGGGCTCCGACACCGTCCCCACCCTGCCCCTGCTCGCCAAACTCGCCAGGGCACTTGACGCCTCCCTGGACATTGCCCTCGACGGGGACGAGAGCCGCATCGCCTTCACCCCGCACCACCGCGACGCCTGTCTGTTCTGAATTGTTCGATGGTCGGTCGAACTGGGATGAGCTGGGCTGATCAGTTCCACTGAGACGCGATCAGGATGATCGTGCTCAGTGGTTCCGGTGATTGTTGGAGTTTGTTAGACCGTGTGCACGAGCCGGAAGCGCTGGGCTAGCACCTGGGTGTCGTCGTCGACGGTGAAATCGGGGTCGTCCAGTTCCTCGCGCACCTCCGCGCTGTGCCAGAACCTTTCGTGCCCAGCCCGCCACTCGCCCACCGACTTGTCGCCTTCGCCCTCGTCGAGGGCATGCTGCAGGTCGACGTCGGCGAGTCGGATCACCCGGACCTCGGTCATTTCGATCACCGCGACCCGCCGCCCTTCGGAGTCGACCACGGCCGACTGCTGGCCGGCCTTGGGCAACGGCTCGTTCTCTCGCTCGTATTCCAGCGCCAGCGCGGAGGTGGAGGTCTTGGCACCGGACAGGATCGCGGCGACCAGCTGGTCCCGCAGCGGCCCGGGGAACGCGAACTCCGCCAGGGGAAGATCATTGAGGTTCATGCCACAGACTACCGAGCCAGAGCGGTGTCCTGGGGGGAACGGCATCGCCGGGCCGATCGGAGCTGGCGAAGTGGAACGGCACGCCGAACTGCTCGGCCAGGGAACGACCGACCGTCCGGATTCGAAACGACGGCTCAGCATTCACCTGCCCGACTCGATACGTCGAACGTGTACTTCGGCTGCTTCACCGCTGCCGCGTCGCCGGAGAGTCCGGGTACCACCGTCTCGATGTATCCCGCATGCGTGCGCTGGACGTGCATGCAGAAAGACACCCCCGCCCCGTTGGCCGTAATCCGGTACTGGCCCTGCTCGGACGTCTTGTCAGTGAGCGCGGCGTCCACGCCGAACTGCGGGGCGTCACCACCGCCGTGCTCGACGACCTCGTCCTCGACCTTCCTGGCATATTCGCCGCCGAAGTCGGCGGGAGCATCGCCCTCAAGCGAGTCACCGTAGGTGAAGCTGCCGTCCAGGGCGTCCGTGGCGCCCTCGACCGCACTCGTCAGCTCGTCATCGCTCCACCCGCCGTTGTCCTCCGTGGCGATGCCCTGGAACCCGATGACGACGCCGGCGACGGCCATGGCAACCAGGGTGAGGCGGGCGACCGTGAAGCCCGCGTCGGGGATTTCCGGAGCCGAGGGGTTCAACGATTCGCGCCAGGAGCGGACGCGGTCCGCCTTGATGCAGGCCATGAGGATCAGCAGGGCGGAGAGTACGAAAATGAAGACGATCATCCCCGTCATGCCTGGCCCTCCAGCCCTCGACGCCGCTGCGGCGCATCCCGTATCGCCCATCGCCGTACCACCAGGACCCGCCACCAGGACCAGCCCTTCCGAGCGCGGCGCTGGGGACCGGATCCCCAGTGGCTGGTTCGAAGATCAACACTCATCAGGGAATGATGACAGGCTGACGCACGGAGTCCGCCCGTTTACTCGGGGAGGGAAGTACCGTCCGCGCAAGTCTCCGCGCGGCGATCGGGCTCCATCAACCTCCGGATGAGCCCGCTCACTTGCTCTGGGTGCGCGCCCCTGGGGCGTGAGAACGGCCGGACGGCCGACGCAGCCGGCTCCCGCCTCAGCCCCCTCACGCCTCCTTCGGGAACGTCACCTCCACGCGGCGGTTCTTGCGGCGGCCCTGTTCCGAGGTGTTGTCGGCGATGGGGTAGTCCTCGCTGTAGCCGCGTACGACGAAGGTGACGTCGATCTCGCCGAGGCGCGCGGCAAGCTGCTCGTGGACGGCTTCCGCCCGCCCCTTGGAGAGAGTGACTCCGTGGGCGTACGAGCCGAGGTTGTCCGTGAAGCCGAAGACGCGGACGTTCGTGGCCTTCTGGGACTTGATCTCGTCCGCGATCGCCGCGATGCGGGCGCGTGCCTCCGGGTTGAGCTTGGAGCTGTTCTTCGGGAAGAGGACCTCCGCCTGGAGCGCGAACGTCACGTCCTCGTTCGTGTCCTCGCGGCGTTCCTCACCGCCGAGGTCCTCGACGACCGACTTGATGTCGAGCACCCGCGCGGCCGCGAGGGTCGCCCCGTCGGCGAGCTTCAGCCCGGGGCTGTTCGCGTCGACCTTGGGGGGTGGGGACGTGGTGACACTGCCCGGCGGGGCGCTCGGGTCCTTGTCGTCCGCATGGGCCGCGGTCAGAGGGGTCATGAAGACGAGCGTGGTGAGGGCGGTGAGGGTGATCGACGTGGTGCGGAGGGTGAGGCGCATGGTTACTCGCCCTCGGAGATCTCTACGGAGGCCGGAGGCATCGAGCCGACCTGGAAGGAGACCTTGGTGGTGTCTTCGGGTGGGGCGGGGAACTGGGCAAACCATTCGGTGGTATCGCCTGACTGAACTCCACCGGTGAACCTGGTGCAGAGGCAGCGCCCCTCCGTGTCACGCAGAACGAGGTACTTCTTCTTGCCGGCCTGGTCGACCAGGCTGGCCCCCGCGATGGACCCACCGTTCCCTGCCAGCTCCCGCTCGTCCCCCCGCCAGTCCGCGGCCACCCACGCCTTTCCGCTGCCGTTGGTCACCGTCCCCCCGACGGTGACGAAGCCGCCTTCGTCCCGGTTGGCCGAGGTGATGGCGAGCGTCAGGCCGCCGCCCTTCACTTCGGCGAGGACCTGCTGGGCGGAGGGCGACTCGGATTTCTCCTTGTCGTCGTCCCCCTTGCTCTTCCCCGGTGAGGAGGACGACGTGTTCTTGTCCGAACCCTCGTCGTCTCCACTCCCGCCGCAGCCGGCCACCGTGAGGACCAGGCCAGTCGTGATCGCCACGGCGGTCAGTACCGTGCGGCCCTTCGTGGTGCGCCGAATGTTCATCGGTACGGCTTCCTTTCACTCGGCCAGTTGCACAGAGAACAGCACGGATGCGTCGGGAAGGTCGTCCAAATCGAAATCTTCGGGGTCGATGTCCACAGGTTCGCCGTCACAATCCAGTTCGACGGCGTCCTTCGGATCGTCGGGAAGATCGAAGTCGCAGCGGGGCCTGATGACGGCCGCGGCATCGGCGTTCGCCTGCATACCCTCCGTGCCCGGAATGATCGAGTCTCCGACCGTGTAGTTGGTCTGGATCTCCACCTGGTAACCGGCGTAGCCAGCCGCGGTGTAGTCCCCGAACCCCGTTACGGTCGCGTCGTTCTCGGCGGCCAGCTCGCCGGCCGCAGCGGCAGCTTCAGCACCGTCAAAATCGTCGCCGGCGAGCCAGTCCAGCCAGTCGTCATCCGCGCCGATGGCGCGCTCCAAGCCCTCCATCAGCTCGTCCCGGGCGCTCTGTGCCGCAGCCAACGCAGCGGCATCCGCTGCGGACTGCGCTCCGTTCCGGGCAGACGCCGCTTGGGCGAATGCGAAGAAAGCGAACGCGGCGAAGAGAAGAATCCCCGTCAGCCAAATATAGATGGGGAGAGTCGACCCCCGGTCGCCACGCAGCCGTGTGGGGGTCAGCCGCCGGTGACCGACGTGACCGCCTCCAGGATCGCGCCGGAGATCAGTCCGTCGAGACCAAGCCCGTCGATCAGCGTGAAGATCCCGGCGATGAGGATCATCAATCCCGCGTACTCGACGAATCCTGCGCCCGCGTCCCGATCGCGTCCGCGCATCCGGTCGGAGACGGTCCGCGCCCAGGTCGCCAGCGCCCGCTCCGCGCCGACTGTCGCCCTCAGCGTCCAGTTCCTCGCCATCACGTCCCCTTCCCTCCCACCCAAAACCACTACCGTACCGCGCACCGTACGTGAGAACCCGCCTACTGGGGGTGGGCCCAGGGGCCCAACTTCCCGTGGTCGGAGTCACCGGTTCCACCCCCCGTGGGTCGTACCCAGCCAGTGGGCGATCGCTTCGCTGCGCGAAGAACTGTGCAGCTTTGCGAAGATGCGGTTGATGTGATTCTTGACCGTCTTCTCGCTGATGAAGCACGTGGCGGCGATCTGCTGGTTGTTCATGCCGGCCGCGATGAGATCCATGACCTCCACCTCCCGTGTACTCAGCCCGAAATCCAGTCGGTTGTGGCCGCGGCGGTGGAGCCCCGCCGCGTAGGCGGGTCGAGCCTTCGACGACTGTGCCATAACCGATTGCAGATGCGAAGAGATATGGTTCGGTTCGTACGAAACACCGAGCGAATCCGAGACATCGACGGCGGAGGATGTGAAAGTGGCCATTCCGTCACTCAAGTCACGCACCGCGGTGATCAGTTCGTCCGCGGTGAACTCGCCGTGGACCAGGTAGCCGACCGCTCCCAGGCGCAACGCCTCCGCCACCACCTCGGGTTCGCGGCTGTACGTCAGCATCATCACGGGAGCGAGCCGGGCCAGTGGGGGCAGCGCGGTCAGGCCGTCCGTACCGGGCATGCGCACGTCGAGCAGGATCACGTCCGGGCGGTGACGGGTCGCGATGGTGATCGCTTCCTCGCCGTTGGCCGCCTGGGCGCCGACTCGGATGTCGGGGTGGGCGTTCAGCAGGGCCGCGAGGCCGGCGCGGACGACCGGGTTGTCGTCGGCCACCAGGACTCGCAGGGGCGGGCCGGGAAGTGCCTGGTCAGGCATGTGCGGCCTCCTCTTGGGGAGTGTGGGGAGCACAGGGAGTGTGTGAGGGGCGTGCGGACGGGTCGGAGGGGAGGGGGAGGTCCACTGTGATCTCCGTGCCTCCGTGCTCGGCTCCGTGGAGGCGGAGGGCCGCTCCCACGGACGCCGCGCGCTCCAGCATGCCCAGCAGGCCGAAGTGGCCGGTTTCCGCCAGGGCTCGTACGTCGTCGAGGGATACGGCCGTACCGGCGCCGTCGTCCCGCACGGTCAGGCGCAGGGTCGAGCGCGACACTTCGAGGGTGACGTCCACGCGGGTCGCGTCCGCCGCGTGGCGGTGTGCGTTCTCCAGGGCCTCCGAGACGATCGCCAGGAGGTGGCGGGATGTCTGCGGGGAGGAGACGTGGGAGGCGCCCTCCACCTCCCAGGCCTCCCGGGCGTCCCAGGCCTGCCGGATCTCCCGGACCGGCCCGTGGGCGAAGGTCGCCCTCATGCCCGTACGGGTCTCGAAGTCGGCCACCCTGGACGCCAGTTCCGTCGCCATGTCCATCGGCGGGGTGGACAGGGCCGTGTGGGCCCGTAGGCCCGTCAGCAGTTCCCGGGACTCCGCCGCCGCTCGGCGTGCCGCTCCCGCCACCGCGGTGGCCTGGGCCTTGAGGGCGCGGGGGTCCGTGTCATGGTCCGCGGCGACTGCCAGGGCCTCCGCCGACAGCGCGAGGCCGTGCAGGGTCTTCGCCACGGAGTCGTGCATCTCCCTGGCCAGGCGGGCCCGTTCGGATTCGACGGCCTCCGCGACTGCCAGGCGGGAGTTGGCTTCCGCGAGGGCCTGACTCGCCGTACCGAAGTGGAACATCAGGTTGCGCAGGGTCACGCCGATGATTCCCGCCGCGATGCAGAAGCCCGCGATGAGGAGTGTGCTGGCGGCGGTGCCGGGGCGTTGTTCCCAGGCCCTGAACACCGTCAGCAGCACCACCAGTTGCAGGCCCGTGAAGATTCCGGAGCCGCGCCAGCCGTACAGCAGGCCCGCGAGGAGCGGTGTGCAGACCGCCGCGTACGCGAGCGGGGAGGCGGGGGACGCGGTCAGCAGGAGTATCGCTCCGAAGACCAGGTCCACCGCCATGAGCGTGGGGTGGGCGAGGAGGCGGGGCGCGAACCGGTCCCAGTCCCTGAGCATGGCGTACGAGCCCATCACGCCCAGGACCGCGGCGGTGAGGACCGCGTGGCGGGGGAAGCCGTCGGCCGCGTTGGCCGTCGCGAAGGGGGCGCCTGTCGCGATCAGGGTGAGGCGTACCGCGAATGCCTGGCGGCACAGGGCTTGCAGGGCGTTGAGCTGGAGGCGGACGCTGCCGGGTGCTGCCGCGTCGTCTGCGAAGTAGCCCGTCGGCCGGGCTGCCACGCCCCTGACGGAGAGGGCCGTTTTGAACCTGCGGGTCGGTTGTGGCTGGTCGCGCCCACGCGGCGGGGCCGCACATGTCACAGCCCCGCGCCCCTGACAACGCCCCCGACAGGGCGCTGCCCGGCGCACGCGTGCCCAGCTGCCCGCCATCTCAACGCCCCAGAATCGAGCCGAAGTTCGTGCCCGAGCCCAGGAACATGCCGGTAGCGATGAGGATCATCGTGGCCGGGAGCATGAAGACCAGGGTGACCATCGTTGCCTTGGGGATCGTCTTCGCTGCTCGGCGACGGGAGTTCTGGGCGTCCGTGCGGCGCATGTCCGTGGCGAGCTGGATGAGGGTGTCCGCGATCGGGGAGCCCAGCTCCTCGCCCTGCTGCAGCGCCGAGACGAACTGGGCGACCTGCTCGGAGGAGTTTCGCCTGCGCAGTTCGTCGAAGGCCTGGCGGCGGCTGACGCCCATGTCCATCTGGCGCAGGGTGATGTGCAGCTCGTCCGCCCACGGACCCTCGTAGTGGTCGGCGACACGTTCCAGGGCCTGGCGGAAGCCGAGACCCGCCGACACCACGACCGCCAGGACGTCCAGGAAGTCGGGGAGCGTGCGGTCGATGACCTCCTTGCGCTCCCGGATCGCCTGCCAGATCAGGGCGTCGGCGGCCAGCAGACCGAACCCGAGTGCCATCAGGGCGAAGAGGAGCCGGCCGTTGGAGAGGAAGATCAGGAAGAGCAGGGCGCCGAAGACGCCGTACACCGCCCGGCGGGCCGCGTAGCGGTTCAGGGTCAGGCCGCCGGGGTTGCCCGCCATGTCGATACGGCGGCGCTTGGCATCCACGCGGCGGGGGCCCATCAGGCGCAGCACCAGCGGGGCGAAGCGCATACCGAGGCGGTCGACGGCCGAGTCCGCCTTCGAGACACGGGTCCCGCCGACCTCCAGCGCGAGAGCCATGTCGCCGGGGAGCTTGGCCTCGGCGCGGTACATGCGGACACCGAGGAGGAAGCCTCCGACCGCGAGGCCCATCAGCGCGGCGAGCAGCAGAGCTAGCACCGTGATCCCCTTTCCCTCCTCATCGTGTCCTCACGTCCCCATTTCTTCGCTTCCTCGCGTCCTCGCGTCCTCATACTTCGATCTTGCCGAGGCGGCGGATGACGAAGAAACCGATCGTGTAGAGCCCCATGGAGATCAGCACCAAGGTCTGCCCCAGCGGGGAGCCGGTCACCTTGGCCAGGGCGCCCTCGTTCGAGGAGTTGATGAGGAGCAGCGAGCCCAGGCCGAGAAGGGGGACCGTGAACGCGGTCGCGTTGACCTCGGAGAGCATCGTGCGGACCTCGCGGCGGGTCTCCTTGCGGTCCTCCAGGGTCTGGGTGAGGTTCCGCAGGGAGTTGACGACCGAGCCGCCGGCCTTGTTGGACAGGACCAGGGTGGTGACGAGGACGACGAGTTCGCGGGACGGGAGACGTTCGGCCAGCTCACCGAGGGCGTCGTCGACCGAGCGGCCCATCGTCAGCTGGTCGGCCACGCGGGCGAGTTCCTCGCCGGCCGGCGCTTCCAGTTCCTCCGCCGCCATCGCCAGGGCCGTGCGCAGGGCGAGGCCCGCCGCGGCCGCGTTGGCCAGCAGCCGGGCCACGTCCGGAAGCTGGTTGATGAAGCCCTCGATGCGCTTCTGACGCTGCCAGTTGAGGAAGATCGCCGCGCTCCAGATGCCGACCAGGCCCGCGATGGGGCCGAAGAACGGGGCCAGGACGGCGGCCGCGATCAGCCAGAGCGCGACGACCACGGCGGCGCCGTACGTGAAGAACTCCCCCGCCGTCACGTCGAGCCCGGTCGCCGAGAGGCGCAGCTGAATGGTGCGGCCCAGGCGGGTGCGGCGCAGCCGGCGGTCGACGGCGGCGAAGCGGCGGGCGCGGCCGGCGGCGGTGCGCAGGGGGCCGCCGGAGAGACGGTCGACGAGTTCCTGGCGCTGGGCGCGACCGGACGCGTACGTGTGTACGCCCGCGACGGCGAGTGTGCCGCACAGGATGGTGGCGCCGAGGGCGAGCGGGACCGCGTTGTTCACGGCTCGCTCCTCTCTCTCGTGGCTGCTCTCGTGGCTGCTGTCGTGGCTGTTCTGGTGGCTGCTGTCGCGGCTGTTCTCATGGCTGCGGTGGGTCCGGTAGGCGTCATCCGATGGCCTGCCGGGTGTTGAGCGCGTCGATCGGCTCCGCCACCCGGAAGGCGGGCGGCAGCGGCTCGTTGGCGACGTAGAGCTTCTCCGCGACCGAGCGGGGCAGTGGGAGGTGTTCGAAGTAGCCGTGGACGACCCGGTCGGGGCCGGTGGGGCGCGGGACGAAGCGGGTGACGGGCACGATGCGGAACTGTTCGCGGCCGTGCGAGACCAGCAGGGCGATCTCGGTGACCTTGCGGGAGCCGTCGGCGTGCCGGGTGAGCTGGACGACGACGTCGACCGCGGAGTTGATCTGGTCCTTGAGCGCCTCGAACGGGATCTGCACCTCGGACATCGAGCCGAGGGTCTGGAGCCGCATCAGGGCGTCCTCGGCGGAGTTCGAGTGGACGGTCGCGAGGGAGCCGTCGTGGCCCGTCGACATGGCCTGGAGCATGTCGAGGGTCTCGCCGCCGCGGACCTCACCGACGATGATGCGGTCGGGGCGCATGCGCAGGGAGTTGCGGACCAGGTCGCGGATGGTGATCTGGCCCTTGCCCTCCACGTTCGGGGGGCGGGACTCCAGGCGGATCACGTGCTCCTGCTGCAGTTGCAGTTCCGCGGAGTCCTCGATGGTGATGATGCGCTCGTGGGACGGGACGAGTCCGGAGAGCGCGTTCAGGAGCGTGGTCTTGCCCGAGCCCGTACCGCCGCTGACGATGACGTTGAAGCGGGCGCGGACGAACGCGGCGAGCAGCATCAGCATCTGCTCGTCGAGGGAGCCGAGGCCGATCAGCTCCGAGAGGGTGTAGGCACGCGGGAAGCGGCGGATCGTGAGGGTCGGGCCGGTGAGAGACAGCGGCGGGATGATGACGTTGACGCGCTCTCCGGTGGGGAGGCGGGCGTCGACCATCGGGTTCGACTCGTCCACGCGGCGGTTGACGGTGGAGACGATGCGCTCGATGGTCTGCATCAGCTGCTCGTTCGAGGCGAAGCGGAGCGGGAGTTGCTCCACGCGTCCGGCCCGCTCCACGAAGATGGAGTCCGGGCCGTTGACCATGATCTCGGTGATCGACGCGTCGGCGAGGAGGGGTTCCAGGACGCCGAGGCCTAGTGCCTCGTCGACGACCCGGCGGATCAGCTGGGAGCGCTCGGTGGTCGAGAGGACCGGGCCCTCGCGGCTGATGATGTGCCCGAGCACGCGCTCCAGGCGTATGCGCCGCTCGGTCGCCGCGAGGCTCGACATCTCCGCGAGGTCGATCTCCTCCAGCAGCTTGGCACGGTAGACGGCGACGAGGTGTCCGTCCTCGCGGCCGGCTCCGCCCTCGTCGGGGGCAGTGATACGGGCTCGCAGGCTCATGTCTTCAACTCCCTTCCTGCGGGGCTTGGTCCGGCTTCCAGCGGGGCTTGGTCCGGCACGGGGTCAGTCGTCGTCGTCATTGGGCATGGTGGCGCGTTTGGTCACGGTCAGGTCCTCGCCCACGAACGGGAGGAGGAGGGGGACCTGCACGACCACGGTGGCGGTGGTGGTGTCGCCGCCGCCCTTGGGTGCGGATACGGTCGCGTCGATCCAGTCACTCATGGCGGCCTGACCCGCCGCCTCGCCCACGCCGTCCTGCGAGGCGACCCGCGCGGCGGCGCGCGCGCCGGAACCGGCCTGGTTGGCGGCGTATCCGATGAGGCCGAGCTGGATGGTGGCCAGCCCGACGAGCAGGAGGATGGGCAGGAATCCGGCGAACTCCAGCATGGAGACGCCCCGGTCGTCCCGGGCCCTGCGCCACATCCTCCGGAGGACACCCATCAGTCGTCCACCCCTTCCAGAGCCGCGCCCGCCTTGCCCCGGACCTCCCAGCCCGCGTCGAAGCCCGGGAAGAACAGCGGGACCTGGGCGGTGACCGTGGCCCGCATGACCGTGCCGTCTTCACCGCACTCGATGGCCGCGCCCGCCCAGGCGCCCGGCAGGTTCTTCCCGCCGGCCTCCTGGCAGGCGGCACCGTACGCACCCGGAGTCACCGCGTTCGCGGCGGTCGCGGCCCGCGCCGCCTCGTCCGCCGCGTTCCCGGCCAGGGAGTACGTGTAGCCGTACAGCACGCACTGCCACAGGATCGTCATCACGACCAGCAGGATCGGGAACATCCCGGCGAATTCGAGGGTGACCGCTCCCCGGTCGCCTCCCTTGCGGCGGAGGGAGAGGGACCCCTTGTCGGCGGAGGTCTTGCGGCGACGGCCGCCGCCCCCGGAGGGCTGCTCGGCGACCAGCCCCAGCTCGCCGGCGAGGGCCCACAGTGCCTGCTTGACCGTGGAGCGGGCGTCCAGGTCCTGCATGCGGCCCGCGTCCACGACGGACTGGAGTTCCTTGAAGGCGGCGGGGATCGTGGTGCGGACGACCTTGGTGCCGGTGACGCGTTCGACCAGGGAGGGCTGTATCTCCGTACCGCGGGCGAAGCGGTTGACGACCGTGCGGGTCTCCTCGGCCTTGCGGATCTGGAGGCGGTCCCACATCCGGACCATGCGTTTGGCGGCACGGACGGCGACGACGTCGGGGGTGACCAGGAGCAGGGCCTGGTCGGCGAGTTCGACGGCGGCGGCGTTCGCGGCGTTCAGCTGGGCGCCGCAGTCGACGACCACGACGTCGTAGCGGGAGCGCAGCGCGCCCAGGACCTGCCGGGCGACCCGGTCCGTGATCTCCTCGCCGCGCTCGCCCTCGGCCGGGGCGAGGAGGAGTCCGAGGCCGGTCTCGTGGGTGTAGACGGCGTCCTGGAGGACCCGCGGGTTGATGTCGCTGATGGTGGCGAGGTCGGCGATGGAGCGGCGGAACTGCACGTCCAGGTAGGAGGCCACGTCGCCGGACTGGAGGTCCAGGTCGAGCAGGGCCACGGAGCGGCCCGAGGCCTGCGCGGCCAGGGCGAGCTGGACGGCCGTGACCGTCGCGCCGACGCCGCCCTTCGCGCCGGTCACCGTGACGACGGTGCCGCCGGGGCCCGCGTACAGCTCGGGGGTGCCGTTGCCCAGGTGGCGTCGCATGCCGGTGGACCAGGAGGCGGCCGCCTGGACGCGTTCGGCGAGGGCGTCGTAGCCCAGCGGCAGGCCGACGATGCCGCGCGCGCCGGAGTCCATGGCGGCGGTCAGTACGCCCGTGCTGGTGTCGGCGGTGATGAGCACGACGCCGACGGCCGGGAAGCGCAGCACCAGGTCACGGATGACGTCGAGCGCGGGGACGGGCCCGATCCGTTCGTCGACCAGGACGACCTCGGGCAGTTCGTCGAGGGATTCCGCGGCCAGCCGGGCCAGGGTGTCAAGGAGGGCCGTGGTGTCGGCGACCGGCGGGGCGGGTTCGGCGTCGGCGAGCTGGCTCAGGAGCGTGCTGAGCGCGCGGGCCGAGTCGATGTCGCCGACGGCGGGCAGGATGCGGATGGTCATCGGCATGACCTCGCGTGAGACAGCCGGCACAGCTGGGACAACTGGGACAACCTTGTGGGGGCTGAGCTCATCACGGCCTCCTACTTGTCCTCGTCGAGGGTGTACGAGCGGTCTCCGGGAGCGACGGTGGCGTCCGCGCCTCCCGCGATCAGGGCGAGGCGGACGTGCTCGGCGAACGACTCGGCGTACGCGACGCGCTGGGCGTCGGCGGTGTCGAGGGCGAACGTGATGGGGACGGCCTCGTTCGCGGTGCGGCGGCGGTCGTTGCTGGACTGGCCGGGGTCGAGCGCGGTCAGTTTGCCGACGTCGATGACGCGGGCGTTCTCCACGATGACCTTCGACTGGTCCTTGCCGTTGTCGGTCTCGTCCTTGAACGTGGCGTAGATGTTGACCCGCGAGCCCGGGTTGATCTTGCCCGCCACGCCGGTCGCCGCGTCGATCAGGATCGCGATCTCCTGCTGGCCGGCCTCCAGCGCGGGCCGGTCGACGATCATGTCCGTCTGGAGCAGCGAGCCCTCGCGCAGCTGGGTGACGGCTATCTTGCCGCGCACCTGGGAGAGGCTGGTGACCGCGGTGGACGAGAGCCACCGCTCGGGCATCGAGACCTTCTCGAACTGGTCGGACGACAGCTCTTTGTAGGGCGCGATGTCGTTCTTGAGGCGGTATGCCGCGACCTCGGGGCCGACCTTCGAGTTCACGTCGCGGATCACGGAGAGCACTCCGGCGAAGGCTCCCACGGCACACAGGACCGAGAGAACCAGCAGGATGACGCCGCGGCGCTGGCGCGAGTTCACTACATCTCACCTCGTGGGAGCGGTGCCGGGTTCAGGGGGTGTTCGCCGTTATTCACGTGTACGTGCCTGCCGTGCGTGCGTGCCGTACCTGGCGTGCGTGCCGTGCGGACCGTGTGCCGTGTGCTGTGTGCCGTGCGTGACTCACGTAGCCCCTCGGGGCAGGGCGCGTACCGGAGAGGCTGCCCGCGCGGCGGCCCTCGGAAGCTCCTGTGACGAGGTGGGCGGCAACGGCGCCGAGCAGAAACCGCAGCGGTCGCCGATGAGTTCGAGGCCGCACCAGTGGCACTCCTCGCGCCGTACGGACGAGACCAGTTGGTACAGCACGGACACGTCGTGGAGGCCGGCGGCGAACTCGGCGACCTTGCCCGTGCCCCACCAGCGCGCCGAATCGGCGGGCAGCGGCACCGTCGCGACACCCTGTACGCGCCAGGCGGGCGCGAGCGTCCCGGTGAGCCAGTCGGTGGGCAGCAGTCCGGGCGCGACGAGCATCCGTGTCCCGAACTCGGGCCCGGTGAGCTCCTCCTGGCCGACGCGCACCAGTTGGGGCCGCGGCGTGGCCAGTACGGCGAACTGGGCGCCCGGCACCCACGACTTGGCGTGCGACCTGAGCGACACCGGGATCCGGTCGAGCCTGGCCACCGAGTTCAGCAGGGCGCCCGAGTAGATGTAGTGGGCGAGCAGCCGCGCGGAGGAGGCGAGGACGCCGGGGCTGAAGTCGCAGACGGAGAGCTGGCGCAACTGCTGGGCGAGCAGGGCGAGGCCGAGCGGTGGCAGGTCGAGGCCGAGCACCGCGATGCGGTCGCTCTCCAGGACGGAGCGCACGGCATGCAGCCGCCGGGTGACGTCACGCGGTGCGGAGGCCGGGTAGAGCGCGATCACGTACCCGTGCTGCTCGATGAGCGCGTGCATCCCGGTGAGGGAGCTTTCGAGGCTTTCGAGGGGCTGGACGACGGCGGGCGGCGTCTGCCGGTCGTGCGGCGGGAGCACCAGGTCGGAACTGGTGACGGCTATCGCGGTCGGCACGCTGCACACCACCCCGTTCACTGGGACGGAGTGGTCAACCGCCGTCTCAGATTGCCCCTATGTCGCCAGGAATCCCTCACAGAAGGACACAATTTGCCACTGTGGCGTCCTTCCGCAACTGCACCTTATCCACGGCTTGCGCCACTCAACACCTGATCCTTGAGATCGATTCACGCAACGTGCAGCATGATCCACGCAGAGTGAGCCACATATGCCCCAACTCTGGGGCACGGCAGGGGCGTTGGACCCGCCAAAGGTCTTGACAACCCGATTGGTCTGGACCAGCTTGGACAGTCGGCGGTGGCCACCGTGCTCGTCCCCTCCTCACCCCCACTCCCCCACTCCCCCACCGGAGGCCTCAGTGGACCGCGTATCAGGCATGCCCGGACGCAGACGGACCTGGGCGGGCGCCCTCGCCGCCGTACTCGCCGCGTCCGTCCTCTCCTTCGCCGGTGCCGGCCAGGCCTCGGCCGCGGACGTCAACAACACCAAGAACGCCGGTTACGAGTCGGGGCTCTCCAACTGGACCTGTTCGGCGGGCAGTGGCGCCACCGTCTCCTCGCCCGTGCACGGGGGCGCGTCCGCGCTGAGGGCCACGCCGGCCGGGCAGGACAACGCCCGGTGCGGGCAGACCGTGGCAGTGAAGCCCAACTCCCGGTACACGCTGAGCGCATGGGTGCAGGGCGGATACGCGTACCTCGGCGCGAGCGGCACGGGGACGACGGACGTGTCGACGTGGACCCCGGACTCGTCCTCCTGGAAGCAGCTGACGACGTCCTTCTCGACGGGCGCGAACACCACGTCCGTGACCGTCTACACCCACGGCTGGTACGGGCAGCCGTCGTACTTCGCCGACGACGTGTCCGTGTTCGGGCCCGACGGGGGCGGAGGCGGTGACCCCGATCCGGTCGTCCCCTCGGCGCCCGCCGGTCTGAACGTGGCGTCCACGACCGCGTCCTCCGTCTCCCTCGCCTGGAGCCCGGTGTCGGGCGCGAGCGGCTACAGCGTCTACCGCGGTGGTACGAAGGTCTCCGCGGTGACCGGCACTTCGGCGACGGTCACCGGCCTGGCCGCCTCCACCTCGTACTCCTTCCAGGTCACCGCGACGAACACGGCGGGTGAGTCGGCGAAGTCGACGGCGGTCACCGGGACGACCAAGGCGTCCTCGGGCAACGGTGGCACCCTGCCCAAGCACGCGGTGACCGGGTACTGGCAGAACTTCAACAACGGCGCGGCCGTCCAGAAGATCTCCGACGTCCCGTCCCAGTACGACATCATCGCGGTGTCCTTCGCCGACGCCACGACGACGCCGGGCGGCGTGACGTTCAACCTCGACTCGGCCGGGCTCGGCGGCTACACCGTCGAGCAGTTCAAGGCGGACGTGAAGGCCAAGCAGGCCGCGGGCAAGAAGGTGATCATCTCGATCGGCGGCGAGCGCGGCACGGTCGCGGTGAACGACTCCGCCTCGGCGGCGAACTTCGCGAACTCCGTCCACTCGCTGATGCAGACGTACGGCTTCGACGGCGTCGACATCGACCTGGAGAACGGCCTCAACGCCACGTACATGACGCAGGCGCTGCGGTCCCTCGCCGCAAAGGCGGGCTCCTCTCTGGTCATCACGATGGCACCGCAGACGATCGACATGCAGTCCACGTCGAACACGTACTTCCAGACGGCCCTGAACATCAAGGACATCCTGACGGTCGTCAACATGCAGTACTACAACAGCGGTTCGATGCTCGGCTGCGACGGCAAGGTGTACTCGCAGGGCTCGGTGGACTTCCTGACCGCCCTCGCCTGCATCCAGTTGGAGGGTGGCCTCGCCCCGTCCCAGGTGGGTCTCGGCGTCCCGGCGTCGGCCCGCGGCGCGGGCAGCGGATACGTCTCCCCGACGGTCGTGAACAACGCCCTGGACTGCCTCGCCAAAGGCACGAACTGCGGCTCCTTCAAGCCGTCGAGGACCTACCCGGACCTGCGCGGCGCGATGACCTGGTCGACGAACTGGGACGCCACGGCGGGCAACGCGTGGTCGAACGCCGTGGGGCCGCACGTGCACGCACTGCCGTAGGCACAGGCACAGGCACAGGCATGGGTATGGGCGGTGTCAGAAGAACTCCGACCAGGGCTGGTCCCAGACCTGCTTCACGCACAGGACGATGAAGAGCAGGCCCGCGATCGTCAGCATGGCGTTGCTCAGGAGGCCGTTGCGCCACTCGGGTGGCGTGCGGGAGGAGTTGAGGAGCCAGACCAGGGTGAGGGCGAGGAAGGGGAGGAAGGCCGCGCCCAGGACTCCGTACAGGATGATCAGGCGGAAGGGCTGGCCCTGGAAGAGCAGGACCATGGGCGGGAAGGTCAGCCAGAGGAGGTAGGCGCGGAACGGCCAGGACTTCTCGTGCGTGCCGGACGCGACCTCCTCACCCGAGGCGACCTCCCCGCCCGGCGCCACGTTCGCGCCCTTCCCGCCGGTCCCGCCGGATGCGGCGGACCCACCGGATGCGGCGGATGCGGCGGCGCGGTCCTTGCGGTAGCGCTCCACGAAGTCCGCGAACATCAGGCTCACACCGTGCCAGACGCCGATGAGCGAGGTGAAGGACGTGGCGAAGAAGCCGATGAGGAAGAACTTGGCGGTCGCCGTGCCGTACTCGTCCTCCAGGATGTCGCCGAGCTGGATCAGGCCCTTGTCGCCGCTCGCGATGGCGATGTTGGAGGAATGGAGCATCTCGGCACCGACGAAGAGCATGGCGACGACGAAGATGCCGGTGGTGATGTAGGCGACGCGGTTGTCGAGCCGCATCACCTTCATCCAGCCGGTGTTCGTCCAGCCCTTCGCGTTGACCCAGTAGCCGTACGCGGCGAGCGTGATCGTGCCGCCGACGCCGCCGATCAGGCCGAGCGTGTTGAGGATCGAGTCCTTCTCGTCCGGCAGCACCGGCAGCAGGCCCGCGAACGCCTCGCCCAGGTGGGGGGTGACACGGATCGCCAGGTAGACCGTGACGACGAACATGACGCCCACCAGGACGGTCATGACCTTCTCGAAGACCGCGTACTTGTTGAACCAGACGAAGACCAGACCGACCAGGCCCGTCAGGATGGCCCACCACTTGAGGCCCATGACGTCCGGGAACAGGGCCTGCAGGGGCAGGCCCGAGGAGGACATGGCCGCCGCCCCGTAGACGAAGCCCCAGATCACGACGTACACGACGAAGAACCACGACGTCCAGCGGCCCAGGCTCGCCCAGCCGTCGAAGAGCGTCCGGCCGGTGGACAGGTGCCAGCGGCCGGCGGCCTCGGCGAGGGAGATCTTGACGAGGCAGCCGATGACGGCGGCCCACAGGAGGGTGTAGCCGAAGTTCGAGCCCGCGATCAGTGTGGCGACGAGGTCACCCGCGCCCACGCCGGTCGCGGCGACCACGATGCCGGGGCCGATGTACTTCCAACTGGATTTGCGGGGGCCGGAGGCACCGGAGACGGCCTCCCCCGATGTGCCCGGACCTGGTCCTGGTCCCGCCGTGCTTCCCGAGCTGCCCGTGGTGTTTCCCGAGGTGTCCGCCATGCCGATCAAGAAAGCGCAAAGAGACCCGGGACACAAGAGGGCGTGCGCCGATCGCCACTCGATGTGCACAGCGTGAACTGCCTGGTTGGGTGGTGGGAGCGGCACTTTTTCGGCCTGTTCCCGGCGCCGACTTCCTGTCTGCACTTGACCCGAACATGCCATGGCTCCACGATGAGCGCCACACCGCACACGAGTCACACAACTCGCACACAGAGTCCCGTCGACACCTTCGGCGGTCGGCCCCGGCACGTCGCACCGGTCCGCCCCGCTCCAATCCCCACAATCCGGTGATCCCGGAATTTCTGGAGAAACCAGGAGAATCCATGCGACTTCGCAACAGCAGACGTGGTCGGCGCACCGCCGCCCTCGCCACGCTCCTCACTCTGGCACTCGCGGCCCCGGTCGCAGCGACGACGAGCGCGAGCGGCGCCCCCGGCGCGGCTCCCGCCTCCGACACGGACGAGATCCGCCAGTACGAGATCCAACTGCACGGCAGCACCTCGGCCACCCGCACGGCGATCGCGCAGACCGGCGTGTCGATCGACTCGGCCGACGAGGAGACCGTCGTCGTCTCGGGCCGCGCGTCCCAGGCGAAGAAACTGCGGCAGCTCGGGTACGAGGTCTCGTCGCTCGGCGCCGCCCCGGACCGGTCGAGCGCCGCGGACGTCGGCGTCCTCGACTTCCCCTCCGCCGACTCGCGCTATCACAACTACGCCGAGATGAACACGGAGATCAACCAGCGGCTGGCCGCCTACCCGGGCATCATGAGCAAGCGCGTGATCGGGAAGTCGTACCAGGGCCGGGACATCGTCGCGATCAAGATCAGCGACAACGTCGCCACCGACGAGTCCGAGCCCGAGGTCCTGTTCACCCACCACCAGCACGCCCGTGAGCACATGACCGTGGAGATGGCGCTCTACCTGATGCGCGAGCTGGGCGCCGGGTACGGCTCGGACTCCCGGGTCACCAACATGGTGAACAACCGCGAGATCTGGATCGTCCCGGACCTCAACCCGGACGGCGGCGAGTACGACATCGCGACCGGCGCGTACCGCTCATGGCGCAAGAACCGCCAGCCCAACAGCGGCAGCACGGCCGTCGGCACGGACCTGAACCGCAACTGGAACTACCGCTGGGGCTGCTGCGGCGGCTCGTCAGGTTCCACGTCGTCCGAGACCTACCGGGGCCCGGCGGCCGAGTCGGCGCCCGAGGTGAAGGTCGTCGCCGACTTCGTACGCAGCCGGGTCGTGGGCGGCAAGCAGCAGATCAAGGCGGGCGTGGACTTCCACACGTACAGCGAACTGGTGCTGTGGCCCTTCGGCTACACCACCGCGAACACCACCACCGGTATGACGGCGGACGACCGCAACGCCTTCGCCGCGGTCGGGCAGAAGATGGCCGCCAGCAACGGCTACACGCCGGAGCAGTCGAGCGACCTCTACATCACGGACGGGTCGATCGACGACTACCTGTGGGGCAGCCACAAGATCTTCTCCTACACCTTCGAGATGTATCCGACGTCCAGTGGCGGGGGCGGCTTCTACCCGCCCGACGAGGTCATCGAGCGGGAGACCGCCCGGAACCGGGATGCCGTGCTGCAGCTGCTGGAGAACTCCGACTGCATGTACCGGTCCATCGGCAAGGAGGCGCAGTACTGCGGTTGACCTCCGGTCGGCCGCGGTGGAGTGAGGTTGAGGGGAACTGCGGGCCCGTCGTGGCTGGTCGCGCAGTTCCCCGCGCCCCTTACGGGGCGCTCTCCTCGGCGGGTTCTGCTTCCGCGTCGTCCTCGAAGTAGGTGTCCAGGACCTCGTCGAGGCCGGTCTCCCACTCCTGGAAGCGTGATCTGGCCGTCGCCTCGATCTCCAGCGGGTACCAGCGCCGGTCGGCCGTGTGCACCGTGATGGTGAAACGCTTCCCGAAGCGCGGGGACTCGGTCTCGACGGCGCCGATCTCGTCCCAGCGGAACTCGGCCTCCTGGTCGTCCAGGCTCAGCCGTACGCCACGGTGGTCGGCGAGGATCTTCGCGCGGCGGTCGGAGGCCTCGAAGACGGGGCCGCCCTCCGGAGCCTCGGCCTCAGACCCTTCCGACTCCTCGGGCTTCTCGTCCGAGGGCTTCTCGTTCGAGGGCTTCGCGTCCGCGGACTTCTCGTCGGAAGCCTCGGTCTCGGGTTCCTCCTTCGCGACCGAGCCCTTGGAAACCGAGTCCTTGGAAACCGGGACCTCGGAGGCCGCCTCTTGTGCGGCGGTCTCCTCGGCGGTTTCCGGGGATTCGGTTTCCGGCTCGGTCTCCTTCGGCTTGGCGCCGTCGGGCTCGGCGGGGCGCGGGCCCGTGATGCCGGGCACGAACGCCGGGTCGATCGCGGCGCCTTGCAGGGGCGGGATGTTGGGTCCTATGCGCTGCTCCACAGCGGGCAGTATGGTCGACAATCCTGTGCCAGGAACAGTCGGGCTCCGCTTCGTCCCGCTACATCGTTATATGAAGACGCTCAGCAACGCCGCCATCGCGAAGCCCGCCACCGACAGCACCGTCTCCAGGACCGTCCACGACTTGAGGGTGTCGCGTTCGGAGATGCCGAAGTACTTGGCGACGATCCAGAAGCCGCCGTCGTTCACGTGCGAGGCGAAGATCGAGCCGGCCGAGATCGCCATGATGATCAGCGCCAGATGGGCCTGCGAGAGGTCCTGGCCCTCGACCAGCGGGACGACGATGCCGGCGGTGGTGACGATGGCGACCGTCGCCGAACCCTGGGCGACCCGCAGCACGACGGAGATCAGCCAGGCGAGCACGATGACCGGCAGCCCCACGTCGTTGAAGGTGTCGGCGAGCGCGTCGGCGATGCCCGAGCCCTTCAGCACGGCGCCGAAGATACCGCCCGCGCCGACGACCAGCAGGATGTTGCCGACCGGCTTGAGGGACGAGGTGGACACCGTCTCCAGGGACTTGCGGGACCAGCCGCGCCGGATACCCAGCAGGTAGTAGGCCATGAGCAGTGCGATCGTCAGCGCGACGAAGGGGTGCCCGAAGAACTCGATGACCGAGCGGAGGGTCGAGGGGTCCAGCGCGATCGAGGAGAAGGTCGCGGCGAGGATCAGCAGCAGGGGCGTACCGATGATGAGGAACACGGTGGGCAGCGGGACCGGCTGCTCCGCGTAGTCGTCGTCCGCGGCGCCGGAGAGCCCGGCCTGGGCGGTCGCGACGGTGCCGGTGCCGGTGCCCTTGTCGTCGCCGGCTCCCTTGCCTGCGCCGTTGCCGGTGCCGTTGCCGTTGCCGTTGCCGGCGGTGGCTCCCGTCGAGCGGGCGGCGGCGCGGCGTGCGGCGCGCTCCTCGGCGACGGCGGCCTTCGCCTCGTCCGCGGCCTCCAGCATGTCCTGCGGTACGGGGACGAAGAGGCGGTTGCCGATCCAGGCGGCGTACGCCCAGGCGGCGAGCACGGCCGGGATGCCGACGACGATGCCCATCAGGATGACCCAGCCGAGGTCGACCTTGAAGAGTGCGGCGGCGGCGACCGGGCCGGGGTGCGGCGGCAGGAACGCGTGGGTCATCGACAGGCCCGCGAGCAGGGGCATGGCGTACAGCAGGATCGACTTGCCGGAGCGCTTGGCGGCGGCGTAGACGATCGGTGCGAGGACGAAGATGCCGACGTCGAAGAAGACCGGGATGCCGAAGATGAGGCCGGTGAGGCCCATGGCGAGCGGGGCGCGCTTCTCGCCGAAGAGGTTGAGCAGGCGGGTGGAGAGTGCTTCCGCGCCGCCCGACACCTCAAGGATCGCGCCGAGCATCGTGCCGAGGCCGATGATGATCGCGACATGGCCGAGGATGCCGCCCATGCCCGACTCGATCATCGAGACCGAGGTCGACTTCTGGACGGTGCCGAAGAGTTCGGTGACGGAGAGGCCGGCCGACAGGCCGACGGCTATGGAGACGGCGAGCAGCGCCACGAACGGCTGGAGTCTGACCTTGATGATCAGGACCAGCAGCAGAACGATGCCGAGGGCCGCGACGGTCAGCAGCCCTGCGGTGCCGTCCAGGAGGAGCAGCAGGCCGCCTGTGTGGGGTGGGATCTCGGGGGCTGGTGGTGCGGCTGCGAGGAGCGGTGACATGAGGAGGTCCTCTGCTTGGGGGCATGGTGTTTTTGAGCAGGGGGTATCGCCGTACGTCGTGCGGGGTTGTGTAGGGGCGCGCGTGGGGACGCGTATTGGGGGCGCGTATTTGGGGCGCGTATTTGGGGCCCCGCACCCCTGAAGGGCGCGGGGTGAGGGTCAGCTGTCCAGTACCGCCAGGGCGTCGATCTCGATCAGCAGGCCCGCCGGGAGGCCCACGTACACGGTGGTGCGGGCGGCCGGGGGCGCGGTGAGGCCCTGGTCCGCGAAGTACGCGTTGTAGATCGCGTTCATCTCGGCGAAGTGGTCGACGTCCGTGAGGTAGACGCGGATCATCATCGCGTCGTCCCAGGAGGCGCCGCCCTCTTCGAGGATGGCCTTGACGTTGGCCAGCGTCTGGAGGGTCTGCTCGCGCAGGGTGGGCCCCGCGGGCGTCGGCGGCTGCCCCTCGACGGCGGGCAGGAAGCCGACCTGGCCGGCGACCTGGAGGATGTTCCCCTTCTTGACGCCGTGCGAGAACCTGGCGGGCGGGGTGGTGTGGGTCTTGGGGGTGAGGGCGGTCTTCTCGGTCATGAGCTGGTTTCCTTCGTAGGGGTCTTGCCTGAGTACTCGCCGCTGATGGCCTCCGCCGTACGGCGGACCAGCGGAAGCAGGGTGAGGAGTTCGTCGGCGGTGACGACGACGTTCGGGGCGGAGACGGACATGGCGGCGACGACCCGTCCGTCGGTGCCGCGAATCGGCGCGGCGACGCAGTTGATGGACTCCTCGTGGCCTCCGAGGTCGGTGGCCCAGCCCTGTTCGCGCACCTTGTCCAGCTCCCGCAGGAAGGCGGGCGCGCTGGGGGTCGAACGGGACGTGTACATGGGGTAGTCGAGCTTGTCCGCGACGTCGCGGCGCTCGGGCTCGGGCAGGTCGGCGAGCAGCAGCTTGGCGACGGCGGCGACCGTGATGGCCACGGGTTTGCCGATCCGCGAGTACATGCGCACCGGGTAGCGGCTCTCGACCTTGTCGATGTAGAGGACCTCGCCCTCCTCGTGCACGGCGAGGTGGACGGTGTGGCCGCAGCTCTCGTTGAGGCGTACGAGATGGGGATGGGCGATCTCGCGGACGTCGAGGTTCTCCACGGCTTCCTGGGCGAGCGCGAAGAGGCGGGCACCCAGGCGGTAGCGCTGGTCGGACTGGCGGTAGACCAGGCCGTGTTGGTGGAGGGTACGGAGCAGCCGCAGCGCGGTGGATTTGTGGACGCCGAGCCGCTCGGCGACCTGGCCCAGGTCGGCGGGGCCTTCGGCGAGCAGCGGCAGGATGCTCAGCGCGCGGTCGACGGTCTGGCTCATGGGGTGGGTACCTCCTCCTGGGCCCGGTCTGCGGCATGTGTCCGTGTCCAGCCGGGGCCGAGTCGAAGTGTCCCCCACGCGTCGTCGTCCAGGGCGGCGAGGCGGTCGGCGTGGTCGCGGGCGGGAGGTGCGCCCAGGTCTCCGGGGACGGTGAGGGCGGCGGCGGCCATGAGGTGGCCGTGGCGGAGGCGGTGGCCCGGGGGGAGGCCGCGGAGTGTCGCCGACAGGAAGCCGGCGGCGAAGGCGTCGCCCGCGCCCACCGGGGCGACCACGTCCACGTGCAGGGCGGGGACGAAGGTGGTCGTGTCGTGCGGGGAGGTGGGCCGGTGCCGCCTCGTGGTGGGTTCGCCGCCCTCGCGTGGTGAGGGGTGCGGGTGCGCGCCGGGGGGTGTCCGTCCTCGGTCTGGCGCGGAATCGGGGGTTTGAGAAGAGCGGGCTGTTGACGCGCCATCCGCTGCGGGCGGGCACCCCCCGGCACGCCCCCTCGCCTCCGTACGCGGGTGCTGGTGCGTGGGGCCTGCCGTCTCGAAGACCGTGGCGCCTCGGCTGCCGTCCTTGACCACCAGTACGCGTGGCTCCGGGAGTGCGGCGCGGACTGCCTCCGGGCCGCCCGTGATGCCCCAGGCGGCCTCGGCCTCGTCCTCGCCGACGAAGACCAGGTCGGCGCCGCGGGCCAGGGTGAGAAGGGTGGTGCCCGCCTCGGAGGTGTCGGGCCACAGGCCCTCGCGGTAGTTGACGTCGAACGAGATCAGGGGGCGGCCGGGGCGGGGAGTCGTCAGGGTCGTCAGGAGGGCCAGGCAGTCCGCGGAGAGGGCCGCCGTGATGCCGGAGAGGTGGAGCACGCGGCCCGAGTCGAGGGCGTCCAGGTCCACGGTGGCGGGGGCCATCGCCGAGGCCGCGGAGCCCGTGCGGTAGTACGCCACCTCGTGGGCGTCGGTGGCCCGGTCCCCCGCCGTGCGGAAGTAGACGCCGGTGGGGCGGGAGGGGTCGCGGCGTACGGCGGAGGTGTCCACGCCGTACGCCCCGATCGCCTCCAGCAGGTGGTCGCCGAAGCCGTCCGCGCCGACGCGGCCGACCCACTTCGCGGTGTGCCCGGCGGCGGCCAGTACGCAGGCCACGTTGGACTCCGCGCCTCCGATCGCGCGCTCGAAGGACGGTACGTCGGCGAGGCGGCCCGGGCGGGAGGGGAGGAAAGTGACCATGGACTCGCCGAGGGTGACGACCTCCACGGCGGCCGGAGGACGCGTGGTGTCGTGTGCGGTGCCTTCGGGCGGTCCGGTGGGGGTCACGATGGCTGAGGCTCCTCGTCGCTGTCGCGGGTCCGGGCGGCTCCGTTGACCCGACGCTGGCCGAGATGTTAAACAGCAGTAGCGCGATATGCAATGACCGTTGCAAGGATTGCAACGTCACTGACCAGGGAGGCTCCCATGGCTGCCGACTCCGCAACCAGCTCCGCCGCCGACTCCGCGACCACCGCGGAACGTCTCGCCGCGCTCGCGGACGAGCGGGTCGACCACCGCTTCAAGGGCCTCCCGCCCGACGCCGAGGGCCTGACCGTCGGCGAGCTGACCGCTCAGCGCCGCAACCTCTTCAGTGGTGGGTTCACCACTCCGCTGCTCGCCCTCTCGGCCGAGCGGCTCGATCACAACCTGCGGCTCATGGAGACGTACGCGGACCGTCATGGCCTTGTCTTCGCCCCGCACGGCAAGACCTCGATGGCCCCCCAGCTCTTCCAGCGGCAGATCGAGCACGGCGCCTGGGGCATCACCCTCGCCGTGCCGCACCAGGTGCGGGTGGCCCGGGCCTTCGGCATCCAGCGCGTCTTCCTCGCCAACGAGCTGGTGGACCCGGCCGCTCTCGGCTGGATCTCGGCGCAGCTCGCCGCCGACCCCGGCTTCCGCTTCCTCTGTTACGTCGACTCCGTGCGCGGCGTCGAGCTGATGGACGCCGCGCTGCGCGGGACCTCACGCCCGGTGGACGTCGTCGTCGAACTCGCCGCGGGTGAGGGCGCCCGGACCGGTGCCCGGACGGAGGCGGAGTGCGCCGCGGTCGCGGACGCGGTGGCCGGCGTGGACACGCTGCGGCTGGTGGGCGTCGCGGGGTACGAGGGCGAGGTGCCGGACGCGGACCCGGAGCGGGTGCGGGCGTGGCTGCGCCGGCTGACCGCCCTGGCCGTGGAGTTCGACAAGGCGGGGCGCTTCTCGTCCGCCGGGCTGGACGAGATCGTGGTGAGCGCCGGGGGCAGCGCCTGGTTCGACGCCGTGGCCGATGTCTTCGCCGGGCTTCCCGAACTCTCGCTGCCGGCCTGCAAGCTGCTGCGCTCGGGCGCGTACGTCTCGCACGACGACGGTCACTACCGCGAGGTGACCCCCTTCACCCGGATCCCCGAGGAGGGCGCCCTGCACCCGGCCTTCCGCCTCTGGGCGCAGGTCGTCTCCCGCCCCTCGCCCGAGCAGGCCTTCGCCAACGCGGGCAAGCGCGACGCGGCGTACGACCTGCATCTGCCGGAGGTCCAGGTGGTGCGGGCGGACGACGGCGAGCGTCCGGCGGACGGCATCACCGTCACCGGTCTCTCCGACCAGCACGCCTGGATCCGTACGGACGAGGGCACCGGGCTGCGGGTCGGCGACTGGGTGAGTATGGGGCTCTCGCACCCCTGCACCTCCTTCGACAAGTGGCAGCTGATCCCGGTGGTGGAGCAGGACGGCACGGTCGTCGACTACATCCGCACCTACTTCTAGCTTTGAGGAGCCCGCCATGATGGATCTCGTCATCCGTGACGCGGAGGTCGTCGACGGCAGTGGAGGCCCCTCCTACCGGGCCGACGTGGGGATCGAGGGCGGCAGGATCACAGCCGTGGTCCAGGAGGCCGCGGCGGCCGGCTGTCTTCGGCCCGAGGCCCGCCGCGTGCTGGACGCCGAGGGCCTCGTCCTGTCACCCGGTTTCATCGACATGCACGCCCACAGCGACCTCGCCCTGCTGCGGGACCCCGACCACAGCGCGAAGGCCGCGCAGGGGGTGACGCTGGAGGTCATCGGGCAGGACGGGCTGTCGTACGCGCCGGTGGACGACCGCACGCTCGCGGAGATCCGCAGGGCGATCACCGGCTGGAACGGCGACGGCGACGACATCGACTTCACCTGGCGGTCGGTGGGCGGGTACCTGGACCGGCTGGATCACGGTTTCGGTGGTGAGGGCATCGCCGTCAACGCCGCCTACCTCGTTCCGCAGGGCGCCGTCCGGATGCTCGCCGTCGGCTGGGACGACCGTGAGGCCACGCCCGCAGAACTGGACCGGATGCGGCAGCTGGTCGCCGACGGCCTGCGCGAGGGCGCGGTCGGCATGTCGTCCGGGCTCACCTACACCCCCGGCATGTACGCCAAGGACGCCGAGCTGACCGAACTCTGCCGGGTGGTGGCGGAGTACGACGGCTACTACTGCCCGCATCACCGTTCGTACGGGGCCGGCGCCCTCGACGCGTACCGGGAGATGGTGGACCTGACCCGCGAGGCGGGCTGCCCGCTCCACCTCGCGCACGCCACCATGAACTTCGGCGTCAACAAGGGCAAGGGTCCTGATCTGCTGGCGCTCCTCGACAAGGCGCTCGCCGACGGGGCGGACATCAGCCTGGACACCTACCCGTACACCCCGGGATGTACGACTCTTGTGGCGATGCTGCCCAGCTGGGCGAACGAGGGCGGCCCGGAGTCGGTTCTCGCCCGGCTGAAGGACGACGGGACGGCCGAACGGATCCGCCACCACATGGAGGTCGTGGGCGCGGACGGCTGCCACGGCGTGCCCATCGAATGGGACACCATCGAGATCTCGGGCGTGAACGACCCGGCGCTCTCGTCCTACGTGGGCCGCACGGTCCAGCAGTCCGCGGACGCGCGCGGCGAGGCTCCCTGGACCACCGCCCGCCGGCTGCTCCTCGACGACGGTCTCGGCTCGACGATCCTCCAGCACGTGGGCCACGAGGAGAACGTGCAGGCGATCATGCGGCACCGCGTCCACACCGGCGGCTCGGACGGCATCCTGCGCGGCGACAAGCCGCACCCGCGCGCGTACGGCACGTTCCCGCAGTACCTCGGCCGGTACGTACGGGAGTTGGGCGTCCTCAGCCTGGAGGAGTGTGTCGCTCATCTGACGTCGCGCCCCGCGGCGCGGCTGCGGCTGCCCGACCGCGGCCTGGTCCGTGAGGGCTACCGCGCCGACCTGGTCCTCTTCGACCCGCAGACGGTCGCCGCGGGCTCGACGTTCGACGCCCCCCGTACGCTGCCGACCGGTATCCCGCATGTCCTGATCGACGGCCGTTTCGTCATCGAGGACGGCCGCCGGACGGACGTGCTGGCGGGCCGGGCGGTCCGCCGGACCACCACCGGCTGACCGCCCGCCGCCGCCAGCGCGCTACTGACGGATCACGGCTTGGGCAGGGTGCAGCCGCTCGCGCTCAGGTCGAGTTTGCTGTCGAGCCCGAAGCAGGCGGGGATCTGGTAGGTCTCCTGCCCGTAGTTGATGCCCGCGCGGACGGTGATGTTGCCGTTGGCGTCCACCTCGCACGGGTTGTTCTCCGTGCAGCGTCCGCCGTCCTCGTTACCGGTGTTGTTGACGGCGACGACGTTGCCGGTGGCGTTGTCGATCACGGGCGAGCCCGAGGTCCCGCCGATGGTCTGGCAGGCGGAGGTGTAGCGGACCGAGTCCTTCCAGGTCCAGGTGCCCTCCTTGAGGCGGTAGGCGAACCCGTCGATGTTGCAGGCGTAGGTCCGCTTCCAGTAGCCGGAGACGACCGTGATGGCACGGCCGGCCACCGGGTGCGTGTCGTTGAGTGTCAGCGCGCTGATGCCGTACGAGCTCTTGATCTGCCCGTACGTGGTGGTGAGCTGGTAGAGGGAGACGTCCGTGTCGGTCATCGTGGCGTACGTGATCTTGCTGGCGCGCAGGGTGGCGACGCGGGTGCCGGCCGAGTTCAGCAGGCCGAAGGTGCGGCTGGAGGCCCGGTCGACGATGACCTGGCCGGCCGCCGGGAAGCCGGTCTCCAGGCAGTGGCCGTTCGACATCACCAGCGCCGGGTCGTCGTCCTCCGAGTCCGAGAAGCGCACGACGGAGCCGGAGCAGTTGCTGAGCGCCACGGTGCCCGCGAAGGTGACGGCCTGAACGCCGGCGGGCGCCTTGGTGGCGGTGCTGGTACTGGTACTGGTGCTGGTCGACGTCTCCGTGGCGGCGGCCGCCGGTGTTGCCAGGCCCGTCCCTGCGATCACCAGGGCGCCGAGCGCGGCAAGGAGAGGCTTCTTCATGTGGGGTCCCCTCTTGCGACGTGAGCGGCCGGAGGTCTTCCGGCCACTTCCCGTTTTTGTCATGCGCATTCTGAAGGGACAGAATCCGGCGGACAAGGAGCTGAATCAAGCCGCCCGTCGAACCCGCCACCGAACCTGCCATCGAACCGGCCGTCGAACCACCCGGGGAACCGGTCGGCGAACCGGCCGGGGGTGGAAACCGCCCAAAGCGCCCCGTCTCACGTGGTGGAAAACACGCCGCGTGAAGCGTTACCCGGCCGTAAGCTCACGGGCATGCAGGTGATCCAGTCGACCAAGCTCGCCAACGTCTGTTACGAGATCCGGGGCCCGGTACTTGAGGAGGCGATGCGGCTGGAAGCGGCGGGCCATCCGATCCTCAAGCTGAACACCGGGAACCCGGCCGCGTTCGGCTTCGACTGCCCGCCGGAGATCCTGGAGGACATCCTCCGCAACGTGTCGTCGGCGCACGGCTACGGGGACGCGAAGGGCCTACTGGCGGCGCGCCGGGCCGTGGTCATGCACAACCAGACCCTCGGCATCGAGACGGACGTCGAGCACGTCTTCATCGGCAACGGCGTGTCCGAGCTGATCGTGATGGCGATGCAGGGGCTGCTGGACGACGGCGACGAGGTGCTCGTACCGGCACCGGACTATCCGCTGTGGACCGCGGCCGTCTCCCTCTCCGGCGGCACGGCCGTGCACTACCGCTGTGACGAGCAGTCCGACTGGATGCCCGATCTCGCCGACGTGGAGCGGAAGGTCACCGACCGCACCAAGGCGATCGTGATCATCAACCCGAACAACCCGACGGGCGCGGTCTACGACGAGGCGATGCTGCGGGGACTCACCGACATCGCCCGCCGCCACAACCTGCTGGTCTGCTCGGACGAGATCTACGACAAGATCCTCTACGACGAGGCCGTGCACACGCCGACCGCCAAGGTCGCCCCTGACCTGCTGACGCTCACCTTCAACGGGATGTCGAAGGCGTACCGCGTGGCCGGGTACCGGGTCGGCTGGATGGCGATCTCGGGGCCGAGGGCGCACGCCGACTCGTACATCGAGGGGCTGACGATCCTCGCCAACATGCGGTTGTGTGCGAACATGCCCGGCCAGCACGGTGTGGTCGCCGCGCTCAGCGGCCGGCAGACCATCAACGACCTCGTCCTGCCCGGCGGGCGACTGCGGGAGCAGCGGGATGTGGCGCACTCGCTGCTGACGCAGATTCCGGGCGTGACGTGCGTGAAGCCGAAGGGGGCTCTCTACCTCTTCCCGCGTCTCGATCCGAAGGTCTTCAAGATCAAGGACGACCGGCGGATGGTGCTGGACCTGCTGCGCACCGAGAAGATCATGGTGGTGCAGGGCACGGGCTTCAACTGGCCGGAACCGGACCACTTCCGGGTCGTCACCCTGCCCACGGCCCGGGACCTGACGGACGCGGTGACGCGGATCGGAAACTTCCTGGACGGGTACGGGCAAAGCTGACGCCCGGTCACATTCCATGCCCGTCCACCGACCTCATGGTCACTCCGCGTGGTCAACGGGGGTCGTTTTCCGAATCTACTCAACTTTAGACGAAATCCAAGCTAGGATGGCTTCCTGTCAGGCACACAGGAGGCCATCTCCCATGTACGAACCGATCCGCACCAAGTCGGTCCACGCGATGGCCGGCACCGCCGACTTCCCCCATCGGTCGCGCGAAGAGGAGCTGGACATCCAGCTCGCCGGTCATCTGGCGGCTCTGCTCGCGGTCACGGACGAGCTCCGCGGGCTCGAGCCGTCGGACGAGCTCGATGTCGCCGCGGAGCGGCTGGCCGAGCAGGTGACCCGCCTGCGCGACGGCCGCCCGCCGCTCCGTGCAGCCGTCGCCGTCGCCACCGGCCGCGAACCGCTTGCCGCCGGGCTCCACCAGCGGGCGCACGCCCTCGCGGGCCGCGCCCTCCTCGTCGCGGCGTCCCGCGCGGACACGGCGGCCGCGATTCTGGCCGCCGAGCGCATGGACGCACACGCGGCGACCGCGGAGACACCCGCTCTCACCTCTCACTGAGCCCCGGGTCCCACCGAGCCCTGGTTCCCACTGAGCCCCGGGCTCTCCAGCGCTGGGCTCCCTCGATCGGCCCCGGTCCGCGCGCACCCGCAGCGACGCGCGGACCGGGTGCCCCAGCCGAAGGGCCGAACGGCCGAAGGAAGGCCGCGAAGGGAAGATCCCGCTCCGGTTTCATACTGAGATGGGGTAGTCACCCTCTGTTCACCCGAAACAACGGGGAACGTTGGGTTCCGGGAGCAGGCTCCGGGTGTGAGACGAATAGTCGCCATCGTCCTGGCGGTGTTCCTGATCGGCGGAGTGGCAGCAGCCGTCGTAACAGGCCGCGACAAGCAGGACAGCAGCACGGCAACGACGACCGTGCGAGGAGTGATCGGGTCGGAGAAGGCGGAGTTCTTCGCCGACCCCGGTGTGGTGAAGGCCCTGGCTGCCAGGGGCTACACCGTGAGGACCGAGACCTCCGGGTCCTGGGCCATGGAAGGACTCGACCTCAAGGGGTACGACTTCGCCTTCCCCTCCAGCCGGACGCCCGCCGGGGAACTGGCCGCGAAGTACGGCGTACGGCAGCCGCTGCCGCGCCCCTTCTACTCGCCCCTCGTGGTCGTGGCGCACCGGAGCGCCGCCGAGGTACTGGCGGGCAACGGCCTCGCGACCCTGGGGAAAACGGGCAACGGCGCCCTCGACATGGGCGCCTACCTCAAGGCCGCCGAGGACGACAGGACCTGGCAGCAGCTCAAGGGGTCGGACCGGCACGGTGAGTTGAGCGGCACGCTGTTCATCTCCACCACCGACCCGACCAGTTCGAACTCGGGCGCGCTGTACCTCGCCGCCGCCTCCTACGTGGCCGACGGCGGCCGGGTCGCCGACGGCGCCGGGGCCGTCGCCCGCACGGCACCCCTGATGCGCAAGCTGATCAGCGTCCAGGGATCTCAGCAGTCCAGCACGGACGAGGCGTTCAGGGACTTCGTGAGCGGCGCCGGAAACCCGCTGGTCCTCGTGTACGAGTCCCAGGTCGCCTCGCTCCTCGCCCAGGGCCAGGACCTCGGCGACCTGACCGTGCTCTACCCGGACACCACCGCGAACAGCGACCACACCGTCGTCCCCCTCACGGACGAGGGGCGCGCTCTCGGCGAACTCCTCGGTACTGACAAGGAGTTGCGGAAGCTCGCGGTGCGGCACGGGTTCAGGCCACAGGGCGCGGCCGTCGAGTTCGCGGCGGCCACCGACGCCCACACCACGTATCTCAACCAGAAGCTGACCGGCGTCCGGCAGGCGCCCGTGCCCGCCTCCAAGGTGCTGCACGAGATGGCGCGCCGGGCCCGGGAGTAGGGGGAAACAGCAAGTGAGCAGCGCAGAGAACACTTTCACTCTCACCCCTCCGGAGGCCGTCGCGGCCGTGCCGAGGGACAAGGCCGGCGGACTCGTACCGGTCGACGAGTCGGTCCGTACCGACATGGCACGCAAGGCCGCCGAGTACGTCGACGGACTCGCCGTGCTCGACGCCCGCTCCCCCGAGTTCGCCGGGAGGATCGGCGAGATCGTCGCACTCGGCTCGGGTGAGATGCGCGCCGCGGCCGCCCAGTCGAACCGCATGCTGGAGCGCACGATCCGCGACCTGCCCGCGAACGGAGAGGACGCCCGGTCCCGCGTCTCGACCTCGCTCGTCGAACTCCGGCGCACCGTCGAGGACCTGGACCCGCGCGACCTGCCCGGCGGCAAAGCACGCAAGCTGCTGTCCCGGCTGCCGGGCGGCAACAGGCTCCGCGACCACGTGGCCAAGTACGCGTCCGCGCAGGGCACGCTGAACAAGATCGTCGGCTCCCTGCGCGGCGGCCAGGACGAACTGCGCCGCGACAACGCCGCGTTGCAGACGGAACGCGTCCGCCTCTGGGACTCGATGGGCAAGCTCCAGGAGTACGTCGTCCTCACCGAGGCCCTGGACGCGGCGGTCGAGGGGCACATCGCCGGCGTCGAAGCGACCGACCCCGCCCAGGCGGACCACCTGCGCGCCGACGTCCTCTTCCCCGTACGGCAGAAGCACCAGGACCTGCTCACCCAGCTCGCGGTGTGCGCCCAGGGCTATCTGGCGATGGACGTCGTCCGCCGCAACAACGAGGAGCTGATCAAGGGCGTCGACCGTGCGGCCACCACCACGGTCTCCGCGCTGCGCATCTCCGTGATGCTCGCCTCCGCCCTCGACAACCAGCGCAAGGTCGTCGAGCAGGTCGACGCGCTGCGCGGCACCACGGAGGACCTCATCCGCGGCAACGCCGAGATGCTCGCCACGCAGAGCGGCGAGATCCAGCGCATCGCCGCCGACCCGGCCGTCGGAGCGGAGACGCTGCGCTCGGCCTTCCAGCAGATCTACCAGACCCTCGACGCCATCGACACGTACAAGGTGCGGGCCACGGAGTCCATGGCGGCGACGGTGGACTCCCTGGCCTCCGAACTCCAGCACGCCACGGCGTATCTGGAGCGCAGCCGCTCGCAGGGCGCGCTGGAAGGAGGCCTCGCATGAGCTCCGACTTCAGACGGGGCGGCACTGTCCGGACTGGTACGGCTCGTGGTGCCGTGGCCGCCGTCGCCCTGGCGTTGGTGACGGCCGGCTGTACGTCGGCGGCGGAGCAGCCGGGCCCTGCCAACGGGCCCGAGCCCGGCACGCTGCGCATCCTCGCCTCCAGCGAACTCGCCGACATGAAGGGCGTCCTGGACCAGGTCCGCGAGGACACCGGCATCGAGGTACGCCCCACCTACATGGGCACCCTGGACGCGGTCGGCCTCCTCGCTGCGGGCAAGGCAAAGGGTGCGTACGACGCGATCTGGCTCTCCTCCAACGACTACCTGCGTCTCGACCCCGCCGCCGCGAGGCAGGTCGTGTCCCAGACTCCGGTCATGACCAGTCCGCTGGCCATCGGCGTGAAGGCCGCCACCGTACGGCAGCTGGGCTGGAAGCCGCAGGACGTCACCTGGGCCGACATCGAGGAAGCGGTGCGCGGCGGCGGGCTGACCTACGGCATGACCGACCCGTCCCGCTCCCACTCGGGTTTCTCCACCCTCGTATCGGTGGCGTCGGCCCTCTCCGGCGCCCAGTCCGCGCTCACGGACGCGGACGTGCGGCAGGCGACGCCCAGACTGACGGAGTTCTTCAAGGGCCAGCAGCTGACGTCCGGATCCTCCGGCTGGCTGGCGCAGGCGTACGACCGGCGCGGTGACGTCGACGCACTGCTCAACTACGAGTCGGTGCTGAAGTCGCTCAAGTCGAAGAAGGACTTGACGGTGATCCGCCCGCGCGACGGAGTGCTCACCGCCGGCTATCCGCTCTCCTCGCTCACCTCCACGAGCCGGGAGGTCCGCGACGACGTCCGCCGCCTCACCGAGGCCCTGCGCACCCCGGCGACCCAGCGGCTGATCACCGACAGCACCCTCCGCCGTCCCGTCGTCCCCTCCGTGCCGCCCGCGGCGGGCCTCGACACCGCCCGGCGGCGCGAACTCCCCTTCCCGGGCAGCCGTTCCGTCGCCGACGGGCTCCTCGACGCCTACGAGAACAAGCTGCGCCGCCCCTCCCGGACCGTCTACGTGCTCGACACCTCGGGCTCGATGGGCGAGGACGGGCGGCTCGACCGGCTGAAGAAGGCGCTCACCGACCTCACCGGCGACTTCCGCGAACGCGAGGAGGTGACGCTGATGCCGTTCGGCTCGGCGGTCAAGAACGTCACCACGCATCTGGTGCGGCCCGGGAACCCGCGCTCGGGGCTGGACGCGATCCGCCGCGACACCGCGGCGCTCACGGCCGAGGGCGACACCGCGATCTACACGTCGCTGCAGAAGGCGTACGAGCAGCTGGGGACGGACGACGACACGTTCACGTCGATCGTGCTGATGACGGACGGCGAGAACACGAAGGGCGCGGGCCCGGCGGAGTTCGACGGCTTCTACGGCGGGCTGTCGGAAGGCGAGCGGGAGATCCCCATCTTCCCGATCCTCTTCGGCGACTCCGACCGCGGCGAGCTGGAACACATCGCCGACCTGACTGGCGGCCGGCTCTTCGACGCCCAGCAGGGCTCGCTCGCCGGCGCCTTCAAGGAGATCCGTGGCTACCAATAGGCCCAACAGGAACAACAGGAACAACAAGCTCCTCGGCTACCTGGAGTCCCGCAAGAACCTCACCGGCAGCGCCTGCGGAATCACCGGCCTCGCACTGACCTTCGCGGGAGTGGCCGGCGCGTACTGGCCGTTCGTCGTCGCGGGCCTGTACGGCGCGGGCGCGCTGCTCGCCCCGCCGGAGCGGCCACCACTCCCGGACTTCCCGGACCCGTCCGCGCAGCTGGACGCGGTGCGCTGGGACTTCGGGAAGCTGCGGTCCTACCTGGCGGACGTCGAACTGCCGCCCGCCGCCGCCGGACGGCTCACCGAGCTGACCGAGCTGCTCGCCGCGCTGCTCGATCCCGGCTGGGTCGCGGAGATCCTCGCGCGGGACCCGGAGGGGGTGCACGCGCTGTCGCGGGCCGTGCGGACGGACATACCGGAGGCTGTCGACACGTTCGTACGGACGCGGTGGTGGGCGCGACTCGCGCCCGGCACGGAGGCGCCGGAGCGGCATCTCGAACGGCAGCTTGCTCTGCTGCACGAGGAGGTGTCGGTCCTGGCGGCGAGCCTCCGGGAGACGGAGGCCCGACGTCAGGAGTCTCACACGCGGTATCTGGAGGACCGCGCGTAGTCGGTGGTGACGGCCGGTTTCTCTCGCCCCCGGCGCCCCTGCCCGTCCCGTCCCTGGGGGCTGCCGGCCCCCGCATCGCGCTTGCGCGCTCATCCTCAAAGGCCGGACGAGCTGGAACTCCAGCCCGTCCGGCCTTTGGGGACCGGGGGTTCGGGGGCGGAGCCCCCGAGGTCGGGACGGGTAGGGGCGGCGGGGGCGAAAGAAGCCCCACACGCCTCAGCCCAGGCGCTTCACCAGCGCCCGGTACTCGTCCCACAGCTCCACCGGCGTGTGGTCGCCGAACGTGTTGAGGTGCTCGGGAACGAGCGCCGCCTCCTCGCGCCAGACCTCCTTGTCGACGGTGAGGAGGTAGTCGAGGTCGGACTCGGAGAGGTCGAGACCCTCCGTGTCGAGGGCGCCCTTGGCGGGGAGGACGCCGATGGGGGTCTCGACGCCCTCGGCCCGCCCGTCGAGTCGGTCCACGATCCATTTCAGGACTCGGCTGTTCTCGCCGAAGCCGGGCCAGACGAACTTGCCCGCGTCGTTCTTGCGGAACCAGTTGACGTAGTAGATCTTCGGGAGCTTGGACTGGTCCTTGTCCTTGGCGACATCTACCCAGTGGCCCATGTAGTCGCCCATGTTGTAGCCGCAGAAGGGGAGCATCGCGAAGGGGTCGCGGCGCAGCTCGCCCACCTTGCCCTCGGCGGCGGCGGTCTTCTCGGAGGCGACGTTGGCGCCCAGGAAGACACCGTGGTTCCAGTCGAAGGACTCCGTCACCAGCGGTACGGCCGTGGCGCGTCGTCCGCCGAACAGGATCGCCGAGATCGGCACGCCCTTGGGGTCCTCCCACTCGGGCGCGATGATCGGGCACTGCGCGGCGGGGACGGTGAAGCGGGCGTTGGGGTGCGCGGCGGGCGTACCGGACTCCGGTGTCCAGTCGTTGCCCTTCCAGTCCGTCAGGTGGGCCGGGGTCTCCTCCGTCATGCCCTCCCACCAGATGTCGTTGTCGTCGGTCAGGGCGACGTTGGTGAAGACGGAGTTGCCCCACAGCGTCTTCATCGCGTTGGCGTTGGTGTGTTCGCCTGTGCCGGGCGCGACGCCGAAGAAGCCGGCCTCGGGGTTGATGGCGTACAGCCGGCCGTCCTCGCCGAAGCGCATCCAGGCGATGTCGTCGCCGATGGTCTCGACGGTCCAGCCGCGGACCGTCGGCTCCAGCATCGCGAGGTTCGTCTTGCCGCAGGCCGACGGGAAGGCCGCCGCCACGTACTTCGACCCGCCCTGCGGGGGCGTCAGTTTGAGGATCAGCATGTGCTCGGCCAGCCAGCCCTCGTCGCGGGCCATGACAGAGGCGATGCGCAGGGCGTAGCACTTCTTGCCGAGCAGCGCGTTGCCGCCGTAGCCCGAGCCGTACGACCAGATCTCGCGGGTCTCGGGGAAGTGCGAGATGTACTTGGTGGAGTTGCAGGGCCACGGCACGTCCGCCTCGCCCTCCTCCAGCGGCGCTCCGAGCGTGTGCACAGCACGCACGAAGAAACCGTCGGAGCCGAGCTCGTCCAGGACCGGCTGACCCATACGGGTCATGGTGCGCATGGACACGGCGACGTACGCGGAGTCGGTGATCTCGACGCCGATGGCGGAGAGGTCGGAGCCGAGCGGGCCCATGCAGAACGGGACGACGTACATCGTCCGGCCGCGCATCGAGCCACGGAAGAGTCCCCCGTTGCCCTCCTTGCCCTGGAAGACCTCCCGCATCTCCGCGGGGTCCTTCCAGTGGTTGGTCGGGCCCGCGTCCTCCTCCTTGTCGGAGCAGATGAACGTCCGGTCCTCGACCCGCGCGACATCGGTCGGGTCGGAGGCCGCGTAGTAGGAGTTGGGGCGCTTGATCGGGTCGAGCTTCCGGAAGGTGCCCTTGCGGACGAGCTCCTCGCTCAGTCGCTCGTATTCGGCCTCTGAGCCGTCACACCAGACCACACTGTCCGGCTGCGTCAGTTCGGCGATCTCGTTGACCCACGAGATCAGTTCCTTGTGAGTGGTGGGGCCGGTGGTGGGGCCGGTGGTCGAAGAGGGAGCCGCGATGTCGCGCGCCACGATCGCTCCTAGATGAGGGGTTTTGGGTTTTTGTGCCCCGTGGGGGCTGCGACCCGGATGCTTCACGTAACCGACCCTTACCGATCTTTCCGGCAGATATCGATCTTCCTGGCGCTCATCCGGTGCCGACCGCACTCATTTGATCATCCGACGGGTCCGCGCATATGTCCAGAGGGCCTCACACCTGAGCAGCGTGAGCATCACCACTTGTTCGCCCGACCTTGCCGCCCGACATGCACAAAGTCCTTTTCCTGCCCACCCGCCACCAGGCCCGACGTGCGACACGCGACGCGCCATGAGACACCGGCCACTTGGCACCCCTCTTATCGGGTGGACTGATATGTAACCTACGGTTCCGTAGGTACGATGGGTTCCATGACTGCGCCCAGTTCCGACGCCTCTGCGGACACGCCTGCCGTCGACCGTGTCGCCGAAGCGCTCTCCCTGCCGCACCCCGTCAAACCACGGCTGCGCGGCTGGCTGCACGCCGGGATGTTTCCCGCGGTCCTCGTCTCCGGCCTGGTGCTGACGGCACTGGCCGGGTCGACCCGCGCCCGTGCGGCCTGCGCGATCTTCGTCCTCACGGCCTGCCTGCTGTTCGGGGTCAGCGCGATCTACCATCGCGGCACCTGGAGTCCACGCATGGACGGTGTGCTGCGCAGACTCGACCACGCGAACATCTTCCTCATCATCGCGGGCTCGTACACGCCGCTGACGATGCTGCTGCTCCCGGAGAGCAAGGGCCGCTGGCTGCTGTGGGGCATCTGGGGCGCGGCGCTCGCGGGCATCGCCTTCCGCGTCTTCTGGATCGGCGCCCCACGCTGGCTCTACACCCCGTGCTACATCGCGATGGGCTGGGCGGCCGTCTTCTTCCTCCCCGACTTCATGCGGGCCGGCGGCATCGCCGTCCTGGTCCTCGTGATCGTGGGCGGACTCCTCTACAGCGCCGGGGGCGTGATCTACGCACTCAAGCGCCCCAACCCGTCACCGCGCTGGTTCGGCTTCCACGAGGTCTTCCACTCCCTCACCCTCGCGGCGTTCATCGCGCACTACATCGGGATCTCGATAGTGGCCTACCAGTACAGCTAGCCGTACCAGTACAGCTAGCCACAGACCGACCACGGACAGCCACCTGCACCCGCGGACCACCACCCGCACCCCCTCGACAAACCACACCCTCTCGACAAATGGGCCCCACCGCAGCGCGCGGCGGGGCCCTTTCGCGTGCCCGCAGCCGACAGCCCGGCCAAACCCCAGCCAACCCGGCGAGTAATGAATTGACAGTTACTACTTTTTGGGAGTTACTCTCATTTCATGGCTACTGTCATCAAGCAAACCGATCCAGCCCTCGACCCCCGCCGCTGGTGGGCCCTGGGTGCCCTGGTCGCGAGCATGCTCGTCCTCGGCTTCGACATGACGATCCTCAACGTGGCGCTTCCGACCATGGCCGGGCAGTTGGGCGCGAGCACCGGTGAACAGCAGTGGATGGCGGATGCGTACGTCGTCGTCTTCGCGGCGCTGATGCTTCCCGCCGGGCTGCTCGGCGACCGGTTCGGGCGGCGCCGGATGCTGATGGCCGGGCTCGGCATCTTCCTCGCAGGCTCACTGCTCGGTTCGCTGGCCGGTGATGTGACCTGGGTCGTCGTCGCCCGTGCGGTGATGGGCCTGGGCGGCGCGCTGGTGATGCCGCTCGCCCTGTCCGTCCTGCCCTCGCTCTTCCCGCCCACCGAGCGCACCAAGGCGGTCGGCGTCATCTCGGCCGCGTCCGCGCTCGGCATGCCGCTCGGCCCGATCATCGGAGGCTGGCTGCTCGACCACTTCTGGTGGGGCTCGGTCTTCCTGATCAACGTCCCGATGGCCGCCATCGGCATCGCCGCCTGCCTGTTCCTGCTGCCCGAGACCCGCGACCCGGCCTCCCCGAAGGTCGACGCCGTCTCCACCGCGCTCACCGCGGCGGGGCTCGGCGCCCTGATCTACGCGATCATCGAGGCGCCGACCCGCGGCTGGGGCGACCCGCTCGTGCTCGGTCTGATCGCCGGAGCCGTCGCTCTGCTCGCCCTGCTCGTCCGGCGCGAACGCCGCTCCGCCCGCCCCATGCTCGACATGTCCCTGCTCACGCACCGCGGCTTCGTGCTCAACACGGTCGCGGCGACGCTCGTGATGTTCGTCCTGTCCGGCCTGATGTTCGTGCTGCCGCCCTATCTGCAGGCCGTCCTCGGCAACGACGCCCTCGGCACAGGCGTACGCATGCTGCCGATGATGGGCGGGCTGATGGTCGCGGCGAGGACGGCCCAGCCGGTCGTGGCGCGGTTCGGGTCGCGTGGCGTGGTGAGCGCCGGTCTGGTGGTGCTGGCCTTCGCAGCGTTCCTCGGGAGTCGTACGACGGTCGAGTCCGGGTACGGCTTCACGGCGCTGTGGTTGTCGATCGCGGGCCTCGGCTTCGGCTTCGCCGTCGTCCCGGCGATGGACGGGGCACTGGGCACCCTGCCCGCGGACCGGGCGGGCAGCGGCTCCGGGCTCCTCATGACGCTGCGCCAGGTCGGCGGGGCGATCGGTATCGCACTGCTCGGCAGTCTGCTGGCCGCGGCGTTCCGGGACCGGCTCGACGTGACCGGGCTGCCCGAGCGGGCGGCGGACACGGCCCGGGAATCCGTGGTCGCGGCACACCTCGTCGCCGAACGGGCGGGCACCGCCGATCTGGTGACCTCCGCGGACACGGCGTACGTCCACGGCATGAGCCTCGTCCTGCTGGTGTGCGGGATCGCTTCGCTCGTGACGGCGCTGCTGGCGGGGGCGTTCCTGCCGAACACCAGGTCGCAGGACGTCACGGGGCCCGAGGAGGAAGAGGAGGAGGAGAAGCCGGCCCCGGACATGGCACCCTCCCCGGCCGATGGCCGACAATGACCCCCATGACGGCCGCACGTACCTCCATCCCCGCCGACCGCCCCCAGCTGGGACTTCGCGAGCGGAAGAAGATCAAGACACGGACGGCGATCCGTGACGCGACCTACCAGCTGATCGAGGAGCAGGGGTACGACGCCACGACGATCGAGCAGATCGCCGAGCTCGCGGAGGTGTCGCCGTCCACGGTCTTCCGCTACTTCCCGACCAAGGAGGACATCGTCCTCACGGACGAGTACGACCCGCTGCTGGAGTCGGAGCTGCGGGCACGGCCGACGGACGAGCCGCCCATGGACTCCCTGAGGTACGTGCTGACGAAGGCCGTGGCCGCCGGGATGGCCGACGACCCCGAGGTCACCCGGGTGCGGACCAGGCTGATGGCCGAGGTGCCCGCCGTGCGCTCACGGATGATGGAGAGCATGTCGGTCACGAGCCGCCTGCTCTGCCAGGTCATCGGCGAGCGCACCAACCGGGGCCCCGACAGCTTCGAGGTACGCGTCTTCGCGATGTCCCTCATCGGCGGCCTGATGGAGGTGTCCCTCTACTGGGCCGAACACCATCACGAGGACGACTTCTCCGACCTCGTCGACCGCGCCCTGAACGTCCTGGAGCACGGGCTCGTGCCGCGAACCGAGTAGCGCGGGTTCGTCGAAGCAGAGGGAGTTGCCCTCCGCCCCTCGAACGGGGCGGAGGGCAACTCCCTCTCACGAAGGCAACTCCCTCTCACGAAGGCGAACTCAGCGCCCCAGTGCCGCCCAGTGCCGTCCGGAGTCGGTCGGCATCGGTCGTCGGGGCGTCACAGGTGAAGTTACGGCAGACATACGCGGTCGGTTCACCGTCGACGAGTGATCGGTTCGCGAGCAGCGGGAGTTCGTCACTGTCCGGAGCGCCCACGGCGACGACCGCGCCAGGTGCGGTGGCCAGCAGGGCGATGCGGTGGAGTTCCCTGGTGGCCGGGTCGTCGGCCGGTCCGACGACGGCCACCTCACGCGGCCCGTCGAGCTGGGCCTCGGCGGTGGCCAGGCCCCAGCCGATGAAACGCGGGACGCGCGGACCGAGCGCCTTCACCACTCCCAACGCCCTTTCCGCGGTGACCCGATGGGGTTCCGAGCCGGTCTGGGCCGCGTAGCCCAGCAGGGCTCCGGCGGCCGCGCTCCAGCCCGAGGGCGTGGCGTTGTCCGTCGGATCCTGCGGGCGCCGGATGAGCTTCTCGGCGTCGGCAGCGGTGTCGTACAGCGCGCCCGACTTCTCGTCGGTGAACTGAACGAGGACGTGGTCGAGCAGGAAACCGGCGAAATCCAGCCAGACACCCTCACCGGTCACCGAGGCCAGCGCGAGGAACCCCTCCGCCACATCCGCGTAGTCCTCCAGCACGCCCGCGGGTGCGCCGACCCGGCCGTCCTTGCTGGTACGGGCGAGTCGCGCGTGCTCGTCCAGGTGGAGGCGTACGAGAAGGTCGGCCGCCCCGAGCGCCGCGTCGACCAGGTCGGGCCGGTCGAAGTACGCGCCGGCCTCGGCCAGCGCGGCGATCGCCAGCCCGTTCCAGGCGGCGACGATCTTGTCGTCGCGGCCGGGGGCTGGGCGGCCGTCGCGCGCCTCCTTCAGCCGGGCCTTTACGGACTCGATCCGGTCGGCGTCGAACACGCCCTCGTGCTGCGGCAGTTGCAGGACGGAGGCGCCCTCCTCGAAGGTGCCCTGCTCGGTCACGCCGAAGTAGTCGGCGGCGAGTGCGGCGTCCTGCTCACCGAGCACCTCGCGCAGCTGCCGCGGCGTCCACACGTAGTAGGCGCCCTCGACGTGCTTCCCGGCGCCGTCGTCGCTGTCGGCGTCGAGCGCGGAGGCGAACCCGCCCTCGTTCGTCCGCAGTTCACGGACCATGAAATCGGCGGTTTCCAGGGCGACCCGGCGGGCGAGGTCCGACCCGGTGGCTCGCCACAGATGCGCGTACACCCGGCACAAAAGCGCATTGTCGTACAGCATCTTCTCAAAATGGGGCACGATCCACTCACGGTCGACGGAGTAGCGGGCGAAGCCGCCGCCGAGCTGGTCGTAGATACCGCCACGGGCCATCCGCTCACAGGTGTCGGCGGCCATCTGCAGCGCGCCCTCGGCCCCGGTGCGCGCGTGATGCCGCAGCAGGAACTCGACAGCCATGGACGGCGGGAACTTGGGCGCCCCGCCGAAGCCGCCGTGTGCGGCGTCGTATTCGCGGGTGAGGCCGAGCAGCGCCTGCGCCAGCTCGCCCTCGCCCGGCACCTGCGCGTCGCCGAAGCCGATCTCCCGGTCGGCGAGGTCGCGCACGATCTTCCCGGCGACCTCGGCGACCTCGTCCCGCCGGTCGGTCCACGCGCTGCGCACGCCTTCGAGGACCTGCCGGAAGGAGGGGCTGCCGTGCCGGGGCTCGGGCGGGAAGTAGGTGCCGAAGTAGAACGGCTCGGCGTCGGGCGTGAGGAAGACGGTCATGGGCCAGCCTCCCTGACCGGTGGCCGCCTGCACGGCTTCCATGTAGACCGCGTCGACGTCGGGCCGCTCTTCGCGGTCGACCTTGACGCCGACGAAGTGCGCGTTGAGGTAGTCGGCGGTCTCCTGGTCCTCGAAGGACTCGTGGGCCATTACGTGGCACCAGTGGCACGCGGAGTAGCCGACCGACAGCAGCACGGGTACGTTGCGCCGCGCCGCCTCCGCGAACGCCTCTTCCCCCCACGGCCACCAGTCGACCGGGTTGGTGGCGTGCTGCAGCAGGTACGGCGACTGGGAGCTGGCCAGGCGATTCATACCGGCATCGTCGCACGCCCCGGACTGTGACGGGTGGCCACCCGAGCTCGGCGCAGGTCGCGGAGCCAGACGTGTTCGGCCCTCACCTCTCCTCCTGGCCGGCACCACGCCTGTCCCACCGACACCACGCCTGTCTCAACAGATGCGCCCTCCGCCCTCTCCCGGCAGACGGGCCTATACCCGGCGGTGGCGCAGCTTGTTCAGAACGTCTATCGGGAGGTGTTCGCCGCGGTGGTGGCCGCTTCGGGGCCGGTGAACGGGGTGGAGCTGACGCGGGCGGTGGGCCGGGAAGCGGAGATCAAGAACGAGGTGGAGAAGATCCGGCACCGTGCCTACGCGGCTGGAGAAGTGGGGCTTGCTGGTGCGGGAGAAGGACTGACGGTTCATGCCTGAGCCCGGAGCAGTCGGCCGGGACGCTTCTCCGGCCAGGCGCCGGGACAGTCTGATCGCGGCGGCCCACCACACCATCTGGGCGTGGTGGTCGGGGCGGCGTTCGTGGTCGCGGTTGAGGCGGCGTGAGCGGGCCAGCCAGCTCGTTGGGTCGGCCGCGCGGCGAGGTGCGCCTGCCGTGGCAGGCCCTTTTCCGCACGGCCTCCCGCCGAACCGGACATGATGGCGAGCTCAGGCGGTGGTTACGGCGACTACGTCGACGGCGTGGCGGCGGTGTGCTGCGAAGAGGTCGAGGGCGGTGCTGGTGTCCCGGGCGCGCAGCGCGGTGACGAGTCCGTGGTGCTCGCGCGGGATGCAGTCGAGGTAGCCGGCAGTGCTGCGGCCGATCCGGGTCAGCAGGAACAGGTGGACCTGGCACCGTATGCCGTCCCAGGCGTCGGCGAGGCGCTGGTGTCCTGCGGCGGCGAACACCGCGTCGTGGAAGGCGATGTCCAGGCGCACCATTTCGTGTGCGTCGCCGGCTCGCTCCATCATGTCGGCCGTCTTCGCGATGGACGCGAGATCCTCGTCCGAGGCGTGGGCGATCACCTGGTGGACGGCGAGGTCCTCCAGTGCGCCGCGCAGGCTGTCGAGTTCGGCTACGTCCTCGGCGGACAGCGTCGTCACCGTCGTGCCCCGGTGCCAGGCGCAGTGCACCAGTCCCTCGCGCTCAAGGAGCCGTAGCGCCTCGCGCACCGGGCCGCGGCTGACGTCCATCTCGCCGGACAGTTCTACCTCGCGCAGCTGCTCGCCCGGGGCATAGGCCCCGTTGAAGATGGCCTCGCGGATGCGGTCAGCGACCTCGTCGGCCAGACCCCGGCGGCGGGCCGGGGCCACCTTGCCCTGATCACTCATGTCCGAATTGCACCTCCTCCACCAATGGCCTAATGTTAACATTCGAACGTTGTCGTAATGTCAACATTAGGACAAGTCGAGCAGGATCGCCCACGGGCCACTCCGCTCCCGGCAGGAAGGCAGTGTCATGACCGTTCTCGACTCCCCGATCCCCCGCTTTCACCTGGCCGTTCCGGTCGATGACCTGGCCGCCGCGCGCCGCTTCTACGGCGACGTCCTAGGGCTGGAGCAGGGTCGCAGCGCGGAGACGTGGGTGGACTGGAATCTGCTCGGCCACCAGTTCGTCACGCACCTCGCGCCGGGGCGCGCGCAGCGCATACACAACCCGGTCGACGACCACGACGTCCCGGTGCCGCACTTCGGTCTGGTCCTGACGGTCGAGGCGTTCCAGGAGCTTGCTGAGCGGCTGCGGGCGGCGGGCACCGAGTTCGTCATCGAGCCGTACGTGCGTTTCGCGGGCCAGACGGGCGAGCAGTGGACGATGTTCCTCCTCGACCCGGCCGGCAACGCACTGGAGTTCAAGGCGTTCGCCGACGACTCCCAGGTGTTCGCCGTCTGACCGGCGGTCGGCACCATCCACCCCCGCACGCGAAAGACGGGACGAGCTCATGAAGGTGTTCCAGATCGGCGCCGCCGGAGGAGTCGGCTGCCGCCTCGCTCAACTCCTCACCCAACGCGGTGACCTCGTGACCGGCATGCACCGCCGGCCCGCTCAGGGCGAGACCGTACAGGCGGCCGGCGGGACTCCGGTGATCGGTGATCTCATCGCCGACTCGGTCGACGACCTGGCCAAGAAGATGCGCGGCCATGACGCCGTGGTCTTCTCGGCCGGCGCACACGGCACCGGTCAGGACAAGACGACCCTGATCGACGGCCGCGGTCTTCAAAAGGCCGCCGACGCGGCCACGCTGGCCGGGGTGTCGCGGTTCGTCCTCGTCTCGGTGTTCCCCGACGCGCTGCGCGACGGGACACGTAGTGAGGGCTTCGAGCACTACATCAAGGTCAAGAAAACCGCCGACGTCTATCTGACACGCACCGACCTGAACTGGCTGATCGTCCGTCCCGGAACCCTCCTGGACACCCCCGGCACCGGCCACGTCACCGCCGGTCCTGCCGTCGAGTACGGCGACGTGCACCGCGACGACGTCGCCGCGTTCCTCGACGCCGCCCTGCACGCTCCGGCCCTCAGCCGCGTGATCGTCGAGCTCACCTCCGGTGACACCCCTGTCGCGGACGCCGTCACCCGCCTCACGGCCGCCTGAGCTCACACCCGCATCTCAACCACAGCACCATCAGCAAGGAGAAGCACCATGACCGCCATCGATTCCTACAGCCACGACGTCTCCGGCGAGAAGGAGTTCGGGTTCGCCCAGGCCATCAAGGTCGGCGACACCATCTACGTCTCCGGGCAGCTCTCCCACGACGAGCAGGGCAACTTCCTCTACCCCGGCGACTTCGACGCCCAGCTGAAGCAGTCCTACGCCAACTTCGAGAAGGTGCTCGCCCACTACGGCGCCACCCGTAACCAGGTCGTCTCCGAGACCCAGTTCATCGTGGACCTGCCGAAGTACAACATGGCGATGGCTGCGGCGAACCTGGCCTACTTCGGCGACCACCGCCCCACCAGCAGCACGATCGGCGTCGCCACGCTGTTCTTCCCCGGACAGCTCATCGAGGTCAGCTTCGTCCTCGACACCCGTCTGCCGGCCTGATCATGAAGGTCGTCATCGCCGGAGGACACGGCAAGGTCGCCCTCCTCCTGGAGCAGCTCCTGACCGAGCGCGGCGATGTGGTCACCGGCCTCATCCGCAACCCGGCCCAGGCCGAGGCGCTGGAGAAGGCCGGGGCCCAGGCCCGGCTCGTGGATCTGGAGAAGGCCACCAGTGACGAGGTCGCCCGGCATCTGACGGGTGCCGGCGCGGTGGTGTTCGCCGCCGGAGCGGGCCCCGGGAGTTCGGTGGGCCGTAAGGACAGCGTGGACCGCGGCGCGGCGATCCTGCTGGCACTGCTCGACGAATCGCGGCTGACCGGCCGGACCGTCGAGGTCATCGGCGGCAGCACTCCCATCGCGGACGCCGTGGCAGCCCACGCCGCCCACTGACCCGCCCACTCCGCGTCTCCCCTCATCTCCCCCTCGACGCCGTTGTCCCGGCCGGCGATGCCCCACCTGAAAGAGAAACACCGTGAGTACTCTGTTCACCCCCCTCAAGCTGCGCTCCCTCCAGATACCCAACCGGGTGTGGATGTCGCCGATGTGCATGTACTCCGCCGCCGCCACGGGCCCGGAGACCGGCGCGCCGACCGACTTCCACCTCGCCCACCTGGCCTCGCGCGCTGCCGGAGGCGCGGGCCTGGTCATGGCCGAGGCCACCGGGGTCCGCCCCGACGGACGGATCAGCCCCTGGGACCTGGGCCTGTGGAACGACCGTCAGCAGGAGGCGTTCGCCAGGATCACCCAGGCCATCAAGGCGTACGGCGCCGTCCCGGCCATCCAGCTCGCCCACGCCGGCCGCAAGGCGTCGGTGGACAAGCCCTGGCTGTCCGACCGGTACGTGCCCCAGAGCGAGGGCGGCTGGCAGACGGTGGCGCCCAGCACGGTCGCGTACGACGGCCTGCCCGTCCCGCACGAGCTGACCGTCGCCGAGATCCAGCAGCTTGCAGCCGACTTCGCCGCCTCCGCCAAGCGCGCCCTGGCCGCCGGCTTCCAGGTCGCCGAGGTGCACGGCGCCCACGGCTACCTCATCAACTCCTTCCTCTCCCCGGTCTCCAACCACCGCACCGACGCCTACGGCGGCAGCTTCGAGAACCGCATCCGCTTCGCCCTGGAGGTCGTCGACGCGGTGCGCGCCGTGTGGCCCGCCGAGCTGCCGGTCTTCTTCCGCACCTCGGCGACCGACTGGCTGACCGAGAACCCCGAGGACCCCCGCGAGGGCTGGACCGGTGAGGACACCGTCCGCCTCGCCAAGGAACTGACCGCTCACGGCGTCGACCTGCTCGACGTCTCGACCGGTGGCATGGTCCGCGACGCGAAGATCGTCGCCGGGCCGAACTACCAGGTGCCGTTCGCCGCCCGGGCCCGCAACGAGGCCGGCATCCCCACCGCCGCCGTAGGCATCATCACCGACCCCCACCAGGCCGAAGAGATCATCACCTCCGGGCAGGCGGACGCCGTCCTGCTCGGCCGTGAACTGCTGCGCGACCCCTACTGGCCGCAGCACGCCGCCCTCGCACTCGGCGCCGAGCCGCGCTGGCCCGACCAGTACGCCTACGTCGTCAAGCGCCGCAAGCACTGACCCCCGCCCAGCTCCGCACCGGCCGTCCAGCCCTCACCAGGGGCCGACGCGCTGCCCCTGTCACTGGGAGATCCCCATGAACCACCTTGAAGGCAAGGTCGTCGTCATCACCGGCGCCTCCTCCGGCATCGGCGCCGTCAGCGCCAAGGCACTCGCCGCCCGCGGCGCCACAATCGTCGCCGCCGCCCGCGGCCAGGAAGCCCTCGACCAGCTGGTCACCGACATCGAAAAGGCCGGCGGAACGGCCGGCGCCCGCCTCACCGACGTCGCCGACGCCGCCGACGCCGCGGACATGCAGGCACTGGCCGACTTCACCGTCGACACCTACGGGCGCATCGACGTCCTCGTCAACAACGCGGGCCTGATGCTCTTCTCGTACTGGAAGGACCTCACGCTCCAGGACTGGAACCGCATGATCGACGTGAACATCCGCGGCTACCTCAACGGCGTCCACGCCGTCCTGCCGGTGATGCTGCGCCAGAAGTCCCCCAGGCCGCCCAGGAACTCAACGCCATCGCCATCAGCCCCCAGGCCGTCGCCGACGCCGTCGTCTACGCCCTCGACCAGCCAGCCGACGTCAACGTCAACGACCTGATCATCTCCCCGACCAGCCAGAACTGGTGACACGGGGCTGTCCCGCGACCACGCGGCTGCCCGAGGCCGTGTTCGGCGGGATAGGTAGGTTGGGTGACCGTCTAAGGAGATGCACGATGCCCGAGCGCCGCAGAGTCCTGTTCGTGACCGACCTCGCCTACCCGGCCCGGGGGCGACGCTACTGCGACGAGGACATCTTCCTGACCTCCCGACTGCGCGACGGCTTCGACATCGCCCTGTGCCACCCGCTGGATGCCGCCGCCCTGATGGACGCCTTCGACGTGGTCGTGGTCCGCAACAGCGGGCCCGTGCTGCACTACCAGAAGGAGTACGACGCCTTCCGGGAGCAGGCCATGGTCCGTGGCATCCGGGTCTACAACCCGCTGTCCGGCCGCGGCGACATGGCCGGCAAGCAGTACCTGCTGGACCTGACCGCCGCCGGATACCCGGTCATCCCCACCATCGACCGGCCCGAGGACCTGCACCTGCTGCCCGAGGCAGGCCAGTACGCGGTCAAACCGAAAGCGGGCGCGGACTCCATCGGCCTGACCTTCGTGCCCCGAGAGCAACTGAGCGACCTGGCCTACGGCGACATCCTGGTCCAGCCGCGCATCGACTTCCGCTACGAGGTGTCCTTCTACTACGTCGACGACGCCTTCCAGTACGCCCTTCACGCCCCCGACCCCGAACGGCGCTGGGTCCTTGAGCCCTACGAGCCCACCGACGCCGACCTGGCCTTCGCCCGGCGCTTCATCGACTGGAACACCCTCGACCACGGCATCCAGCGCGTGGATGCCTGCCGCGCCCAGGAAGGCGAGCTACTCCTCGTAGAGCTGGAGGACCTCAACCCGTACCTGTCCCTGGACCTGGTCTCCGACCGGACCCGTGACGCGTTCGTGGCGAGCATGACGGCATCCCTCCACCGGTTCCTGGACTCCCAGCCCCGCAGCTGAGGCGGCATACGGGCCCTGAAGAGTGCTTCGCTCAAGGTTCGATGTCATAGGAGTGCCTGGGCTGGAACGCAGAGTGAGCCGTACGATCTGGGGAGATTGTGACGTCTGCCCTGGCGTACGGCTCTCTCGCACCGTATCTGCACTGGCCTCTCTCGGCCTGGCCCTCTTCTACGGAGTCGACCGCTCCACCGTCACCCGGGCCGTCCACGAGATCCGCCCACTGCTGGCGGTCCGTGGTTTCGCGGTGCCCGGCGAGGCCGGAGTACGCCTGCACACGCTCGCCGATGTCTTCGCCTACGCCGCCACGTGGGGTGTTGAACTGCGCCTGGACGGCACCGAGGTGCGGGTGCGGCGCCCGAAGGCGGGCAGACCGGGACGGTGCGCGTTCGTCTCCGGCAAGATGCGGCAGCATGATTGCCACACGCCGCCAGGTGAGTCAGGCCAAATGACCCACCTCGCGTCCGCTCCTACGTCAATGAACGAACAGGACGAGGGATCTCTCACACTTCGATGGCAGGAGAACTTGTTCCCGGGCCGTCAGCGGCGGGAATCAGGTCGGGCCATTTTGCTTTCAGGCCCTGGTCGATGAAGCCGATCATCCAGGTGAAGCTGTCATCGACATCGGCGTTGATCTGGAAACTGCCGATTGCTTCCAGCGTCGCGAATCCGTGCAGGATGCTGCGTAGCATCCGCAGCGCGTGGATCTCCTGATCGGGGTCCAGCCGGTATCCGTGCAGCATGGCCGCCCAGGAGGCAAGGACCCGGCCGACGGCCGGGGTCAGCGGGTCGTCGGGCCCGGTGGGGCGGGCAGCGTTGCCTGCCGCATACCGGCCGGGGTGTTGCAGCACGTACGTCCGCATGGCGTGTGCGCCGGCGGCGAGGGCCTCGCTGCCGGTCCGCCCCTGGATGGCATCGCGGATGGCATCCGCGACTTCGGTCATGGCCAGGACGGCGATCCTGTGAGCGAGGTCGGCCTGACTGGAAACGTGCTTGTAGAGCGAGGGCGTCTTGACCCCGAGCCGTTCGGCCAGCAAGCCCATGCTGAGCCGGTCGAATCCGATCTCGTCGACCAGCGCGGCCCCGGCCTCGGTGACCGACGCCGGGTCGAGCCCGGCCCTAGGCATTGCTCAGCGTCTTGGTCAGGAACGGCAGGGTCAGGGCGAGGACCTCGTCGGGGGTCTGGGCGTGTGGGTAGTGACCGGCACCCTCGATGACCACCAGTTCCCCGAGCCCGGCAGGCAGGTCGGCGACGATCTTCTCGCCCTCGGCCCGCGGATCGGCCCAGTCGGGATCAAGGCTGCCCTGGACGATCAGCACCGGGCAGCGGACGTTGCCCAGCTGGGCACCGGCGTCGGTCGGCGCGGTCTTGCACATGGCCTGCAGTGCCTTCATCCGGCCGGACTCGCTCATCTTGGCCTCGATCCGGCCCAGCTCGCCGGCCCAGTCGGCCGGCTTGCCCGGGTAAGCCAGGTCGAGGTACTTCTTCCAGGCAGACAGGCTTCCCAGGGCCATGGTCATACCCAGCTGGGTGGAACCGGCCCGGTAGCGCTTCACCCGCAGCAGCCCGCCCAGAGAGACCGACTGCTTGCGGGTGAACGGCGCCAGCTCGATAACCCCGGCGATCAGGTCAGGCGCGGTAGCGGCCGCGATCGTCGCCGCGCCGCCGCTGATCGACTGCCCCATGATCACGGCCGGGCCACCCAGGTGACGCACGAGCGCGACCAGGTCACCGGCGATGTCGGTACGGCTGTACCCGTCCCAGCCGAGGCTGGAGTCACCGCAACCGCGTATGTCAACGTTCGCGACCCGGTAACCGGCCGCAACCAGGGCCGGGACGACGAAGCGATAGGAGTGGCGACTGTCGCCCATGCCGTGCGCCAGGACGACAAGAGGGCCGTCCCCGGTCACGTCGTAAGCGATGGTGTTGCCCGCGATGTTCAGGTGCTCGGTCACGATGTCCTCCATGTGGCTAACTGCGTTAACTAAAAGCTAACGGCACTAGCCTTACCTGTCAACACGCCACCTTCCAGGCCCTGTTCAGGCTCGTGTACAGACCGCTGTTCACCTCAGGGCGGCCCAAGCCGTGGCGCGCCCAGCTCGTTGCGGACGGCTCCCATCTCCCCCTTGGTCCAGGGCAGGGTGGATATCGGGGTGGGCGCCCGACCCTGTCCGCGAGGCCGACCTTCACTTACCCCCGGCGCAGGTCTCGGGCGAGAAGCCGCTGCTGCCGCGTGAGGTCGACGAGAAGCTGGTTCCGTCGCACTGGCGCAAGGCGGTGTACGCGAACGTGGACCTGCCGCAGGGTCTGCTTCTGACGGGACTGCACTCGCCCGATCACTGAACTGCCGAGGGCCGCCAGCGCGTTCGGCAGCCTCAGCGGTGGTCAGCCTCCGACGGGCCGTCGGCCGGTCCCGCCGACGCTTGAAACGGGCCACCCAGCCCACCGCACACGGGAATTCCGCTCATCACTCACAGAGCAAGATCATCCCATAGCCCCTTTTGGCTCACCTCGGCGGCCGAACACATCAACTACGCTGTCGCTCGCCGCAGAACCCGGTGTCCACTCCAGGGGATCAACCTCATGCGCCCGCCTCCCCCGCGCGTTGACCCGAGCCTCAAGGACAGATCAGAATCATGCGTGTGCTCGTGGTCGAGGACGAAGAGGACCTTCGGTATGTGATCGCGGCAGGCCTGCGGAACGCCGGTTACGCCGTCGATGCCGTGTCCGACTGGCCCGACGCGGACATCATGCTCGACCTCGCGCCCTACAGCTGTGTGGTGCTCGACCGGATGGTGCCGTCCGGGGACACCCTGTACGCGCTCCAGGAGCGCCGTCGTCGCGGCTGGACCACGCCGGTTCTGTGTCTGACGGCCCTGAACGAGGTCCCGGACCGCGTGGACGGCTTCCGTTCCGGCGCGGACGACTACCTGGCGAAACCCTTCGCCATGGTGGAACTGGTACTACGCGTCGGCAGTCTCGTCCGCCGGGCGCCCGAGCGGCTGCCCGTACATCTGCGCCATGCGGACGTCGAGTTGGACGAGGCACGGCGCGAGGTGCGGCGCGCCGGTGTCCTGCTGTCCCTGACGCCCAAGGAGTACGCGGTCCTGCGCCAGCTCCTGCTGCACCGGGACGCGGTGGTCACTCGCACCGCCCTGATCGACCACTGCTGGGACGAGATGGCCGACCCCGTCTCGAACGTCGTCGACACGGTCGTCGCGGGCCTGCGGCGCAAGCTCGGCGCGCCCGCCCTGATCCAGACCGTGCGCGGTCACGGATTCCGGCTCACCGACGGCGCGAATCCGTCATGACGAAAGCCGTCACGACGAAAGATCCGGACGACGAGCAGCCCCTGAAACGTGCGCGCCGCGCGTCACGGCGTCCGTTCCTGCGGCGGCTGCTGAAGGCCCGGGGCGCCCGGGGCGCCGGCACGGCCCACGACACTCGGCCTTCGCCGGCCCGTAGGCGCCTGGGCCGTCTCCAGCGGCGGCTGACCCTGGCGTACGCGCTGATCACCCTGGCTGGGGTGGGGGCGTTGTCCTGGCTGGTGATCTACACGGACGGACGGTCCTGGCAGGCCGCGGAGTACGAGGACATGCGCCGCCGGGCAGCGGTGACCGCCTCGCTGGTCTACTACACCGACGCCGGGATCCAGCTCGACGGTCTGTACGACGACGAGGCGACCAGCGGCCGTTCCCAGGTGCTCGTGCTCCAGGCCCGCGGCGACGAACTGCGGCGCGTGTTCACCTCGCGCGGTTCTGTGCCGACTGCCGAGGCGGACACGATCGCCCGGGTGGCGCGCAAGGCGATGGCCCGCGACGACACCGTGCGCACGCAGAGCCGTACGAGTGCGGGACGCCCGCAGTACCTCCTGGCCCTGCCCTTCTACCACGACTCGACACAGAAGATCTCGGGCGCCGTGGTCGTGGTCGGTGACGCCATGAAGGGGCGGGCCGAACACCATCGGCTGGTGGTGGCGGTGCTGTCCGGTTCCGCGCTGCTGGTGCTGCTCGCGGCCGGCACCGGGCACGTGCTGTCCGGGCGGAGTCTGCGCCCGGCCTGGGAAGCGCTCGACGCCCAGGAACGGCTGCTCGCGGACGCGGCACACGAACTGCGTACACCGGTGGCGGTGATGCGCGGTTCCGTGGACATCGCGGACGCCGACCCGGACGGGCTGCACGCGCACCTGCCGCGCCTGCGGCGAGCCACGGACCGTATGACGGACGTCGTCGACAACATCCTCACCCGCGGCCGGCTCCAGGCAGCGAACACCTTCCGTCCCGTCCCGCTACGCCTGGACCAGCTCGTCGAACAGATCTGCGAGGAGCTGCCGCCCTCCCGGCACACGGTCACTCCGTACCTCGAACCGTCGGTGGTGACCGCCGATCCGGAACTGGTGCGGATCGCGGTGCGCAACCTGATCGCCAACGCGCTGCGGCACGGACGGACTCCCGGCGACCCGCAGGACCGGGCCGAGGTGGACATCAGCGTCCGGGGCGCGGCGGTGACAGTGGCCGACCGGGGCATCGGGGTGGATCCGGACGGCCTGCCCGGTCTGCTGGTCCGGTTCCGTTCCCCCGGCGGCGGTACGGGCATCGGGCTGTCGCTGGTCCGGGAGGTCGCGGCGGCGCACGGCGGGGACGTCACGGTACAGCGGCGGCCGGGCGGCGGATCGGCCTTCGTGCTCGCCCTGGGGCCGACACAGCGGCCGGCGGGACATCGCCGGGCACCGCGGCGCTCCCCGGATCCTGGTCCGGGTCCGGGTCCGGGTCCGGGTCCGGGTCCGGGTCCGGGTCCGGGTCCGGGTCCGGGTCAGGGTCAGGGTCAGGACCCCGCCTCATGAATTCCTCACGGTTCCCGGTCCAGGATGCGCGTGCCCGTACAGATCTTGCACACCTTGCACAGGAGTCCGTGTGTCGAAGCACTCCGCTGTCCCCTTCCTCCGCCGCAGGAGCACCGTCGTCGCCGGTGCCGTCGGCGTCGCCGCCGCCCTCGGTGCCGGCCTGACGCTGTCCAACGTCTTCGCGGCCACCCCGGCCGTGAAGGCCGCGCCGAAGGTGGTGCTCCCCACGGCCAACGCCACGTTCGACTACCAGATCGGCGGGGCGTACACCCCGGCCAAGGGCGTGACCGCCGTGTCGCGCGACCGGTCCGCCAAGCCCGCGACGGGCCTCTACAACGTGTGTTACGTCAACGCGTTCCAGACACAGCCCGACGCGCTGGACTGGTGGCAGGACAAGCACCCCGACCTGATTCTGCGTGACAAGAACGGCGATCCGGTCATCGACGAGGACTGGGACGAGGCGCTTCTGGACACGTCCACGGCGGACAAGCGCACCCGCCTCACCAACGTGGTCGGCGCGTGGGTGGACGGCTGCGCCACGAGTGGCTTCCAGGCCGTGGAACCGGACAACCTCGACTCCTACGAGCGGTCGGGCGGTCGCCTGACCAAAGCGCACAACGCGGCCTTCGCCAAGCTCCTGGCAGACCGGGCGCATGCCAAGGGGCTCGCCATCGGGCAGAAGAACACCGCCGACATGGTGTCGGACAGCACGAAGATCGGCTTCGACTTCGCCGTCGCCGAGGAGTGCGGCCGGTACAACGAGTGCGGCGACTACGCCAAGGCGTACGCGAACCGTGTCTTCGTGATCGAGTACGAGGACAACGGCTTCCAGCGGGCCTGCACGGATTTCGGCAGCAAGCTCGGCATCGTCCAGCGTGACGTCGACGTCTCCCCCCGCGGCTCCAGCGGCTACGCCTTCAAGACCTGCTGAAGCGGGCAGACCGGCCAACCGCAGGGCAGACACCGCGCAGGCAGCACCAAGCCCGCCGGCCCGGCCCGATAGTGCCTTCCTGACCTGGTCCGACGAACCACGCCGAGTGGTTCTGTCGGTGCAGGCGGAGGGCACTTTCTGCGTAAGAGTCTGTGTCGCGTTCTGCGTAAGAGCCTGTGCCGCGTCCCAAGCCCCCTGTCGGCGCCGAACACGGGCCACCTGGCTCCGCCACATCACGCCGCCGCGCTTCGTCGGTTCGGCATGGGGTCCGTCCTGCCGCAGTACCCGGGAGCCGGTGCGGATCACCGGGACGCCGATCGGGCCGCGCGGCGGATCATCGGGTTCCGCAGCGGGTAGGTAAGGGGTTCGGACCGCCGGGATGGGCGTGCACATGCCACAGGGGCACACCAGTGACTCTCTCGCCTTCCCCGCTCATCCGCAGGACACTTGACCAGGAAAGCCGTTGTCGGCGGAGGGGGACGCGAAATGCGTGACAGCCATCGGGCGGAGGCCGAACGGCTGTTGGTCCGGGCCGTGGAGGAGGAAGTCCGGCGTTCGGGCGGCCGGGCCGACGGGAGCGTACTGCTGTCGCGGGCACGGGCCGCGCTGGACACCATGGCACAGACGGCCGCCGAGGAGTACGAGGCCTACACGAAGGCACTGGACGAGGCGGAGGCGGGCCGGCTGACCTTCGGGCAGCGCTACGCCCGCGAGGGCGCCGGAACTCCCCTGCTGGTGGCGGCCGTTGCCGCGCTCGCGGCCGTGGTGGCGGATCTGGCGCTCGGCACCGGCGCGGGCGCGGCGGTGGGCGCCGGCGCGGTCGTCGGCGTCGCCGGCGCGGCGGCCACGGTGGCGAAGGTGACGGCGTCCCATCTGCCGGCCGCGAGCCGCCGCGCGGGCGCCCTCGGCCAGCCCGGCGGCCCGGAGCAGCTGCGCCTGACCTGGCTGACCGCCGTGGAGGTCCGCGGGGTCCGGCCGTTCTTCGACCAGCAGCGGGTGTTCAACGCCGCCACCGGAGCGAAGAAGGGCGCGCCCCAGCTGCGGCGTACGGACAAGAGCGCGGCGGCCCGCCGGCGGAATGTCCTGGAGCAGTCCTTCGGTCAACTCCCCGAGCCGGTCGGGCCGTTCGCCGGCCGCCGTCAGGAACTGCAGCGGATCACGCAGTGGGTGCACGCGGCCCGCGCGAGTACGGAGACCCGGCCGACGGTGGTCGTCCTGCACGGCGCGCCGGGCTCCGGCCGCAGCACGCTCGCCGTCCGCGCCGCGCACGAACTGAAGGACCAGTTCCGCGGCGCGTGCGTGGTGGACCTGCGGGGCGACAGCCCGGAGGAACCCCCGCTGACCACCCGCGACGCGCTGCTCCATCTGCTGAACCGGCTGGGCGCGCCCCGCGAGCAGCTGCTGTTCCGTGAGCGCTCCTCGCAGGACCAGCAGGTCCGGCGCCTCGCCGAGCTGTACCACAAGCATCTGACCGGTCTGCCCGTGACGATCGTGCTGGACGACGCGAACGACGTGGAGCAGGTCCGCACCCTCGTACCGGAACGCTCCGACAGCCTCGTCGTCGTCACCGCCCGCAAACCCCTGGACCTGCCCGCCGCCCTCCCCGCCTGGGTGCACCAGCTCGCGGTGGAGCCCCTGGCCGCGCCGGGCGCCGAGGAACTCCTGAAGGCCGCCGCCCAGGACGACTCGGACCTGGCCCCGTACGACGCCGAAGCCACCGACGAGGTACGGGAGCTGTGCGGCGGGCTCCCGCTGGCGCTGCGCATCGCGGGTTCGTCCCTCGGCCCGCGCACGCCCCGCCGGCTCGCCACCGACCTGGCGGCGTACGGCCCCGTAGAGCCGGTCGAACGGGCACTGTGGCTGCGCTACACGGACCAGTCGGACACGGCGAGGCGGCTGCTCCGGCGCCTCGCCCTGGCGGGCCGCGCCTCGCTGGGTACCGCCGCGGCGGCCGCCCTGCTCGCCGCCGACGAGCCGGAGGCGACCCGTCACCTGGAGGCCCTCTCCCGCGCGGGCCTGATCGACCACGTCCGCGGCAGTCGCTACCGCCTGCACGACGTCGTACGCGCCTTCGCCCAGGCCCGTCTGCTCGACGAGGAGGAACCGGCCGAGCGCACGGCCGCGCAGGAACGTCTCATCGTGAACTACGGGGAGCTCGCGGACTCGGTGATCCGCCTGGTCGACGGCAAGACGTCGACCCGCGCGGATCAGTTCGGACCGCACGGGTTCACCTCGCTGGACGCCGCCCTGCGCTGGCTGGACGACGAGTCGAGCTTCATCACGGCGGCGCTGCGGCACGCGGAGGGCGTGAACCAGGCGGCGGTGCTCAACCTTCTGGGCGCCCTGTGCGACTACTGCCTGCTGCGCGGCGACCTCTACCGGCTGGGCGAGATCAGCGAGCTGGCACAGGCCGTCGACCAGGGACTGCTCGTGCGTTCGGTCCAGTGGCGTACCGGCATCGCGGCCCGTCAGCTCGGCGAACTCGACAAGGCCCGTACGACGCTGACGTCGGTGGTCGACCTCTACTTCGAGGCCCACCACGAGGCGGGCGCGGCACTGGCGTTGTGCTCGCTCGGGATCACTTTGCACCACCAGGGCAATCTCACCGAGGCGGCGGTGAAGTTCCAGGAGGCCCTGGACCTCCAGGCATCCCCCGACCTCGCGGCGGACCGCGCCTGGACGATGCACGCCCTGGCCGCCGTGGAGCGGGACCGGGCGAGGCTGCGCGAGTCCCTGGACCTGCTCACCCAGGCCCTGGTGCTGCACCGCGAGGGCGAGTCCGTGCACGGCGAGGCGTGGGCGCACTTCCAGCTCGGCCAGCTGGGCCTGCGCATGGGCGACGTACCGCGCGCCGAGTCCGAACTCCGCGAGGCCCTCGACCTGTACGGGCGCACGCGCGACGCCCGCGGCGAGGCCTGGGCGCTGACCCAGCTGGCCCGGGCCCGGCTGGTCGACGGCGACCCGTCCCCCGCCGTGGACGGCCTGCGCCAGGCGGCTTCCCGCCACCGCGAGAACGAGGACTCCCGGGGTGAGGCCTGGACGGTGTACTACCTGGGCCAGTCACTGGAGGAGACGGGCAACCTCGACCTGGCGGTCCGTGAGCTGGAGCGGTCCCGGACGATGTTCTCGCGGATCCGCGACGTCTACGGTCTGGCGTGCGCCCGCCATCACTCGGCGCGGGTGACACGCGACCAGCGGGCCGCACAGACCGGCTCGCTCCGGAACTCGGGCTTCGCCCGCCAGCTCCTGGTGGACGCACGGGCCGACTTCCAGCGGATCGGCGTCGCCCACGGAGAGGCCTGGACCTGCCTGGAACTGGCGGTGGTGGACGCGGGCAACGCCCGTACGCAGCCGGCGCTGGCCCTGTGCGACGAGGCGGCCACGCTCTTCGCCTCCTACGGCGACCGCCGCGGCGAGGACTGGGCCCGCTTTCTGCGCTGCACGCTCCTGCCGTACGCCTCCCCCGGCGGCATCGAGGTGGGCACGGCCGTCGCCCAGGAAGAGCTGGCCCAGCTGTCCCGCACCGGCCATCCGGTCCGCGACGGGAAACTGGACGACTACATCGAGGCGTACCAGCTGCTCCTGGAACGGGGAGCCGACCTGGAGTCCGGCTGGCAGGCCTGGCGCCTGGGAATGGTCCCGAACCGCCATGCCCGGGAGGTCATGGGTGTGGCGGTCTCGGCCCATCGGACGTGAGACACCGGTGATACCTCCTGGGTATCACCGGATCGGGCCGCCACCCCGCCCCTAACCCCGGTCGCTTCCGGTGTTCAGCCCTTCGCGGGCGAAGCCTTCCCTCCGGTTCCGGGCCCGGTCCCGGAACCGGTCGAACCGGCCGTCGCCTTCTCGGGGGCCGCCGTCTTCGGGTCGGCGTCCTCCTTGAAGTCGACCCTCCCCAGCTGCCGGTTCATGGACTTCATCAGACCCCATACCGCCACGGCCATCACCGCGAAGACGATGAAGCCGAGGACACCGGGGGTGACCTTGTTCTCGTCGACCTCCTTGGCGAGAGGGACGAGGTGCGTCAGTGCCAGGCTTGCGCTCATATCAGGCATTGTCGCGGATGCCCGCGAAGAGGTCGTCCTCGGGGAGGGACGTATCGACGAGGGACTTCGCCAGCTCGTACTCCTCCGTCGGCCAGACCTCCTTCTGAAGCTCCATCGGGACGCGGAACCAGCCGCCCTCGGGGTCGATCTGCGTGGCGTGCGCGATGAGCGCCTTGTCGCGGATCTCGTAGAAGTCCGCACACGGAACGTGTGTCGTCAGCGTGCGCTCGGCGCGCTGGAACTCGTCCCACCGCTTGAGCCAGTCCCCGTACGGCGACTCCATCCCCCGGTCCAGCAGGGCATGGTGCAGCGCCTCGGTGCGCGGGCGGTTGAAGCCCTGGTTGTAGTAGAGCTTCCGCGGCTGGAAGGCGGGGCCGAACTCCGACTCCGGGTACTTCTCGGTGTCGGCCGCACCCTCGAACGCCACCATCGAGATCTTGTGGGTCATGATGTGGTCCGGGTGCGGATATCCGCCGTTCTCGTCGTAGGTGGTGATCACCTGCGGACGGAAGGAGCGGATCTTCCGGACCAGCTCACCGGAGGCCTTGTCGACGTCCTCCAGGGCGAAGCACCCTTCGGGCAGCGGCGGCAGCGGGTCGCCCTCGGGCAGGCCCGAGTCGACGAAACCGAGCCACTCCTGCTTGACGCCGAGGATCTCGCGGGCCTCGTCCATCTCCTTCTTGCGCACGTCGTGGATGTTCTCCTCGACGTACTTGTCGCCCTGCAGTCTGGGGTTGAGGATGGAACCGCGCTCCCCGCCCGTGCAGGTCACGACCAGCACGTCCACCCCCTCGGACACGTACTTCGCCATAGTGGCCGCGCCCTTCGACGACTCGTCGTCGGGGTGGGCGTGAACGGCCATCAGTCGCAGCTGGTCAGTCAAGACTCAATCCTCAGTAAGTCGGCGCCCCCGTGTGTGACGGCGCAATCCATAGGGGTCGTCCCGTAGGGACGTCGATGAGGGGCGGCGGTCGGGTGACGGGTGGGAGCTTCTATAGTGACCGAACAGACGGGCAAAAAATTCCGGGCCCCGGCTCCGCGCTCCCGCCCGGAAAGCCGGAAAGGACGATCATGAGCACGGTGCAGCTGCCCGACGGCCGGTACGGTCGCTCCGCGGACGAGGGCGCCGACCACAAGCTCAAGATCATCGGTTCCGTGCTCGGGGTGGCACTGCTCGCACTGATCGGCTATTTCGCCTTCCACTACGTGGCCGGCAACAAGATCAGCGCCGAGGTCATCAGTTTCGACGAGTCGGAATCCGCCATGGAAGTGCACCTGGAGGTCCGCAAGGACTCGGGCGTGACGGGCTACTGCACGATCCGCTCCCAGGCCGAGAACGGCGCCGAGGTGGGGCGGGCGGACTTCCGCTTCGACCAGGACGCGAACCGCGTCGACAAGGTCCTCACGCTCCGCACGACGGCACCCGGCACGACCGCGGAACTTCTCGGCTGTCACGCGGACTGATCGCGGTGCGGGCGCACACCGCGACCGGGACTGATCCCGAGACCGAGCCCCGTTCGACGGCGCCTCCGCGTCTACACGCGCCGTCTACACGCGAGCACATCCGACACTGACGGATGTCACTCCCGACAACTGGGCACTGACCTGCGTCGACGTAGTTCTGACAGCTTATGTCCTCCCCTTGCGGCCCGTGAATTGTTAGGCTCGTGGTTTCGCCCACCCGAGAAGGAACATTCTTCTGGGTAGGGCGATGCTTTGTATTCCCAGTACCTACGAGGAGCACCTGTGACCCAGACCAGCGAGAACGTCACCTGGCTGACCCAGGAGGCGTACAACCAGCTCAGGGCCGAGCTGGATCACCTGTCTGGTCCTGCGCGCACGGAGATCGCAGCCAAGATCGCGGCCGCGCGCGAGGAGGGCGACCTGCGCGAGAACGGCGGGTACCACGCGGCCAAGGAGGAACAGGGCAAGCAGGAACTCCGGGTGCGCCAGCTGACCCAGCTCCTGGAGAACGCCAAGGTGGGCGAGGCTCCGGCGGCCGATGGCGCGGTGGCGCCCGGCATGGTCGTGACCATCGCCTTCGACGGCGACGAGGACGACACGCTCACGTTCCTGCTCGCCTCGCGCGAGTACGCGAGCTCCGACATCGAGACGTACTCGCCGCAGTCCCCGCTGGGCTCCGGCGTGAACGGCAAGAAGATCGGCGAGGACGCCCAGTACGAGCTGCCGAACGGCAAGCTCGCCTCGGTGAAGGTCCTCGAAGCCAAGCCGTACGCCAACGCGTAACCCTGTCCGACGCGTCGCCCTGTCCGGCGCGTCGTCCTGTCCGGCGCGTCGTCCTGGCGAAGCCCCCGGTGCCTGCGGATGTCTGCGCGCCGGGGGCTTCGCCATGGCGTCACACCGACCACAGGGGCGGCGAAGGGCGAAGAAGCCTGATCAGCCGTCCGCCTGGCGGTACTTGCGCACAGCCAGAGTGCGGAAGAGGACGACGATCAGCACGGACCAGATCACCGAGGCCCAGACAGGATGTTCCATGGGCCAGGCGTCGGACTGCACGACGCCCGGGTTGCCGAACAGTTCGCGGCAGGCCTGCACCGTGGCACTGAAGGGGTTCCACTCGGCGATGTGCCGCAGCCAGGGGGTCATCTGGCTGGAGTCCACGAAGGCGTTCGACACGAACGTCACCGGGAACAGCCAGATGATCCCTCCAGAGGTCGCCGCCTCGGGAGTACGCACGGACAGGCCGATCAGCGCTCCGATCCAGGTGAAGGCGTAGCCCAGGAGGAGCAGCAGACCGAAGCCGGCCAGGATCCTTCCGGCGTTGGTCGGCTCCATGGAGCCGGTGCGCCAGCCCACGATCAGCGCGACGACCGCGAGGACGAGCAGCGTGATGGCCGTCTGCACGAGATCGGCGACGGTGCGGCCGGTCAGCACCGCGCCCCGGGCCATCGGCAGGGAGCGAAAGCGGTCGATGAGCCCCTTCTGCATGTCGTCCGCGATCCCGGCTGCCGCTCCCGCCGTGGCGAACGTGACAGTCTGCGCGAAGATGCCCGCCATCAGGAAGTCCTTGTAGACGCCCGCGTCGGTGCTGTTCCCGATCTTCATCGAGCCACCGAAGACGTAGGTGAACATCACCACGAACATCACCGGCTGGATGATCCCGAACAGAATCATCTCCGGAATCCGGGTCATGCGGATCAGGTTCCGCTTGGCGACGACCAGGGAGTCCCGGACGGACCGGCCGAGGGAGCCTCCCGGAACCGCGGTCCGCACGGCATCGCTGACGGTGCTCACTCGGCGGCCTCCTTCTTGCGCTTGGGTGTCTTGGCGTCGGCGGCCTCGCCGTTCCCCTCGTCCTTCTGCTCGGCGAGGTGGCCCGTCAGGGACAGGAACACGTCGTCGAGGGTGGGTCGGCGCAGGCCGATGTCGTCGATCTCGATGCCGCGGGCGTCCAGCTCGCGGATGACCTCCGCGAGGAGCTTCGCGCCGCCCGTGACGGGCACGGTGAGCCGGCGGGTGTGATCCTCGACCGTGGTCTCACCCTTGCCGAAGCCCCGCAGGACCTCCGTGGCGGTCGCGATGTGCTCGCGGTCGTGGACCACGACCTCCACGCGCTCGCCGCCGGTACGGGCCTTGAGCTGGTCGGAGGTGCCGCGGGCGATGACCTTGCCGTGGTCGACGACGCAGATGTCGTGCGCGAGGTGGTCGGCCTCTTCGAGGTACTGGGTGGTGAGCAGCAGCGTCGTACCGCCCGAGACCAGCTGCTTGATGACCTCCCACAGCTGTTGGCGGTTGCGCGGGTCGAGGCCGGTCGTCGGCTCGTCCATGAACATGACCGGCGGCGAGACGACGAGCGCCGCCGCGAGGTCGAGCCGGCGGCGCATACCTCCGGAGTACGTCTTCGTCGTCCGGTCGGCGGCCTCGGTGAGGTTGAACTGCTCCAGCAGCTCGACCGCGCGGACCTTCGCCTGCTTCGCCCTCATCTGGTAGAGCTGGCCGACCATCTGGAGGTTCTCGCGGCCCGTCAGGTACTCGTCGACCGCGGCGAACTGGCCGGACAGGCCGATCGAGCGCCGTACGTCGTTCGGGTTCTTCAGTACGTCGATGCCCGCGACGACCGCCCTGCCGCTGTCGGGCCGGAGCAGGGTGGTGAGGCAGCGGACCGCTGTGGTCTTGCCCGCGCCGTTCGGCCCGAGGAGGCCGAGGACCGTGCCCTCCGGGACATCGAGATCGACGCCGTCCAGAGCCCTTACGTCGCCGAAGGTCTTCACCAGGCCTTCGGCGTAGATGGCGCCTGGCATGTAAGTCTCCCAAGTGGTTGGGGATCCAGCGGAAAGTGATGGGTGAGGCGACTATTTTCGCCTGCTTTGCGCTGCCCGGCGAGTGAATATCTCACCGCCCCGGGCGGCCTGTAAGGAGAGACACACCATAACGCGATGTATCGCGTCTGCTCAAGCAGTTTTTTGCGCTTTCTTTCCCACCTGGATTCCGGCCGGCCCCAACCGGCCTCAGCCGATGACCGTGTAACCCGCCCGCCGCAGCGCCGAGTTCACCTCGGCGCAGTGCTCCGGCCCCTTCGTCTCCAGGTGCAGCTCGACCTCCACCTCCGTGAGCCCGAGCCGGGGATCGGTCCGTACGTGACTCACATCGAGGACGTTAGCGTCCACCACTGACAACACCCCGAGAAGTGTGGCCAGGGCGCCGGGCCGGTCCGTCAGCCGCAGCGTGACCGCGAGGTAGCGGCCGTTCGCGGCCATGCCGTGGCGCAGGATGCGCTGTATCAGCAGCGGGTCCACGTTTCCGCCGGACAGCAGCGCGACGACCGGGCCCTCGAAGGCGCCCGGCTCGCTCATGATCGCCGCGACCGGGCTCGCGCCGGCGGGCTCGACGACCAGCTTGGCCCGCTCCAGGCAGAGCAGCAGCGCACTGGACAGCGCGTCCTCGGAGACCGTACGGACCTCGTCCACCAGGTCGCCGATGATCCGGAACGGCACGTCCCCGGGCCGCCCGACCTTGATCCCGTCGGCCATCGTCGCCGGCTTCTCGACCGACACCGGGCGCCCCGCCGAGAGCGAGGGCGGGTACGCGGCCGCGCCCGCCGCCTGCACCCCCACGATCCGCACGTCCGGCCGCAGCGCCTTCACCGCGACCGCGATGCCCGCGGCGAGCCCGCCACCGCCGATCCCCACGACGATCGTGCGCACCTCGGGGCACTGCTCCAGGATCTCCAGGCCGACCGTGCCCTGCCCGGCGATGATGTCGGGGTGGTCGAAGGGGTGGATGAAGACGGCGCCCGTCTCGGCCGCGTACTCCTGCGCGGCGGCCAGCGTCTCGTCCACCACCGTGCCGTGCGTACGCACCTCGGCGCCGTAGTGCCGGGTGGCCGCGACCTTCGGCAGCGGGGCGCCCGACGGCATGAACACCGTGGAGCGCACGCCGAGCAGCGAGGAGGCCAGGGCGACGCCCTGCGCGTGGTTGCCGGCACTGGCCGCGACCACCCCGGCGGCCCGCTCCTCGGGAAGGAGCCCGGCGATCCGCACGTACGCGCCGCGCAGTTTGAACGAACCCGTGCGCTGGAGGTTCTCGCACTTGAAGTGGACCGGCGCGCCGACCAGCCGGGACAGGTACCTGCTGCCCTCCATGGCGGTCATTCGTGCCACGCCCGAGAGCATCTTCTGGGCGCCGCGCACGTCGTCGAGGGTCACCAGCGGCAAGGAGTCAGCCGTGCGGTAGCTCATGACCACCAGTCTCGCAGTTCACACCGCGCCCCACCGTCCGTGACCACCGTCCGAGACCGGTTTGCTCAGCGCCCGTACGGCCCGCCCCCGGTCCGCGTACTCTGTCCCCCAACCCAGCCCCACGCATGAATAGAGCCCCCGGCCATGCCCACAACGCCTGAAATGTCGATGGACATGACAACTGTCGGTGACACCGGTCTTCTCGAAACGCTGCAGCACGAGGTCGCGGTGTTCGCCCGCCGTGCCGAACAGACCCGGCTCGGCGGGGTCGGCCAGGTGCGCAACTCGATGGACCGCGCCGCGTATCTGCTGCTCAACCGCCTCGACAAGGAGGGGCCCATGGGCGTCAAGGCACTCGCCGCGAGCATGGGCATCGACTCGTCGACGGTCACCCGGCAGGTGGCCCCGCTGGTCGACACCGGCCTCGTCAAGCGCACCTCACACCCGGAGGACGGCCGTGCCGTGGTGCTCCAGCTGTCGCCGCGCGGACTGTCCCGCCTGGAGGAAGTGCGTTCCTCAAGGCGGCAGTTGATGTCCGAGGTGACCCAGGAGTGGTCACCCGAGGAGCGCGAGGCCTTCTGCACACTGCTCACCCGCTTCAACGCCGCGCTCTCCACCCGGATGGCCGCGTCGCCGTCCGTAGAGGCACCGACCACGTCCTGACGGCCCCGAGGCACCCGTCCGCGCCCGCGCCCGCAGGCGCTTCTGCCTTCGGCCGTCCCATTGCCTTGCCCCACGCCGCCTCACGCTCTCTCCCGCAGCCCCACGCTCTCTTGTACCGTCTCGTGCCGGCCTCTTGACCAGGGGCCCGCGCCTGGCCTCATATGAGATCGGGTCCTGACGTACGCGGCGGTCTCGGCGTACGTCTCCAGGGCCCGGTTTCTCACCGTCGGGAGGCACGGTGCGAGAGCGGCAGGCGTCCCGGAACGTCCGCCGTGCCCGGGAGTTCGAGGCGTTCGTCGCGGGTGCGGGGGGACGGTTGCTGCATGCCGCCACGCTGCTCACCGCGGAGCCCCCGGGCGACAACCCGCGCGCGCGACGCCTGCTCGTCGCGGCCCTGTCCCACACTTACGCCGTATGGGACCGGCTGCACGGCGAGGACCCGTACGACCGGACCCGGCAGTACCTGGCCGTGCGCTTCGCGCGTGGGGCCTGGCACCAGTACGGCGGCCTCGGCTGGGCGCACCCCCGAAGCCGCCCGAACCCCGGCAGCGCCCTGAGCTGCCTCACCCCGCAGGAACGGCTGATCCTCGTGCTGCGCATGTACGAGGGCGTCGCCGAGGAACAGGCCGCGGCGCTGCTGGGACTGCCCACGGAACGCGTACGGACGATCTGCGCCCGAGCCATGGCCACCCTGCTGCATCCGCCGCGGGAGGCCGCCCCGCCCATCGCGAAGGTGGTGCCGTCATGAGCCCGGTGAGCCGCAGGGAGGCCGATGTCCGGCGCATCCTGGAGCAACCGCAGCCGCCTGTACCGCCGGAGCTCTACACGGAAGCGGTACGCAGGGGCGGACGGATGATGCGCCGCCGAACGGCCGCCCGGCGGCTGACGTGGCTGCTGCTGCTCGCGGCGGCCGTGGCCTTCGTGGTGTGGATGTCGGTCGCCCAGCCGTGGGTGGAGCCGCCGTCTGAGACGACTCCACCGCTGACCGGCTGGTGAGCCGCCAGCCCAGCCGGCTGGCCTATCCCAGGGCCTGCTTGAGGTCCTCAAGGAGGTCGTCGACGTTCTCGATGCCCACGGAGAGGCGTACGAGATCGGCGGGGACCTCAAGAAGGGACCCGGCCACGGACGCGTGCGTCATGCGCCCCGGATGCTCGATCAGGGACTCGACACCGCCCAGGGACTCGCCCAGGGTGAACACCTTGGCCCGGTTGCAGACCTCGACGGCCGCCTCCTCGCCCCCCTCGACCTGGAAGGAAATCATGCCGCCGAACGCCCTCATCTGCTTGGCGGCGGTCTCGTGACCGGGGTGCTCAGGAAGGCCCGGGTACAGAACGCGCGTCACGCGCGCGTGCCGGGTGAGCATCTCGGCGACCTTGGTGGCGTTCTCGCTGTGCCGGTCCATCCGGACGGCGAGCGTCTTGATGCCGCGCAGCACCAGCCAGGCGTCCATGGGGCCGGCCACCGCGCCCATCGCGTTCTGGTGGTAGGCCAGCTCCTCGCCGAGCTCCTGGTCACCGACCACGAGCGCACCCCCGACGACGTCGGAGTGGCCACCCATGTACTTGGTCAGCGAGTGCACGACGACGTCCGCGCCGAGCGCGAGCGGCTGCTGGAGGTAGGGGCTGGCGAAGGTGTTGTCAACGACCAGCTTCGCACCGGCCTCGCGCGCGACGTGCGAGAGCGCGGCGATGTCGGTGATGCCGAGGAGCGGGTTGGAGGGGGTCTCCACCCAGACGGCCTTGGTCTTCGGGGTGATGGCGGCCCGTACGGCCGCAGGGTCGCTGGTGTCGGCGACCGACCATTCCACCCCCCACCGCGAGACGACCTTCGCGAAGAGACGGAACGTACCGCCGTACGCGTCATTGGGGATGACCACGTGGTCGCCGGGGCTGAGCAGCGTACGCAGCAGGCAGTCCTCGGCCGCCAGTCCGGACGCGAACGCGAGCCCGCGGCGGCCGCCCTCCAGGGCCGCGAGGTTCTCCTCCAGGGCGGTCCTGGTCGGGTTGGCGCTGCGGCTGTACTCGTAGCCGCCGCGCAGACCTCCGACGCCGTCCTGCTTGTAGGTCGAGACCTGGTAGATCGGCGGGACGACCGCGCCGGTAAGGGGATCGGCGGTGTTGCCCGCGTGGATCGCCACGGTTTCGAAGTGCTGGCTGATGTGCCTGTCGCTCATGGGCACCGAGGGTAATGCGCCCGCGGGGATTGTGACGGCGGACGTCCCCCCACCTCTTCCGCCGGCGCCCCCTCCCGTAGGTTTTCCACAGGATTCGCGGACCTGGTTCGCCAATTGCCGGACCGGTCTGGTTCGCTTGTGGCATGGAGATTCTCTGGGTCCTGATGGCCCTGCTCATGATCGGATTCGCCCTGGGGCCGATCCTGAGGCGCAGGCGGGTCGGTATCCAGCAGGTCGCCCCCGGCGATCCGGACGGAGCCGACCCGGCGAACTACGGCTTTCTGCGCCAGGAGGAGCTGGACATCCGCATGCCCGGCCCCGACCAGGATCTGCTGGAGGTCCTGGACCTGGTGCAGCGCAGCCAGGACCACCGCGCGGCGTCGCAGCTCCTCGCCGGCACGGAGACGGAGGGCGAGCGTCGCTGGCAGCGCGTCCAGGCCTTCGCGGGCGCCGCGTCACTCGAACTGCAGCAGCGCCCAGGCGGTGTGAGCGACAGCCCCGGCGGGCAGTGGCTGCGGGTGTGGCGGGCCGAGCAGGCCAAGGACGCGGGTGGCGCCGCCGTGCACGCGGAGTTCCTGGTGCAGCAGGCGTGGCGTACGTCGTCACCGGGGACGGACGAGTTCCGGATCATCATGGAGGAGGCGCGGGCCGCCTGTGGCGACGCGGCACTGCTGGCTCCGGGTGACCCGATCCCGTACATCATCGAACTCTCGGTGGCCCGCGGGCTCGCGTACTCCCAGCCGGAGTTCGAGAAGCTCTGGCTGAAGATCCTGGACCGGGCGCCCGCGCACATGGGGGCGCATCTGGCGGCGCTGCACTACTGGTGCGAGAAGTGGCACGGCTCGCGGGAGACGGCGTACTCGTTCGCGGAGGCGGCCGCCGCCCGCGCCCCGCACGGCTCTCTCCTCGCGGCCATGCCGCTGTTCGCGGTCTTCGAGCACCTCCCCGAGGTGAACCTCGTCAGCGGCTTCTACCAGAGCGAGGTCGTGACCAAGGCGGTCCACGGCGCGCTCTTCGCGGTCCACTCGGCCCGTTCCGACGACCCGATGCTCGCCCACGTCCGCCATCTGCTGATCTTCTTCCTGGTCCGCGGCGAGCGCTGGTCGGAGGCGATGACCCAGCTGGTGCACGTCGACGGCCACGTGGGCGCCCTGCCCTGGACACTGACCCGGGACCCGGCGGCGGACTACGCGGTGTACCGGGCCATGGCGGTGGCGGGCTACGAGGCGAACGGAGGGAACCCGGCCACGCTGTCGCACTGATTCGCACTGAGCGGAGCCCCGACCGGAGCGAAGCAGCAGCCGTCCCAGTCCGTAAAATCAGGTCGCCGTGCCGGCCCTGCCCTGCCGCAGAGCGCCCTGCCGCGGAGCCTCGGCCCAGTTCTCGCCGGGCTCCGCCGGACCGCCTCGCCCGCTCAGCCCTCCGTGCCCGCTCAGCCCTCCGTGCGGGCCGGCAGCCGCCATCCCGGGCGCGGGAAGTGGCAGGTGTAGCCGTCCGGGTATCGCTGCAGGTAGTCCTGGTGCTCGGGCTCGGCCTCCCAGAAGGGGCCGACCGGCTCGACCTCGGTGACGACCTTGTCCGGCCACAGCCCGGATGCGTCCACATCCGCGATCGTGTCCTCAGCGGTCCGCTTCTGCTCGTCATCCACGTAGTAGATCGCCGAGCGGTAGCTGAGGCCGATGTCGTTGCCCTGACGGTTCTTGGTGCTCGGATCGTGGATCTGGAAGAACAACTCCAGGATCGCGCGGAAGTCGGTCTTCGCCGGGTCGAAAAGGATCTCAATGGCCTCCGCGTGCGTGCCATGGTTACGGTACGTCGCGTTCGGCACGTCGCCCCCGGTGTATCCGACCCGGGTCGCCGTCACGCCCGGGAGCCGGCGGATCAGGTCCTCCATCCCCCAGAAACATCCGCCCGCCAGCACGGCCCTCTGCGTCTGCGCAGCCATGTGCGACCCTCCAAAATCTGTCAGTTCAATCACTCGGGATGCTCGGCTCACACACCACCGGCACCCCATACCCTCTCGCATCAACGCACGAGGGTTCCAAGCGATTCCATACCCGTCCGACCGGCCCTGCGGTCGGCCGCCGCGGAGAACGCACCGGTCCTGCCGCCGCCCCCCACGCCAGTGCCCGCTCAACGCCCGCTGAGTATCGGCTGCGTGTCGGCGAAATAGATCACCAGCGTCTGTTCCGGCTGTTCGGCCAGGTGGAAGGCGGTGTACGTGTAGTCGATCGCTTCGCCTCCCGGGTGCCGTAGCCGTTTCCGTCCGCTGTGCCGGGCCTGCACCTCGTACTGGGCCCACCAGACTTGTGCTTCCGGGCTGCCCTCGTGCAGCTCTTCGATCAGCCGGGTGTACCGGAGGTCGGTGGGGTGGTGTCCGGACAGGGTCCGGAGCCGGGCGAGCAGGCCTCGCGCCTCCGGCTCCCAGTCGACCAACACGTCCCGGGCCGCGGGTTCGAGGAAGACCCAGCGGACGAAGTTGGCAGTCCGGTCGGCCTCGGTGATGAGGTTCGGGAACAGCTGGTCGGCCGCTTGGTTGTGGCTGAGGACGTCGTAGTTGCCGTCGATGACGTACGCGGGGTGCGGTTGCAACAAGAGCGGGACGGCCGCCACTTCGGGCGGGAGCGGATCGGATGCCTCGGCCTCGGCCGGTGGCGCGTGACCGGCGAGCTGGAGCAGGTGCCCGCGCTCGTGCCGGTTGAGCCGCAGCACCGAGGCGAGGGACTCAAGTACCTGCTCGGAAGCGCGGATCTTCCGTCCTTGCTCCAGATACGTGTACCAGGTGGCGCTGATCCCGGCGAGCAGGGCGAGTTCCTCCCGCCTCAGTCCCGGAGTCCGGCGGCGACCGGTCTGCGGCAGGCCTACCTCGTCCGGAGTGATGCGTGCTCTGCGGCTGCGCAGGAAAGCACCCAGTTCCTGACGACGGTCCGGCTGTTTCGGCATAGCAGTCCTGGTTCCAGAATAAACACGCTCTGGATACCAGGCTAAGTCCGTCGCAGACTGAGTTCAAGTACAGAACGCGAAACGCGATACGAGGAGGAAGACATCATGTCGGGAATCGAAGGCAAGGTGGTGGCGGTCACCGGAGCCAGCGGCGGCATCGGCGAGGCGACCGCGCTGCTGCTCGCCGAACGCGGCGCACGGCTGGTTCTGGGTGCGCGCCGGACCGCGCACATGGAGAAACTGGTGGACCGGATCGAAAGGGCCGGCGGCGAGGCCGTACAGACCCGCACCGACGTGACCCGGTTGGGCGACCTGCACAACCTGGTCGCGCTGGCCGGTGAGCGCTTCGGTCGTCTCGACGTGCTCGTCAGCAATGCCGGGGTCGGCACCATCTCGCCCCTCGACGATCTGCGCGTCGCCGAATGGGATCAGATGGTCGACGTCAACGTGAAGGGTGTACTGCATGGCATCGGTGCCGCGCTGCCGGTCTTCCGGGCGCAGGGGACCGGCCATTTCATCACCATCGCCTCCACGGCCGCGTTTCGTGTCGTGCCGGCCATGGCCGTCTACGCCGGTACGAAGTTCGCGGTCCGGGCCATCTGCGAAGGGCTGCGCCAGGAAGCGGACGGCTCCCTGCGGGTGACCACCGTCTCGCCCGGGGTGACCGCGACCGACTTCGCCGAGGCATCGACCAACCGGCAGATCCGCGCGGAGATCACGAAGATGCGGGACGACATCGCGATCCCGCCTGAGGCGATCGCCCGGGCCATCGCGTTCGCCATCGAACAGCCCGACAGCGTCGACGTGAACGAGATCGTTGTCCGACCCACCGCCCAGAGCTGACCTCCCCCGCCGTTCCGACCCCACCGTTCCGACGCGGACGACTCGTCCGCGCCAGCGGGACTGTCCGGTGGGTGCCGCTGACAGCCTCCCCGCCCTACGATCTCTCGCATGCTGATTCGCCGGACATTACGGATGGTTGTCGTGCTCGCCGTGGCCCTCGCCGGAGCGGTCGGAGGTGGTGTGGGGACGGCACAGGCCGAGGGGAACCGGTCGTCGAACGACAGACAGTTGTTGTTCTACAACCACTCCTACGGAGTCCTCGACCGGGAGACCGCCGACGCCGTCGAACACTCCGACTACCTGCGGGACTTCGCCAGCTTCCAGGTCCGCACCACGACCGGTACCGGCGGACAGACCTGGACCGGCCGCTATCTGACGGGCCGCGAGACCTACCTCGAACTGTTCGGAGTCGGTGACCTTGCCGGCCAGGACGGCACCCTCGGCTCCGCCGGACTGGGACTCTCGACCGAGCGGGCGGGCGACCTGGCGACGGTCACCGAGCGGCTGAAGGACGAGGGGGTCGCCGACCCCGTCGAGTTCCTCCAGACCAGGGACTTCGGTGACGGTGTGCCCGTGCCGTGGTTCGACGCCGTCCTCACCACCACCGAGTACGACGCCTTCGGAGCCTGGGCGATGGAGTACCGGCCCGAGTACTTCGCCGATCCTCGCGGCAAAACCGAGCCGGCGAGTTTCCCCGGTGACGTCGGCCGGGAGCGCTACCTGTCAGACGACTACCGCACCCACCTGATGCGTGACGTGACCTCTCTCCGCCTCGGGGTCACCGAAAGCGACCTCGCCGACACCGTGCCGCTGCTGCGGGCCGGCGGATTCGCCGTCCGGACCGTGACGGGCGGTGGCGGCAGCAGTGGCGGCGGCGTCGTCGCGGAGCGTGGCGGCACCACGATTCGGTTCGACGCCGTCCCGCGCGAACAAGCGGGGTTGCAGCGGGTGGAGATGTCCCTCAACCGGTCCGTGAAGGACCGGCATGTGGAGCGGATCGGTCACTCGGCCCTCGCCGTCGGCCCCGGCAGCCGTGCCGTGTGGACGTTCGCCGACAACGGCACCCGGTAGACGACACCCGACACCCTGGCTCGGCCCCCGGCGTAAGGGCCCCACTCGCTGTCGGCCGATGTCGGCTGGCGGCTGGTGGCTGGCGCGAGGCAGGGGCCCCTCGATGTTGCCCGAGGGGCCCCTGCCCTTTTTCTTGCTCTTGCTCTTCAGCTCACCAGTGTCACTTGGCGGGCTTGTAGAAGGTGTAGGTGGCGGAGTAGGGGACGCTGACCTGGTCGGTGCCGGTGCAGGCGGTGGTCGGGGCGACGCCGCCCTTGGTGCCCAGGCGCTGGATGTAGGAGACGTCGGCGAAGACCCCGGTGCCGCGGGTGGCGGTGGACTTCAGCAGGAGTTCGGGGATGGTGCCGTCCTTGGGTGAGGTGGCGACGGCGGCTGCGTTCACGGCGCTGCCGTCCACCGTGGACACCCAGACGGGACCGCGGGAGTGGAGGGCGACGGGACGGCGGGAGCTGTCCTTCTTGGCCCAGAGGGTGGCGGCGGGCTCCAGCAGCTTCCAGGCACCGTCGGTGCAGGTGTACGTCTGGACGCCCTCGGCGGAGAAGACGCCGGTGAGCCGGTTGCCGTCGGGTACCTTCAGTGCGTCGGGAACCGTTACACCGGCGCGTACGGGCTGCGAGACCGCGGCCTGGCCGGCGGTCGCGCCGGAGAGCATGCCGACGGTCACGGCGGCGAGAGCCGTGGTGGTGAGAACAAGACGCTTGGCGAGCTTCATCGAATGTGTCTCCAGAATAATTTCTGAACGAGGTCACAGGCGCGGGTCATGGGCGCGAACGCGGACGCCGTTCCGCCGTACCGGAATCGTTGACGAGACGACAGATCGGGCCGCAGAGTCGAGCGCGCGGCGCGGTGACGGAGCATCGAGTATCACCGGACGGGTTCCACCCTGACGAGGGCCTGGGGGGCATACGCCCGGTCACGCCGCGGGGACTCGGGGACGCCCGATGTGCCCCTGGAGCGGGTGGGGCCCGCTCACCGGGTCACTCGCCAGGTCACTGCCCGGGTCACTCACCGAACCGCTACCGGGTCACTCACCGGGTCGGCATGCCTCCGTGCGGACTGTTGACCACCATGGGCAGTGAGCCCTCGGCCAGGTAGAAGTGGTCGGGAAAGTACTCGACGTGGAGATGACCGCCGTCCTCGGCAGTGGCCATCTCCCGCAGATTTTCTGCGAGTACCGCCCGGCCGGCGACATCACCGCTGATCACAAGGATGTGCCGCTCCGCGTCCCGGCGGATGAGAACCCCGGGGCCTGACGTCCCCCTGACTTCGACCCCGCCCAGGGCGTCGCCGTTGCCGCCCGGCGAGAAGGTGGAGCTGAGCAACCCCTCGCCCCGGGCCACCGCGTCTGCCAACGAAGTGAGTTCAGCCGCCGATGCGGAGAGATCCACTTCGCCTTCGCCGTAGCCGGGTTCGTGGACCAGCCTCATGGTCGCCACTCCTTCGAAATCGCTCCCCCGGTGATACCCGCCGAAATCCACCGATATCCACTGATGTCCGCCTTCGGTGAGGCCGGTCCAGCCGACGCCACCGCCTCAGGAGACCCGAGGGGCAGCAGAGACCTGAGCGGCAGCAGAGACCCGGGGGATCGCGGAGTTGGGGTCGAAACCCGCGAACGCCAAGCCTATGACGAAGCCCGCCACCTCCTCCAACTGGCGTACGCGGTCCAGGGTCCCCAGCGTCGCCGGTGCTCCGCCGACGTCCCTCACCAGTTCACCGACGACGCCCAGTGCCGCCGGATCGTCGCCGCACATCGCCACGGTCGCACGGGAGCCGCCTTCATCAGCGGGGCTCGTCCACAGGCCGGCGGGGAAGAGATGGAACGCCTTCACCACGTGGGCTCCCGGTGCGAGCCCGGCGATGCGCATCGCCATCGACTCGCCCCGTTCGGTGAGCAGATCGCCGACACCGTGCGCGACGGCGTTCGTGGGGTCGATCAGAGGCGTCCCCGCGAGTACGCCGTCGGAGGCACCCGCCAGCTCCAGCATGTCCGCGACACCGTCCCACGACACGGCGAGCAGCACCGCGTCGCGTCCGACGACCGCAGCGCGTGGCGTGACGGCGAGCACCCCGTGCCCCAGCCGCTCGGCGAGCTTCTCCGCCTTGACCTGCGAACGTCCGGCGACCGCCACCTCGTGCCCCGCGCGCGTCCAGCCCTCACCCAGGGCCGCCGCCAGTGTGCCTGTTCCCAGAATCCCGATGCGCATCGCTGCTCCCTCTCAAGCGGTGGTCGTACGTGCTCAGTTGGGTAGTCACGGTAGGGACCGCGGCACGCACCGATCGGTGCGTGACCGACGCGCGATGATGGCAACGATGTGACGACGGCGCGGTGACGGCGGCAAGATGAGGGCGGCAAGATGACTGATCACCGTGATCACGAGGCGCACTGCTACGAGTTGGTTGCCGACTGCCGCCTGAGGGCGGCCACCGATCTGTTCGCCCACACCTGGGACCCCGTCGCGCTGGCGGCGCTGCGCACGGGCCCGCGCCGACGCCACGAGCTGCGCGCCGCGATCGGCGGCATCAGCGACAAGGTCCTGACCGACACCCTGCGCCGCCTGCTCACCGCCGGTCTGATCGACCGCCGCGCGCACGCCGAGGCACCGCCTCGCGTCGAGTACGCCCTCACCGGTCTGGGACAGAGCCTGGTCGAGGGCCCCCTGATGGCGCTCGGGCGCTGGGTGATCGACCACGGTGACGAGCTTCTCGAAGCTCAGGAAAGGGCGGAGGGCGCCCCACTCCCGTAAGGGCGGGTGAGTATCTCCAGGCTGTGGCCGTTCGGGTCCTCGAAATAGGTGCCGCGGCCGCCGTCGTTCGTGTTGATCTCGTTGACACGGCGGTGGAACGGGTCCGCCCAGTACGTGAGGCCGGCGTCCTGGACGCGGGCGAAGATCGTGTCGAAGTCGTTTTCCGAGACCAGGAACGCGTAGTGCTGGGGCGGGATGGTGCCGACGGCGTCCATGTAGTCGAGGGTCACGCCGTTGGGGATCTGGACGGGGACGAAGGGGCCGTACGGAGGACTCACTTCCAGGCCCAGGATGTCGGCGAGGAACTGGGCCGATGTCTTCTTGTCGTGGGCGGCGACGATCGTGTGGTTCAGCTCGACGGTCATCGTGCGGACCTCCTCGGCTCGTCAGCTCGGACCTTGCGACTGCTGCACCTCCCACGCTAGGCGCCCGCCCTGCTGTGCGGCAGCCCCCGGCGCCCCCCACAGACACGCCAGATAAGGTAAGCCTTTCCTTATAGATCGGGCCCCGCAGGCCTGTGAGCGGCCCCATTGATCCAGTTGGTTCAATGTCCCAGGTATCGGAGCGAGTTGTGCGCACGTCGGTGGTGAAGGCCGTTCTGGCCGTGTCCGTGGTCGGCGGGCTGATGGCCGGATGCTCGGCCTCCGGAGGTTCGGGGAGTTCCGACGGCTCCGGGGCCTCCGGCAGCGGCGGGGGCGAAGGCGGGAAGAGCGACCGCAATCTCGTCGCCGGGGCCTCGCAGGGCCCCTCCGCCGCACCCAGCGCCCTCGCCGACGGCATGGGTACGAAGGCGGCGGACGGCGAGTTCCCCCGTACCGTCGGCCATTTCAAGGGCCGCACGGAGATCTCGGCCGCACCGAAGCGGATCGCCGTGCTCAGCACCGGGCAGCTCGACGACCTCCTCACCCTCGGAGTCGTACCGGCCGCCACCACCCGCGCCGACAACGCGGGACTCGTACCCGGCTACCTCGCCGACGCCTTCCCCCGCTACAAGAAGCCGCTCGCGAGGATGACCGACGCGGGGACGCGGGCCGCGCCCAACCTGGAGACGCTGGCCACCGCGCGACCCGACCTCATCCTCGCCAACGACTCGCTCGGCGATCTCTACCCCAAGCTGTCGAAGATCGCCCCCACCGTGATCACCGCGGGCAACGGCGTCAACTGGAAGCGCGACCTGCTGCTCGTCGGCGATGCCGTCGGCAAGGGTGAGCGGGCGCGGAAGCTCCTCGACGAGCACGCCGAGGACGCCGCCGCGGCGGGCGGGCGGGTCGGCGGGGCGGACACCGCGGTCTCCATGGTGCGGTTCACGCCCGACCGGACCCGGATGTTCGGCGTCTCCTCCTTCACCGGATCGATCGCCGTCGACATGGGGCTCGGACGGCCCGAGTCCCAGCAGTTCAAGGCCATTTCGGAGGACATCGGAGCCGAGAGCATCGATGTCGCGGACGGCGACTGGATCTTCTACTCCGTGCAGGGGGACAAGGGCAAAACCGACGCGGGGAGCGTGCTCGCCGGACCGCTGTGGAAGTCGATGAAGGCCGTCGGGGCCGGGCACGCCGTCAAGGTCGACGACGATCCCTGGTACCTCAACGCGGGCCCCACGGCGGCGCGCCTGGTCGTGCAACAGCTCACCGAGTCCCTCAGCAAGTAGGCGAGTAGGCGCGCAAGCACGTGAGAGACCGTACGAGCGACCGCACGACCGTCCGTACCGCCTGGCTGGCCGCCGCGCTCCTCCTCGCCCTCGCCGCGGTCGCCCTGAGCCTCGCCGTCGGCACCCGCCCGGTGCCGTTGTCCGCTGTGCTCGACGCGCTGCTGCACGGCGGCGGCTCGCGGGACGCGCTGGTCGTACGGTCGTTGCGGCTGCCCCGTACCGAGGTCGGGCTCGCCGCGGGGGCCGCGCTCGGGCTTTCGGGGGCGGCGCTGCAGGCCGTCACCCGCAATCCGCTGGCCGACCCGGGAATCCTCGGACTGAGCCAGGGGGCCGCGGCCGGGGTCGTGTTCGCGATCACCGGCGGACTCGCGAACGGCTTCGGCGGCTATGTCTGGTACGCCTTCGTGGGCGCCGTGCTCGCGGCCTGCCTCGTCTACGCGGTCGCCTCGCGCGGCCGGGGCGGCGCCTCGCCGGTGAAGCTCGCGCTCGCCGGTACCGCGCTGTCCGCGATGGTGGGCGGTGCCACCACCGTGGTCCTGACGTCGAGTTCGGCGACGCTCGACCAGTTCCGGTTCTGGCAGGTGGGCGCCTTGAGCGGGCGCGACGCGGGGACGGTCGGGAAGATGCTGCCCTTCCTCGCGGCCGGCGCGCTGCTGGTGCTCGCCTGCGCGCGCGGCCTCGACGCGCTCGCGCTCGGCGACGACACCGCGCGCGGCCTGGGCCACAGGGTCCAGCTCGTACGGGGTTGTGCGGCGCTCGGGGCCACGGTGCTGACCGCGGCCGCGGTGGCCGCCGCCGGGCCGATCGCCTTCATCGGCCTCGCCGTGCCACATCTGGCCCGCCGCCTTGTCCCGGGCGGCCACCGCTGGACCCTCCCCCTGTCCGCCCTGCTCGGGGCGGCCCTGCTGCTCGCGGCGGATGTGGCGGGGCGGGTCGTCCGCGCCCCCGCGGAAGTGCCGGCCGGGGTGATGACGGCACTCGTCGGAGTGCCGGTGCTGATCGTGCTCGTACGGCGCAGAACGGTGGCCACATGACGGCGGCGAAACCCGAACGACCCCGGCTGACCCGGCCGACCCGGACACCCCGGATGCCCTGGATGCCCATGTCGTCCCCACCGACCTCGCCGACTTCGACGACCCGGCCTGGCACGGCCCCGACGTACCCCCGTTCCGCCGGCCTCTTCGTCATTCGCCGGCGCTCCTTCTCTCTCCTCCTGCACCGCCGCTCGGCCGCGGTGGCCGGCGTACTCCTCCTACTCCTGACGGGCGCGATGCTGCTCTCGGCCTGCGCCGGGCAGACGTACGTTCCGCCCGGCGAGGTCTGGCGGGTCCTGCGCGGCCACGGAGGCCCGTACGACCTGATCGTGGGTGAGCTGCGCGTGCCGCGGATCGTGCTCGGGGCGCTGGTCGGTGCCGCGCTCGGGATGTCCGGGGCGCTCGTGCAGACCGTCACCCGCAACCCGCTGGCCAGCCCGGACGTCATCGGCGTCGGGCACGGGGCGGCGGCCGCGACGGTACTGGCGCTCGCCACCGGAACGGTCGCCTCGCCGGGCGCGCTCCCGGCTGTCTCCGTCGCGGGCGGTCTCGCGGCCGCCGCACTGGTGTACGTACTGGCCTGGCGGCACGGCATGCAGCCCAGCCGGTTCGTGCTCACCGGGGTCGGGATCGGCGTCGCGCTCTCCGCCGTCGTCCAGCTCTACCTCACCGAGAGCGAACTGGCGGCGGCCGAGCAGGTCAAGCTGTGGCTGACCGGCAGTCTCAACGGGCGCGGCTGGGAGCAGGCGGTCCCCCTGGGCTGGGTCCTGCTGGTCTCCCTGCCCGCCCTCGTGTGGGCGAGCCGGGCCTTGCGACCGCTGGGCCTGGACCCCGACACGGCCGCGGCGCTCGGCGTCCGCGTGCACCGGGCCCAGCTCGCGCTGACCGTCCTTGGCGTGATCCTCGCGGCGACCGCCACCGGAGCGGCGGGCCCGATCGGCTTTGTCGCCCTCACCGCCCCCCAGCTGGCCCGCCGCCTGACCCGCGCCCCCCAGCTGCCGCTCGTGGCCTCGGCGCTGACGGGAGCGGTGGTCCTGGTGACGGCCGACCTGACCGCCCGCACGATGATGCCCCCACTGGAAATCCCAGTGGGGGCACTCACAGCCCTGGTGGGCGGCCCGTACCTGCTCTGGCTACTGGCCGCCCCCAAAAGCTGAAGGGCAGGGGCGCAGCCCCGCTCTTCAGGGCCCGGGGAGGGCGGGGCGCCACCCCGCCGCTTTTCAGGGGCGCGGGGAACTGCGCGACCAACCCCCACCGGCCCGCGGCCGAAAACGCGCTTAGATCTTCTAGATCGTCGCGGCGTCGATCACGAACCGGTACCGCACATCACTCGCGAGCACCCGCTCGTACGCCTCGTTGATCTCGGACGCGCTGATCAGCTCGATCTCCGCGCCGAACCCGTGCTCGGCGCAGAAGTCCAGCATCTCCTGGGTCTCCTGGATGCCGCCGATGCCCGAGCCGGCCAGGGTCTTACGGCCACCGATCACCGAGAACAGGTTCAGGGAGACCGGCTCCTCGGGCGCGCCCACGTTCACGAAGGCGCCGTCCGTCTTGAGCAGGGCGAGGAACGCGTCCAGGTCCAGCGGGACCGCGACCGTGGAGAGGATCAGGTCGAACGAGCCGCGCAGCTCCTCGAAGGTCTTCGGGTCGCTGGTCGCGTAGTAGTGGTCGGCGCCCAGCTTCAGGCCGTCCTCCTGCTTGCGGAGCGACTGCGACAGGACGGTCACCTCGGCGCCGAGCGCGTGCGCGATCTTGACGCCCATGTGGCCGAGGCCGCCCATGCCGAGGATCGCGACCTTCTTGCCGGGGCCGGCGTTCCAGTGCTTGAGCGGGGAGTACGTGGTGATGCCGGCGCACAGCAGCGGCGCGGCCTCGTCGAGGGCCAGGCCCTCGGGGATCCCGACGGTGAAGGCCTCGTCGACCACGATGTGGGTCGAGTAGCCGCCGTAGGTGACCTCGCCGTTCCTGTCGACGGCGTTGTACGTGCCGGTGTTGCCCTCGGCACAGTACTGCTCCAGGCCCGCCTTGCAGTTCTCGCACTCGCGGCAGGAGTCGACCATGCAGCCGACGCCCACGCGGTCGCCGACGGCGAACTTGCTGACGCCGGAGCCGACCTCGGTGACGATGCCGGCGATCTCGTGGCCGGGGACCATCGGGAAGATGGCCTCGCCCCAGCCCTCGCGGGCCTGGTGGATGTCGGAGTGGCAGATGCCGGCGAACTTGATCTCGATGAGGACGTCGTTCTCGCCGACCGGGCGACGCTCGATGGTCGTCCGCTCCAGCGGAGCCTTGGCGGCGGAAGCAGCGTATGCGGCGACAGTGGTCATGCGGGGGAATCTCCTAAGGAGTGATACTGCGCCCGGCCTGCTTTCCGGCCGGGTACGGCATCCAGCCTGCCGCGCTTGCCGCCTGTCACCCAGACCACGGTTCTTCGTACGTCCACTGGTCCTACTACTGATGGGGGCAGGGTCGTACGCGTACGACTGCGCGCCACCGTGAATACTCGAGGTATGGACGAACAGCCCTCTCCCTCTCAGGGGCGCTCTCAGGGGCCCACCGGCGAAGCCGGCCAGAAGCCGGGGCGGCCGCTGGACCCGCGCGCCGAGCTCAGCGAGTTCCTGCGCACCCGCCGGGCGCGGCTGAAGCCGGAGGACGTGGGGCTGCCGGACTTCGGGCGGCACCGCCGGGTGCCAGGGCTGCGCCGCGAGGAGCTGGCGCAGCTGGCCGGGGTGTCCGTGGCGTACTACACACGCCTTGAGCAGGGCAACGGGCGGAACGTGTCGGGGGAGGTGCTCGACGCGATCGCGCGCGCTCTGCGGCTGAGCGGGGCCGAGCACGCGCATCTCACGCATCTCGCGAAGCCGAAGCAGCACAAGAAGAAGCCGTCGGGCCGGCCGCAGCAGGTGCGGGTGGCGATGCGGCAGCTGATCGACACCTTCGACAGTGTGCCCGCGTACGTCGTCGGGCGGCGCTCGGACATCGTCATCTGGAACCGGATGGCCGCGGCCGTCTTCGGGGACTGGTCCGAGATGCCTGCGCAGGAGCGGAACTGGGCGCGGTTGGTGTTTCTCAAGCCCGAGTACCGCGAGCTGTTCGTGGAGTGGGAGCGGAAGGCGTCCGACATCGTGAGCTATCTGCGCATGGACGCGGGCTGCCATCCGGACGATCCTCGCCTGTCTGCCCTCGTCGGCGAGCTCTCCGTGAAGAGCGAGGAGTTCCGGCGCCTCTGGGCGACGCACGACGTCAAGGAGAAGAGCCACGGTGTGAAGCGCCTGCATCATCCTCTCGTCGGCGAGCTGACTCTCTCCTTCGAGACCTTCAAGCTCGTCGACGACGAGGAGCTGTCGATGATCACGTATCACGCGGAGCCGGGTTCGCCGTCGGCGGAGGCGCTGCGGCTGCTTGCCAGCTGGGGTACGGACGCGACCCGGGCGGGGACGTCGGCGCCGCGGGCGTAGTTTTTTCGCCCCCGCCGCCCCTGCCCTTCCCGTCACTGCTCAGGGGCTCCGCCCCCGAACCCCCGTTGCGCAGTTCCCGGGGCCCCTAGGTACCCAGGGGCCCCGGGAACGGGATCAGCCCTGGTACGGCGGGGCTGAACCCCACGACCACTGTGGAACCGGCTGCTCCCCCGGCGGCACCACGTCCGGGCCGGAGAAGTACACCGCCAACCGTGTCCCCCACTCCGCGTACGCGACGAACGCAGAGCGGAACTCGGCGTCCGTCGGCAGCCCCGCCTCGTCCGCCGCGTCCTGCAGCAGATTGACCCAGCGCCGCCGCTGGACCTCGGTGATGCTCTTCCCCAGGTGCTTGGCGACCATGTGCCCGTGCCCGCCCTGCGTCTCGGAATAGGAGGGCGGCCCACCGAAGACCTCGCTGAACCAGGACGCGACATGGGACGCGTGCTCGGCGGCGAGCCCTTCGAAGACGGGGGCCAGGACGTCGTCCTTGAGGACCTTGTCGTAGAAGACCTCGGTGAGACGTGTGAAGGCCTCGGCGCCCCCGGCCCAGGAGAACAGCGTGGGCACGGCCGACCCCGTACCCCGTACCGTCGTCGGTTTGTAGTGGCGCATCTCCTCGATGGACCCGTCGAAGGGGCCTACCTCGGCGATGAAGTCGGTGAAGAGCTCGGACCGGCGGAAACCCTCGACATGGTCCTCGGTGGACGTCCAGGTGATGCGGAGCACGAAGTGCTCGAAGTCCTTCTCGCAACGGGCCAGCTCGTAGTCGACACACTCTGGAGCCGCCGCGAGGTGCGCGGCGGCTCGGGTATAGGCAGCGAGGAACTGCGGCGACTGCTGCTCGGGAATGAGGTACCGGATGTACTCAACGGTGTGCGCGGTCATACCCCCCGCATACCCGAACGGCCCGCCGACAGCTCTCCTGCGACGGACCGTTCGTATATGCCTGCGTTCAGCGGGCCTTTATGTCTGTGTTCAGCGAACCTTTCGGCTCACTTCCCGTAGTACGCGTTGTAGATCGAGATCGTCGACTTGTTGCCCTTCTTGTCGGCGATCTTGGCGTGGAACGAGATCCCCTTGCCCTTGGCCGGGTTCGTGATCGCGATCTTGCCGTTCTTGACGGTGACCTTCTTCCAGGTCTGGCCGTAGTCGTACGACACGTACACCGACAGGGACTTCAGGTTTGAGCCCGCTGCCGAGCCCTGGACGGTCACCGGGACGGAGACCTTCTTGTCGGCCGGAGCCCTGCTGTCCAGGCCGACGGCCGCGTCGAAGCGGATCGAGGACGCGGGCAGCTTGGCCAGGTCGGCCTTCTTGGAGCGGAAGGTCCAGCTGGCGTCGACGCGAGTGGAGGCCGCGGCGACCTTGACGCTGCGCTTGACCGAGGTGGTCAGCTTGTACGCGGCGTCACCGGCCGGGACCTTGAAGATGCCGCCGGTCAGGGGGTCGCTGTTCGAGCCGACCTTGGTGCCGTTGCGGTAGAGGGTCGTGGTGACCGCCGAGTAGAGCGAGGAGCCGGCGTGGGTCTTGCCGTCGGCGAACAGCGGCAGGGAGCCGTAGATGCCGTTGCCCTCGCGGTAGATGCCCAGGCCGGAACCGATGCGCGGGCCGAAGACCGCCGTGTTGAAGGTCTTCTCGTAGCTCTTGCCCGCCTTCAGGGTCTGCGGGGTGCCGAGCGTGTAGAAGGCCTCGATGATCGGGAAGCCGTACTCGTCGAGCCCGCCGTGCTGCTCGAAGTCGAGGTTCCACTTCACTCCGCCCGCGGTGGACAGGTGCAGTGTCCGGGTGCCGGGCAGCGCCTGCTGGATACCGATCGCGGAGCCGCCGGAACTGCCGGGCAGCTCGCCCCAGGCGCTGAGCGCGCCCTTCCGGCCACTCGCCGAGGCGCCCAGACCGGCCTTCACCGTGGCCAGTTCGCTCGCCTTGTAGTGCTTGGTGTAACCGGTGGCGAGCTGTGTGACCTTGGCGCCGGCGGTGGTGTCGTACTCGTCGGCGGGCTTGGCCCAGTGGCCGTCCCACTGCTGGTACAGCTTGCCGCCGGTGATCTGCGGACCGGCGTGCGCGACACGGAAGTTGACGAACGAGTCCAGCAACCAGCCGAACGAGTAGCTGCCGCTCGCCACGTCCACGGTGTAGTCCGCCGAGGCGAACTCCGGCTTCGCTTCCGCGTCGGGCACGGTGATGTCCACCGGCTTGGCCTTCCGCGCGTCCACCGTGAGCGTGTCGTTCTTGGTGATGCTCAGCTTCGGCTGGGCCACCCAGTCGGCGCCCTTGCTCAAGTCCTCCGGGTCGGTGGCGAACGCCGAGTCGAAGATGTAACCGCCCTTGGGGACCCGGACCTTGACGGTGCCGGACTCGTCGTAGGGCGAGTACCACTTGTCCTGGGCGAGCCCGGAGACACCGGACAGGTTGGTGTTGTAGTACTTCGCCGGGTTGCCGTCACGGCCGATGAACCTGAGCGTGAGGTCGTAGGACTCCACCTCGCGCTGCACCGCCGCCGCCGTGCGTACGCTCTGGCCGCCGCCGGTCGCCGTCACGTACGCGGAGTACGCGCCGTCGACCGTGCCGCCCAGCTTGGTGTTGACCTTGAGGTCGGCGGAGGCCGTGCCGCCCGCCGGGACGGTCAGCGTCCTGGCGCCGAGCGTGAAGAAGCCGGCCGGCGCGGCCTGCCCCTTCGGGTTGGTGGCCGTCACCGCGAGGCTCAGCGTGACGTCGGCGGTCCCGAGGTTCTTGTACGTGACCTTCTCGGTCGCCGGGGTGTCATCGGTGTGCGGCCACTGCTGGACGCCGAAGCTCACCGACGACGGGACGGCGACCACGCTCTGCTTGATGGCCTTGTCGACCTGGATGCGGCCCGAACCCTGCTGGAACGGCGTGTACTTGCCGCCCTTGGCGGAGCCGGTCAGCGCGCCCTTGAGCTGCGTGTACGTCCAGTCGGGGTGCTGCTGCTTCAGGATCGCCGCGGCGCCCGCGACATGCGGGGTCGCCATCGACGTACCCGAGATGGACACGTAACCGGCCGGGTTCTCACCGACCTCCTTGGCGATGACACTTCCCGGGGCCGAGGCGGCCGTGATGTCCACACCGGGCGCGGTCACGTCGGGCTTGATCTGCCCGTCGAGGCCGGGGCCCGTGCTGGAGAACTCGGCCAGCTTGTCCAAGCCGTCGACGGCGCCCACGGTGAGCGCGGCCTCCGCGCTGCCCGGGGAGCCGATCGACTGCTCGCCGGAGTTGCCCGCGGCGATCGCGAAGAGAATGCCCTTCTCCTTGGACAGCTTGTTGACCTGCGCCTCAAGCGGGTCGATGTCGGGGGTGTCCCCGCCGCCCAGGCTGAGGTTGACGATGTCGGCGCCCTGCTCGGCCGCCCAGTCCATGCCCGCCAGGATGCCGGAGTCGTCGCCGGAGCCGTTGTCGTCGAGCACCTTGCCGTTGAGCAGCTTGGCTCCGGGCGCGACGCCCTTGTACTTGCCCGCGGACTTGGCACCCGTACCGGCCGCGATAGACGCGACGTGCGTGCCGTGGCCGTACCTGTCGGTCGCGTCGGCGGCGCCGGAGAAGTTCTTCTCGGCGACGACCTGGCCCACAAGGTCGGCGTGGGTCGCGTCGACACCGGTGTCGAGGACGGCGATCTTGACGCCCTTGCCGTCGTATCCGGCGGCCCACGCCTTGTCGGCGCCGATCTGCGGAACGGACTTGTCGAGGCTGGCCTTGCGGACCCCGTCGAGCCACACATGGGCGACACCGGAGGCGGTCCTCGCGCCGCCGGACCGCGAGTCGGTGACCGCGGCCCACAGGTCGGGCGCGTCACCCTTGGGCGTCAGCACCGCGTCCGCGTTCAGCGTCTTGAGCGTCCTGCGGACCTGGGTGTCGCCGGCGTCGCGGACGTCCGCCTTCGCGGCCGAGGCCGCACCGCGGTAGCCGACGATCAGCTTGAGGCCCTGCTTCTGGGCCTTGCGGTTGGCCGACTTGTTGAGCTCGGTGACGTCGAAGAGCCGCTGGTCGAGCTTGCCGGTGGCGATGAGCCGCGCGGCGTCGGCCGGCACGACGAGGGTGTGTCCGTCGGCCTTGCGGATCTGGACGGGTATCCCCTCGCGGCCCTTGGCCCGCTCCAGGCCGATGACGCGGCCCTTGGCGTCGACGACGACACGGTCGCCGGTGATCAGGGTGATGCGGTGCTTGGGCGCGGTCTGTACGGCCGCGCCGCCGGCCGAGTCACTGGCCGCACGCTCTGCCTCCGCCGACGCCGGGCTGGTCATGCCCGCCGCCAGAGCCACGGCTGCCGCCGTGGCGATCGTGGCCGCGCACGCTCTTTTCACTTGTCTGCGCAAGTTTCCCCCTGAAGAGCTGGTCCGGGATGAACCCCCGTTCATCCGGCCGGGGGGCATCCCGTACGCATGCTCGCGCGCATCCCCCCGGAATACGCAGTATGCCGGGGGGTGATCAGGTGCTCAATAGGACTGCCACGCCTAAGAGTTGGCGTTCTCCTTGACTGTGATCCTTCCCTTCCGGATCGTGGCGACCCTCGGGGCCTTCTTCGCGATCGCGGAATCGTGCGTGACCATGATGAAAGTGAGCCCGTGCTCCTTCCACATGGTTTCGAGTACGTCCATGATCTCGTCGCGCATGGACTCGTCGAGGTTTCCGGTCGGTTCGTCGGCGAGCAGCACCTTCGGTTGCTTGACCAGAGCGCGGGCGATGGCGACGCGCTGCTGCTGGCCTCCGGAGAGCTCGGCCGGCAGATGCCGGAGCCGCTCGGCGAGCCCGACGGACTCCAGCGCGGCCGCGGCTCTTTCCCGCCGCTCCTTGCCCTTCACCTTCAGCGGTACGAGGGCGGTCTCCACGTTCTCCTGGGCGGTAGGGGTGGGAATGAGGGTCAACTACGCGAGCCCTGAAGGCCCGCGCTTGCAGCTGGAGCACCAGAGGTGTCCGCCGCATGGGGCTGGTTGACAGCAGCCCAGACGTGTTCGGCGCGGGCCTCGATGTTGCGGGCCGCGTTGTGGTCTGCGTGCGCAACGACGCCGCATGACCGGCAGGCGAAGAGTTCCTGCGTGGGACGGTTGGCCTTCTCCGTGTGCCCGCACCACGAACACTGCTGGCTCGTGTAGGCGGGATCGACCTGGACGAACGGGACCCCGGCTCGCTCTGCCTTGTACTGCACGAAGGCGGCGAGCTGGGCGAATGCCCAGGAGTGCAGCGCGACCCGTTGGGGCTTTCGGAGCCGTACCCGTTCGCGAATACCGGTCAGGTCTTCCAGACCGATTCCGCGCCCGGTGCGTTCAGCCTCGGTCACGATGCGCTTGGAGATGACGTGGTTGATGTGCGTGGTGTGCCGCGCCTCACGACGGGACCGCTTCTTCAGCTTCCGCTTGGCGGACTTCGTCCCCCGTGCCTGGAGTTCGGCGCGGATGCGGAGCTGACGGCGCCGGTACCTGTTCAGCTCCTGCCCGGCGAACGGCTCCCCCTCGTCCGAGGTGGTGGCGATGTTCGCGATCCCGAGGTCCACGCCGATCCAGCCGTCCGGCTGGATCGTGGGATCGGCGGCCGGGATCTCGCAGGTGGCGATCAGATACCAGGCCCCGTCACGACGGACGAGGTCGCTCTCGCCCCTGCGATGCTCAGCCAGCGTCTTGAGCGCGCCGGGCGAGCAGATGAACGGCACCCCCCGGATACGGCCGCTGGTGGTCCAGACCGACACGGTCTGCTGGTCGTACTGCCAGGAAAGACACCGGTCGTCATACGACTGGGCGGCGTCGGGGCGGAAGCGGACCGGGGTGCTCGCGATGCGCCGATACCGCTCGGAGTCCTTCTTGCCGTAGTTCCCGGCCTTCAGGTTCGCCTTGCGGGTCGAGTAGGCATCGGCCACCTTCCGGATCACATGCAGTGCCGGCTGCGCCGACAGCCCCCGCGCCTTCAGCTCGGCATAGGCGAAGGGCTGCAATGCCTTGCGCGTGCGGTCTCGGTCGTCCTTGCGGCCCTGGGCGCGAACAGACAGCCAGTTCGCCGCGTCGTTGGTCGCGTGCAGGGTCGCCTCAAGTGCCGTGGCCACCTCGGGCGACGGCGTGAGTTTGACCTGCACGGTGAGTTTCACGGACACGACGCTACGCAGCCGTCCGTACAAGCGGGCATCTCTCGCACAACTGACCACGAAATAGTGATCACTCGTTCACCCGTTCCCTTGCCGTCCGGCTCCGCCGGACAGTCCTACGGGCGCTCCGCACCCGAACCCCTGGATACTGCGATGCTCCGCGTCGCCACCACACGATGCGATTCCTCCCAGGCATAAACGCCTGGGGTTCCTCGCAAGAATCTCGCTGAAGTCAGGTGGGCCGGACTCGGTTTACCCGACTCGGACAGGGCGTCAGCCGGGCGCAGGCGGGAAGCGCGCCAGCCGCCGAAGGCGCCCGCGATGAGGCCGCCAGCGACAGCGAGGCCGACCGCCACGGCGATCGTGCTGAGGGCGACGGGCGCCCGCATAAGAGAAGGATGAGAAGGCTGTGCAGGCCCTCGGAACGCTCCCCGGAACGCTGTGAAAACGCCGAGGGCGGCTGCTCGTGACGAGCAGCCGCCCTCGGGACGAGGCGTGTTCGGGTCAGGCGGCCGAACCGGCCTTCCACGCCGCCCAGTCCAGGTTCCAGCCGTTGAGGCCGTTGTCCGGAGCGACGGTCTTGTCACCGGTGTTCCGCACGTCCACGACGTCACCGACGATCGAGTTGGTGAAGAACCAGCCGCCCGGGGAGGTCGTGTCGTTGGCACCCTTGGTGTCCGACAGGCCCACGCAGCCGTGGCTGGTGTTGGCGCTGCCGAAGATGGACTTGGCGCCCCAGTAGTTGCCGTGGATGAACGTGCCGGAGTTCGACAGACGCATCGCGTGCGGTACGTCCTTGATGTCGTACTCACCCTTGCCGTCGCCGTCCGTGAAGCCCACGGTCGCGCCGTTCATCCGGGTCTCCTTGAACTTCTCGGAGATCACCATCTGGCCCTTGTACGTCTTGTTCTCGGGCGAACCGGCGGAGATCGGGATGGTCTTGATGGTCTTGCCGTCCTGCGTGACCTTCATGGTCTTGGTCTTCGCGTCGACGATCGAGACCTGGTTGCGGCCGACCTTGAAGGTGACCGTCTTCTGCTGCACGCCGTACACACCGTCGGCGCCCTCGATACCGTCGAGGTTCAGCTTCAGGGTGACGGTCGAGTTGCCCTTCCAGTAGTCCTCGGGGCGGAAGTCCAGGCGGTTGGCGCCGAACCAGTGGCCGACGACCTCCTGGCCGCTGGTGGAGGAGACGGTGATGCCCTTCTGGACGTCCGCCTTGTTCGTGATCGCCTTGTCGAAGTTGATCGAGACCGGCATACCGACGCCGACGGTGGAACCGTCCTCGGGCGTGAAGTTGCCGATGAAGCTGTTGTCCGGGGAGACCGTCGTGAACGACGCGTTCTCGTGGGCGGCGCGGCCGTCCGAGTCCTTGGCCGTCGCGGCGATCTTGTAGGCGGTCGCGCGTTCGAGCTGGCCACTGGGCTTCCAGGACTTCTTGTCGGACGATATCTCGCCCTCGACTGCGGTGCCTTCAGACGTCTTCATGGTCACATCACTCAGCGTGCCCTTGGTCACAGTGACCGCGGCAGCGCTGTTGATGGAGGCGTTGTCGGAACCGTCCTTGGGTGTGATCTTGATCTGGGCCTCGGAAGAATCCTTCGCCGCCGCCTCGTCGACCTTGGACTGCGAGGAGCCGTCACCTTCGCCCTTGGCGTTGCCGTCACTCTCTCCGCTGCACGCAGAGAGCACAAGCACCCCGCCGAGCAGTGCGGACGCGACCGTCAGGCCCTTGCGCCGCTTACTGTCCGTCATCACACGCTTCTCCATCGTTGCCGAATCCCCAAAACCCCATGAGTCCCCGTAACACCTTCAACGCTACGACCGCTTCGTCCTGTTCCACATCCAACAAGGATGTGGGGCACGCCACGCCGATCCACGGGGATACGCCTGGTACGGGTGTCGGTCACTGCGCCTCATGAGACGACAGAACCCCGGGTGGCGGTTGCCGCCCGGGGCCACAATTCTCCCAGGCGGTGTCAGCCGGTCGCTGCTTTCTCGTCCGAGGTGTCGTCGTCCGAGGTGTCGTCCGAGGCGTCATCATCCTCGTCCAGGTCCCAATCCGGCGAATCGGGGTCGTGGTCGACCTGCTCGCTGCTCCAGGACGCCTGCGCGAGTTCGACCCCGGGTACGCCCCCGACCAGGTCGAACGGGTCGACCAGGTACGCGAGAGCCTCGGCCGTGTCTTCCGTCACTGTGCTCTCGACCTGGGTCCGCTCGTCGGCCGGGACCTCGGGGTCCTCGGCGATGCGGCTCAACGCGGCCTTGGTGAGGGCGTTCTCGTCGTTGACCTCGATGACCATTTCGACACGCAGCCGCACAAATCGTGATGTCTCAGGTGTGCTCATACAGCGGAGAATACGACTCATGGCCACCGTGACTTTCCCGTGACCCGCACCTTTCACTAACATCGCCCCACACGGCCAATTCGCCAGCGTCACAAGGGGATCGATATTCCGTGTCCGCACGTCGATCGTTGCTGACCGCCACCGCCGCGGGGACCCTTCTGGGTGCCCTGTGGTTCGTTCCATCCGCCAACGCGACGGACGACAAACCCACGGAGCACAGAACACAGACAACGACCACCACGACGACCGCGGTGCTCCGCACCGCGGCACACACCTCCGCCGGTTCGTCGGAGGAGGCCGCAGCCGAGAGGGCCACCGGGACGACCGACGGAACCCGGACCCGCCTGGCCGACACGGGAAGCTTCGACACGACCCCGTACGTGGCCGGCGGCACGCTGTTCCTGGGCCTGGGGGCAGGGTTCGTCGTCTACTCGGTCCGCAGGGAGCGCATGACGGAGTACTGACCGAGTACCGCCCTGGGCGCCCCAGGGCGCCCAGGCCGCGGGGCCGCGTCACACGCAGCCCCGTCGCACGGGCGCGGCCGGCCACGACGATCCCGCAGCCGCCCGACAGCACTTCCCCCGAGACTTCGCCCGAGTTCTCAGGCGGAGTTCTCGCGGAGTTCTCAGGCGGACCGGCGTCCGCCCCCCTGACCTCCACGCGTACGAGAACCCGCGCCTCCACGCGCACGCGAAGCCGCCACCGCCCCGGAACCGGACCGGGCGCCCCCGCCGGACCCGGACCGAGTGCCGCCGGCGGCACCGCCACCGGACCGCGTACCGGCCGCAGCCGCTCCGCGGCCACCGCCACTGCCACCTCGCCGCGCCCGCGACTTCCCCTGCGAAGGCTGGGCGGCAGCCGGTTCAGGCACGGAGATGACGACCGGAATCCCGGACGGCTCGCGCGCGCCGGTGATCCGTACGAGTTCGTCGTCGCTGGACCTGACGCGGGCCGTGTGCGGACTGATGCCCGCGTTGGCCATCAGCTGGGTCATCTCCCGCTTCTGCTCCGGCAGGACCAGCGTGACCACACTGCCGGACTCCCCCGCGCGAGCGGTACGGCCGCCCCGGTGGAGGTAGTCCTTGTGGTCGGCCGGCGGGTCGACGTTCACGACGAGGTCGAGGTCGTCGACGTGGATCCCGCGCGCCGCCACGTTGGTGGCGACCAGGGCGGTCACCAGACCGGTCTTGAACTGGTCCAGCGTGCGGTTGCGCTGCGGCTGGGAGCGTCCGCCGTGCAGGGCGGAGGCACGCACACCGCTCGCGAGCAGCCGCTTGGTGAAGCGGTCCGCCGAGCGCTTGGTGTCGACGAAGAGGAGCACGCGCCCGTCACGGGCCGCGATCCGCATCGCGACGGCCTTCTTGTCCGTCTCGTCGGCGACGTGCAGCACGTGGTGCTCCATCGTCGTCACCGTGCCGGCCGACGGGTCCACGGAGTGCACGACGGGGTCCGTGAGGAACATCCGCACGAGTTTGTCGATGTTCTTGTCCAGGGTCGCCGAGAACAGCATGCGCTGCCCGTCCGGCTCGACCTGGTTGAGGAGCGCCGTGACCTGGGGCATGAACCCCATGTCCGCCATCTGGTCGGCCTCGTCGAGGACGGTGATGCCGACCCGCGCGAGCGTGCAGTCGCCGCGGTCTATCAGGTCCTTGAGGCGCCCGGGCGTGGCCACGAGCACCTCGGCACCGCGCCGCAGCAGAGCCGACTGCTTGCCGAGGGAGAGCCCGCCGACAACCGTCGCGAGCCGCAGGTTCACTGCCGTGGCGTACGGCGTCAGCGCGTCGGTTACCTGCTGCGCGAGTTCGCGCGTGGGCACCAGGACGAGCGCGAGCGGCGCCTTGCTCTCGGCGCGCCGGCCGGCCGTACGGGCGAGCAGCGCGAGGCCGAAGGCGAGGGTCTTGCCCGAGCCGGTGCGGCCCCGGCCGAGGATGTCCCGCCCGGCGAGGGAGTTGGGCAGTGTCGCGCCCTGGATCGGGAAGGGCTCGGTCACGCCCTGGGCGCTGAGGGTCTTGTTCAGCGCGGCCGGCATGTCCAGCGCGTCGAAGGACTCGACGGAGGGCAGCGCCGGCGTGAGCGACTGCGGCAGGGCGAACTCCCGCGGCGCGGAGGACTGCGGGGACGGCTTCTTGCGTACGTTCCTGTTGCCGCCGTTGGCGGAAGCCGCCGGGCCTCCGCCGCGTGTGCCACGAGAGCCGCGGGTACCCCGGGAAGTCGCCGGGCGTTGGCCGGCGGGTCGTTCAGGACGTTCGGATCGAGTCATGCTGGATCTGGAATTCCTTCCTGGGCCTCACGGTTTCCCGTGCATAGGACACACGGACAGCACAAGCCGGGGCCCGCACCCGAAGGTGCGGACCCCGGCTCGCGTAGCGCGCGTCCCGGAATTAGGCGGGGACGATGTTCTCCGCCTGCGGGCCCTTCTGACCCTGCGTGACGTCGAAGGAGACCTTCTGGCCCTCCTGCAGCTCACGGAAGCCCGAGGTGGCGATGTTGGAGTAATGGGCGAAGACGTCGGCGCCGCCGCCGTCCTGCTCAATGAAGCCGAAGCCCTTTTCCGAGTTGAACCACTTCACGGTGCCAGTAGCCATGTCATTTCTCCTTGGATAGGTGGCTCCCATCCGGAAATGACCGGAAAAACAAAACGCGCCTGAGAGAGGATTCCTTTCAGGCGCACAAGTTAATGGGTACCAAAAACGTTTCGCTGAGAACTCTAGCACACAACAAGGCGGGGCTGCTGTTGCCACGACGGCCCCGCCCTGATGGCCCAGCAGCCCCCTGGGGCAGCCCCTACGCCAACGGGCCCGTCACGGGCTCCACGGCCTCGACCAGGTGTCCGCCGCGCACGAAGGCGTCAGCCGCGGCCAGGTCCGGGGCGAGGAAGCGGTCCGGTCCCGGGCCCGCCACTCCGGCGGCCCGGGCGGCGGCGATGGCGGCCTGCGAGGCCGGCGCCGGAGTGAGGCCGGCGCGCAGTTCGACGGCGCGCGTGGCGGCGTACAGCTCGATGGCGACGACGCGGGTCAGGTTGTCGACGGCCGTACGGAGCTTGCGGGCGGCCGACCAGCCCATCGAGACGTGGTCCTCCTGCATCGCGGAGGACGGGATGGAGTCGGCGGAGGCCGGCACGGCGAGCCGCTTCATGTCGCTGACCAGGGCGGCCTGGGTGTACTGCGCGATCATCAGGCCGGAGTCGACGCCCGCGTCGTCCGCGAGGAAGGGCGGCAGGCCGTGCGAGCGGTTCTTGTCGAGGAGCCGGTCCGTGCGACGCTCGGCGATGGAGCCGAGGTCCGCTGCGGCGATCGCGAGGAAGTCCAGCACGTACGCGACCGGGGCGCCGTGGAAGTTGCCGTTCGACTCGACGCGCCCGTCGGGCAGGACGACCGGGTTGTCGACGGCGGCGGCCAGCTCACGGTCGGCGACCAGCCGGGCGTGCGCCATGGTGTCGCGGCCGGCGCCCGCGACCTGCGGGGCACAGCGCACCGAGTACGCGTCCTGGACCCGCGGGGCGTCGTCCTGGTGGTGACCGGTGAGTTCCGACCCCTTCAGCACGGCCAGCATGTTGGCGGCGCTGGCGCTCTGGCCGGGGTGCGGCCGGATGGCGTGCAATTCGGGGGCGAGGACGCTGTCGGTCCCGAGGAGCGCCTCCAGGCTGAGGGCCGCCGTGATGTCGGCGGACTTGTAGAGGGTGTCGAGGTCGGCGAGGGCCATGAGCAACATGCCGAGCATGCCGTCGGTGCCGTTGAGGAGGGCCAGCCCCTCCTTCTCGCGCAGCTCGACGGGCTCGATGCCGTGCGCGGCGAGCAGTTCCCCGGCCGGGCGGACCTCGCCGTCCGGGCCCTCGGCGTCCCCCTCGCCCATCAGCGTCAGGGCGCAGTGGGAGAGCGGCGCGAGGTCGCCGGAGCAGCCGAGCGAGCCGAACTCGTGGACGACCGGCGTGATGCCGGCGTTGAGGATGTCGGCCATGGTCTGCGCGACGGACGGGCGCACACCGGTGCGGCCGGAGCAGACGGTCTTCAGCCGCAGGAACATCAGGGCCCGGACGACCTCGCGCTCGACGCGCGGGCCCATCCCGGCGGCGTGCGACCGCACGATGTTGCGCTGCAGCTGAGCCCGCAGCTCGGGGCTGATGTGCCGGGTCGCGAGGGCTCCGAAGCCGGTGGAGACGCCGTACACGGGCTCCGGTTTGGCCGCCAGCGCCTCCACGATCTCGCGGGCCGCGGCGAGCGCCGCCACCGCCTCGCCGGAGAGCTCGACCCGGGCGCCGCCGCGCGCCACGGCGAGAACGTCGGACGCGGTGACACCGGTCGTCCCCACCACCACAGTATGCATATCCATATTCAGGAGCGTACGCAGTGAATGCGATGGTGTCACTAGCGGATGCCGGGTTGGGTCCTTACCTTCGCCACCCGTTCGGCCTCCATACGGCCTCCGTACGGGACCTCCCGCGACCTCCCGCGACCTCCCGGGGCCTACCGACGGCCGCGGAACCTCCGGCGCTCGGCCGCCGCGGGCGGGGGTGCGTCGGCGAGGCGTACGACGGGGTCGTCGGGGCCCTCCCGGCCGGCGACGACGGGGTTCGCGGCGCGTACGGCCTTGGCGCGGTACTGGGCCGCGTCGGCGAGGCGGAAGAGGCGGCGGGCCGAGCGGACGGGCCCGAGAGGGTCCCCCGTCGAGGCGATCCCGCACGCGACACCCTCCCCGGGTTCCAGCTCGGCCGCGCGGCGGCAGAGTTCGTCGGCGACGCGCACCACCTCGTCGGCGGCGGGGCCCACCGCGAGCAGGCAGAACTCGTCACCGCCGAGACGGGCCGCGAGCGTGCCGGGAAGCATCGCGCCACACAGGGACAACACCGACCCGAAGCGCTCCAGGAGCCGGTCGCCGACGGCGTGCCCCTGAGTGTCGTTGACGTGCTTGAGGCCGTTCAGGTCACACACCACCAGACTCACGACCGCACCCTGGGCACGGTGGCGCTCGATGGCCTCGTCCAGACGCATGTCCACGGCCCGGCGGTTGGCGAGACCGGTGAGCGCGTCGGTGAAGGCGAGTCGCCGGGCCTCCTCCAGACGTTCGGTCTGTGCGATCCCGGCGGCGACCACGGAGGCGAGGACGGTCGCGAAGTCGGCGTCGTCCCGCCCGAAGACGGGGGCGCCGGCCGGGCGGGCGACGTACAGCTCACCCCAGGCCCGTCCGTGCAGGACGATCGGCGCGACGACGCAGCAACCGCGCCCGCGCCGCCGGAGCGCGGCCACGCGCTGGTGGCAGTACTCGGCGTGCCCCGCGGCGAGGCCGTCCGCCGTCTCGACCCAGGCGTCGGGCTCGCCGCCACCCACCCAGCGCTCGTGCAGGAACTCGGTGATCTCGGGGAACTGGTACACGGGGTACGCCTCGTGCTCCGGGAACTCCTCCTCGTCCCGGGCCCGCTCCCCCGTGTTCACCAGGACCCGCAGCCGCCCCAGCTCCCGCTCCCACACGGACAGCGCCGCGAAGCTTCCGCCCAGCGCCCGGCAGGCCCCGGCCGCCGCCGCGCGCCACGACTCCCTCGGGGCGTGCGCGGCCGCCATGCCCTGCGCCAGTGCCACCACGGCCCTCAGCCGCACATCGTCACCACCCATCACACTATGTTAGGTAGTTTTGTGTGGTTTTGGGATGTTGAACCCGAGGCGGGCCTTTCCCTGAAGACAGCCGACTGGAATGATCCGCCCCGGAAGTTAACTCGCGTTAACCGGGAGGGTGCCATGACGGAGCAGGACGGCGACCAGGACCGCGACCAGGGCGGCGAGCAGGGCGCGGAGCGGCGGTTCGGGGAGTACGTGGCGGTGCGGCGTCACGCGTCGTACATCGCGGAACTCTCCCTCGACCGGCCCAAGGCCATGAACGCCGTGTCGTCCGAGATGGCCCGCTCGATCGCCGCGGCGTGCGAGGCGCTGGCCACCGACCGGGACGTACGCGTGGTGGTGCTGACCTCGACCCACGAGCGGGCCTTCTGTGTCGGCGCCGACCTCAAGGAGCGCAACTCCCTCACGGACGCCGAGCTGATCCGTCAGCGTCCCGTCGCACGGGCGGCGTACACCGGTGTGCTGGAACTCCCGATGCCCACCGTGGCCGCGGTGCACGGCTTCGCGCTGGGCGGCGGCTTCGAGCTGGCCCTGGCCTGCGACCTGATCGTGGCGGACGGCACGGCCGTGGTGGGCCTGCCCGAGGTGTCGGTCGGCGTCATCCCCGGGGGCGGCGGTACACAGCTGCTGCCGCGCCGGGTGGGTGCGGCACGGGCGGCCGAGCTGATCTTCTCGGCGCGGCGGGTGGCGGCCGAGGAGGCGAGGGAGCTGGGGCTGGTCGACAGCCTGGTCGCCGACGGCCAGGACCGCACGGAGGCGCTGGCGCTTGCGGGGCGCATCGCCGGCAACTCGCCGGTGGGGCTCCGGGCGGCCAAGCGGGCGCTGCGGCTGGGGCACGGGCTCGATCTTCGGACGGGCCTTGAGATCGAGGACGCGGCGTGGCGATCGGTCGCCTTCTCCGGCGACCGGGCGGAGGGGGTCGCCGCCTTCAACGAGAAGCGCCGGCCGGAGTGGCCCGGGGAGTAGCCCGGGACAGGCCAGGAGCAGTCCGCTGTAGCACGGGGACAGGCCGGGAGCAGTCCGGAGTGGCCCGGAGTGGCCCGGGAGGGTTTTCTCGCCCCCGCCTCCTCTTCCCGTCCCGTTTCCCGTCGCGTTCGGGGCGGCCTCCTTCCCGTCGCGTTCGGGGGGCGGCCCCGACCCCCGCTCCTCAAGCGCCGGAGAGGCTGATCTTGCGGCCTGCGAAATCCCCGTTCGGGTGATGTGTCGCCATCTATCACCTGAACGTCCCCAAGACACACATAACCTGCCCACCGCGAACAGCGCGCCGGGGGGTGCCCGCGCCGGGGAGGAATCTGCATGCCGGACACGGCGACGAACTCGAAGACAGAGACGGAGACGGTCACACCGGAGCCGACCCTGCCGGGGCCCCGTGGCCGCCACCGCAAACCCCGTCCTCGCCGCATGCTCTTCGCGGCCGGCGGCCTCGCCCTGGCCGCCGGCGCGCTGACCGTGCTGCGGCTGACCGTCCCCGATCCGTCGGCCGACGGCCGAAGCGTGGAGGCCACGGACCTCGAACCCAGCGGGGCCGGCACCGAGGACACGGCACGGACCGACGCGGGAGCGGGAGCGGAACAACCGGCAGCCGCGGCCGGGACGGCGAACGCGTCCCCTTCCGCGACGACCAGCGCGGGAAACCCGCAGACATCGACAACACCGACGACCACCGCGACACCGACGTCAGGGCCGGCGAACCCGGCGGCACGGGCAAGACCGGCCGACCGCGCCGCCCACTACCGGCTGCCCGCACCCGCCGGCCCCGTCCGGGGCGCACAGCCCACCCTCGGCGCACCTCCGGCAGACGCCGCCCGGCAGCCGGCCCCCCGACGCCCCGCCCCCGGACCCTCGGCACCCGCCCGGACGCCGACACCGGCGAACCCGCCCCAGGACTCCTCGCCGGGCAGCTCGGGCGGCCCGGGCGGAATCTGCGTACCGGTCGTGGGCCTGTGCATCGACGGCGCCACCCACCGCTGAAGCGGCGCCGCGCTCAGTTCCTGCGGCTCATCAGCCAGGGTTCGACCACGCCCAGGCCGCGAACCGCCCGCTGCCACATCGGCTGGAGCCCGAAGCGGTACGCCGGCGGTTCCTCGCCCTCCTTCTCCGCAGCGATGGCCTCCTCCACGGCCACGGCCTCGGAAGCGGGTGCGTCGCCCGTCCGGATGAGCTCCTGCGCGAAAGCTCCGTCGACCAGGACCGCGTCCTTGGGAGCTATCGAGGTCAGCCTGGACGCGAGGTTCACGGTGGTGCCGAACACATCGCCCATGCGCGTGGTCACCGTGCCGAAGGCGATGCCCACGCGCAGTTCGGGCATCGTCTCGTCGTTGGCCATGGTCTCGATCAGGCGCAGCGCGATCTCGGCGGCGACACCCGCGTCGTCGGCCGCGTACAGCACTTCGTCGCCCAGGGTCTTGACGAGCCGTCCCCCGTGCGCGGCGACCAGATCGGCGGCGGTGGTCTCGAAGGCCTCCACGAGTTCGCCGAGTTCCTCCTCCTCCATACGCCGGGTCAGCCGCGTGAATCCGACGAGGTCCGCGAAGCCGACGGCCAGCCGCCGGTCCACCATCTCCTCGTCGTCCGCGGCCTGTACGACGCGGCCGGTCGCGGCGGCGAGCTGGCGCCGCCAGACGTAGACGAGGAACTCCTCCAGCTCGGGGAGCAGCAGCTCCATGAGGGGGTACGTGACCTCGGTGCGCGTCATGCCCTGCTCCGGAGGCTCGGTGAGGCCCTCCAGGAAGGAGTCGATCTGCCACTCGGCCAGCCGGGCGGTGGTCTGGCCGGTGGAACGGGCGACCTGGACCGCCATGGCCTCGCTGAGCAGCCCGGCCTCGACCAGACCGGCCAGCCGCCGCAGGGCCAGTACGTCCGCCTCCGTGAGGGCCTTGGCCTGCCCGATGTCGGCGAAGCCCATGGCCCGCCAGAAACGGGAGGCCAGCTCCATGGAGACGCCCGCGCTGCGGGCCGCCTGGAAGGGGGTGTAGCGCCGCTCGGCACCGAGGATGAGCTGTTCGAGCCGCAGCGCCAGCGGGTCCTCGTCGGACTCGGCGTCGGGCTGGTCGGTGCGGCTGTCCTGCGCGTCCGCCCGGCCTCGCGGATCTGTCCGGTCTCGCGGATCCGTCCGGTCAGCGGCCGTGGTCCGGCCGTCCTGCGCGTCCACTGGGTGCTGTTCCTCTTCCTCAACTTCCTCAACGCGCGCGTGCGCCTCTGCGCGGTCGACCCGTGCGGCCTCCGTGTCGGCGACAGACCCGGCGGCACGCCTCGGCTCACCGGATTCACCGGACTCTCCGGGCCCACCGTCGGAGGCGGGTTCATGCGTGCCCGAACCGCTGTCGTCGACCGTCACGCCTGCTGCCCTTCCGATCTGCCGCGGTCAGGTATCGACCGGACTCAACTCTACGGCAGGTGTGCTGTGGCTCACTCCCGACTGCCGACGCCGGACGGCCCGTGGCCCACTCCGCACACGTACGCACGGCGAACCACTCCCTGTCGTACGGCCCGGGTGCGCCCCTTGCTCACCACCAGCACGAACAGGCCCCTCACACCCCGCGTACCCCTCCGGGTCCGCCCGTCACCTCAGGCCTGTCCGCCACCCCAGGCCTGTCCGCCGCTCGTCGCCTGTCCGTCACTCGCCGCCTGTCCGTCACTCGCCGCCCGGGGATCCCGCCGGACGCAGGTGCACGATGTCGCCCGCTCCCACGGGCTGCTGCACACCCTCCTCCGTGGCCAGCACCAGCCGTCCGTCGCCGTCGACGGCCACCGCCTCCCCGGTGATCGATTTGCCACCGGGCAGCTCGGCCCGCACCACCCGCCCGAGCGTCGAGCACCCCGCCGCGTACGTGTCCTGGAGGCCGGACGCGGCAGGGTCACCCGCCACACTCCGCCATTTCTCGAACCACTGCTCGAACGACCGGAGGACGGTCCGCAGGATCGTGTCGCGGTCCGTGGTCTCCGCTCCCGCGAGGACCAGCGAGCCGGCGCCCGGCACCGGCAGCTCGTCCGCGCGCAGCGTGACGTTGATGCCGACGCCGACGACGACCGCGTCGGTACCGGCGCGCTCGGCGAGGATGCCGCCGGCCTTGCGCTCCTCGCCCTCCACCGTCACCAACAGGTCGTTGGGCCACTTCAGCGCGATGTCCACACCGGCCGACCGCGAGAGCCCCGTCGCCATCGCGACCCCGGTGAGGAGCGGCAGCCAGCCCCACCGCTCGACGGGGACCCCGACAGGCTTCAGCAGGACGGAGAAGAAGAGGCCCGAACGGGCGGGCGCCGTCCACTGCCGATCGAGACGCCCCCGCCCGGCGTCCTGCTCCTCGGCGACCAGGACCGCGCCCTCCTCCGCCTTGCCGTCCGTGGCGAAGGCGACGAGATCGGAGTTGGTGGAACCGGTGTGGGCCACCACCTGGACGTCGGACCAGAGCCCCCCGTCCCGCACGAGCGCGCGGCGCAGCGCCACGGCGTTGAGCGGCGGACGGTCCAGGTCGGACCACCGATTGCTGTTCGCGTCTGAGTCATCTCGCGGCGTCATGCAACCCACCCTAGGTGTGGTAAACGCCGCACTGCCGAACCGTAGGCACGCCACTACGCTACGGATGAGTAGCCATCCCCCCTTCTGAGCACGCAGGGAGCCGCATCCCGATGTCCGAGCCGGAACAGCAGCATGAGACCGACCTCCACACCACCGCGGGCAAGCTCGCGGATCTGCGGCGCCGCATCGACGAGGCGACGCACGCCGGCTCGGCACGTGCCGTCGAAAAGCAGCACGCCAAGGGCAAGTTGACGGCTCGCGAGCGGATCGGGCTGCTGATGGACGAGAGTTCGTTCGTCGAGTTCGACGAGTTCGCGCAGCACCGCTCGACGGACTTCGGCCTGGAGGACAACCGCCCGTACGGGGACGGGGTCGTGACCGGCTACGGCACGGTGGACGGCCGGCCGGTCGCCGTGTTCTCCCAGGACTTCACGGTCTTCGGCGGCGCTCTCGGCGAGGTCTACGGCCAGAAGATCATGAAGGTGATGGACTTCGCGCTGAAGACCGGCTGTCCGGTCATCGGCATCAACGACTCGGGCGGCGCCCGCATCCAGGAGGGCGTCGCGGCGCTCGGCATGTACGGCGAGATCTTCCGCCGCAACACCCACGCCTCGGGCGTGATCCCGCAGATCAGTCTGGTTGTCGGGCCGTGCGCGGGCGGCGCGGTCTACTCCCCCGCCATCACCGACTTCACCGTCATGGTGGACCAGACCTCGCACATGTTCATCACCGGACCCGACGTCATCAAGACGGTCACCGGCGAGGACGTCGGCTTCGAGGAGCTGGGCGGCGCGCGCACGCACAACGCGGTGTCGGGCGTGGCCCATCACATGGCGGGCGACGAGAAGGACGCGATCGAGTACGTCAAGTCGCTGCTCTCCTACCTTCCGTCGAACAATCTCAGTGAGCCGCCCGCCTTCCCGGAGGAGGCGGACCTGGCCGCGACGGACGAGGACCGCGAGCTCGACACGCTGATCCCGGACAGCGCGAACCAGCCGTACGACATGCACACGGTGATCGAACACGTCCTGGACGACTCCGAGTTCTTCGAGACGCAGCCGCTGTTCGCGCCGAACATCCTCACCGGCTTCGGCCGTGTGGAGGGGCACCCGGTGGGCATCGTCGCCAACCAGCCGATGCAGTTCGCGGGCTGCCTGGACATCGACGCGAGCGAGAAGGCCGCCCGCTTCGTCCGCACCTGCGACGCCTTCAACGTCCCCGTCATCACGTTCGTGGACGTCCCCGGCTTCCTCCCCGGTGTCGACCAGGAACACACCGGCATCATCCGCCGCGGCGCCAAGCTGATCTACGCGTACGCGGAGGCCACGGTCCCCCTGATCACGGTCATCACCCGCAAGGCCTTCGGCGGCGCGTACGACGTCATGGGCTCCAAGCACCTGGGCGCGGACCTCAACCTGGCCTGGCCGACAGCCCAGATCGCCGTGATGGGCGCGCAGGGCGCGGTGAACGTCCTGCACCGGCGCACCATCGCGGCATCCCCCGAGACCGAGCGGGAAGCCACCCGTGCCCGCCTGATCCGGGAGTACGAGGACACGCTGCTCAACCCCTACGCGGCGGCCGAGCGCGGTTATGTCGACGGCGTGATCCTGCCGTCCGACACCCGCTCCCACGTCGTACGCGGCCTGCGGTCGCTGCGCAGCAAGCGGGAGTCCCTGCCGCCGAAGAAGCACGGCAACATCCCCCTCTAGGCCCTGCTCGTACTGGGCCCTGTCGTAGTACGCCGATCGAGAACGGGAACGGGACGGTCATGATCAAGGTCATACGGGGCAACCCGACTCCGGAGGAGCTGGCCGCCGCACTGGCGGTGGTCCAGGCCCGCGCCGCGGCGGTCGCAACGGCCCCGTCCGGCGCGGGACAGGAACGGAACGCGTGGTCGGACCCGTCCCGCGTCGCACAGAACCCCCTGCCGGCCCCGGGCCCGAAATCCTGGGCCCACTCCTTCTGGCCCCGCTAGGGCCTGTCACGGGTCAGTACAACCAGGGCGTCCCACTCCAAGATGAGTACGCGTACTCAGGCGTCCGGAGCCCTGCCGGAGCCAGGATCGGAAGCATGCTGTGGTCCGACCCGGAGAACGAGCCGCCGAAGGAACTGCGTGACATGCAGGACATGTTGCGGCGGCTCGGCGTTCTCATGGCGCTGGCTGCGGTGGTCGCGATGATCATCCTCGGCCTGATGTGAACCCGGCCGATATGAACCCGGCCTGAGGTGAACCCGGGCCGATGTGAACCCGGGCCGAGGTGAGCCGCCGCGGCGCCGCCGATACGCTGACCGCATGACTGATCAGCCACGCCGCCGGCTCGTTCTCGCCTCGCAGTCCCCCGCCCGGCTCGGACTGCTGCGGCAGGCCGGACTCGCCCCGGAGGTCATCGTCAGCGGGGTCGACGAGGACGCCGTGACCGCTCCGTCCCCCGCCGAACTGGCGCTCGCCCTCGCCGAGGCCAAGGCGTCCGTGGTGGCGGCGCGGCCCGAGGCCGGCGGCGCGCTGGTCATCGGCTGCGACTCGGTGCTCGAACTGGACGGCGTGGCGTACGGGAAACCGGCCGACGCCGAGGAGGCGACCGCGCGCTGGAAGACGATGCGCGGCCGGGCGGGCACCCTGCAGACCGGCCACTGCGTGTGGGACACGGCGGCCGGCCGCCACACGTCGGGGGTCGCGTCCACCGTCGTCCGTTTCGGCGAGCCGACCGACGCCGAGATCGCCGCGTACGTCGCTTCGGGCGAGCCGCTCCACGTCGCCGGGGCGTTCACGCTCGACGGCCGCTCGGCCCCGTTCGTCGACGGCATCGACGGCGACCACGGCAACGTCATCGGGATCTCGTTGCCGCTGGTACGCCGCCTGCTGGCCGAACTGGGCGTCGGCATCACGGAGTTGTGGGCCCCGCGCGAGAAGTGACCCGAGAGGGCCATGGCGACGCAGGGAGACCGTGGTGACGCGGAGACCGTGGTGGCGCGGGAGGCCTGTCAGGAGGTCGAGGGCGCCGGGGGTGGCGGCACGACCGGCGCCCCGCCACCGCCTCCGCCACCGCTCACCGGGCCGCCGTCCGCCGGACCGCCGTTCACCGGGCCGCTGTCCCGTTTCGCGTCGGACTCGGCGGCCTCCCGGCGGTCGTACGCCATGAAGATGAGCACGATCAGTCCGAGCACGACCATCATGAAGGCGAACGCGCCCCAGCCCACCAGGCCGACCGTGAACGCGCCGAGCAGGCCGTGCACCACCGCCGCGCTGATCAGCAGGATGCGGCCGAGGCCGGCGGGCGGGCGGTCGCGCAGGGCGACGCGCAGCGCGGTGAAGCCGCAGAGCGCGAAGTAGAGGCCGAAGAGCAGCCCGGCGGCCTTCGAGGACGTGGACATCACGTCCGGGTCGAGCCCCGCCAGGGACATGTCCTGCCGGTCGACCACGACCCCCATGAACCAGTTGACCAACGCGATGCCCACCGCTTCCACGAAGAGCACGATCGCGGTCACGCACGCCACCGGCCTACGGAACACCGGCCCCCACCCACTTTCGACGTCCGCCCGAGCAGGGCTCTGTACTTCCGTTACTTCTGTTACCTCAAGTATCTGTACGACAGCGAGCACGCTACTAACGAGTAAACCCGGGTACAAGGGATCTGCGGAGGGCAAAGAATCGTTGGACCATTCGTAGGGTCTCCACAAAGAAACGGAGTGGCGCGCAGCACGCCCTCACAGAGACCTTGACCACATCGGAAGGCTAGAGTTCAAGGCAAGCCCCCTGCGTACCGAGGTGCGCCAAGGGATTTCCCGGGCGAGCAGGCCTTGTATCACGCTCTGTGTGGGCAAGCTCACCATCGGGGACGGGTCGAAACGTCGTGTCGGCAGTCCCTAAACTCGGCTTGTTTCCAGGAGAGGGAGCCAACGTGCGCAAGGTGTTGATCGCCAACCGTGGCGAAATCGCTGTTCGTGTCGCTCGGGCGTGCCGAGACGCCGGTATCGCGAGCGTGGCGGTGTACGCCGACCCGGACCGGGACGCGCTGCATGTGCGCGCCGCCGACGAGGCGTTCGCGCTGGGCGGTGACACCCCCGCGAGCAGTTACCTCGACATCGCCAAGGTGCTCCAGGCCGCCAAGGACTCCGGAGCGGACGCGATCCATCCCGGATACGGCTTCCTCTCCGAGAACGCCGACTTCGCCCAGGCCGTCCTCGACGCCGGGCTGGTCTGGATCGGCCCGCCTCCGCAGGCGATCCGCGACCTCGGTGACAAGGTGGCGGCCCGACACATCGCCCAGCGCGCCGGCGCGCCGCTGGTCGCCGGTACACCGGACCCGGTGGCCGGCGCCGACGAGGTCGTCGCCTTCGCGCAGGAGCACGGTCTGCCCATCGCCATCAAGGCCGCCTTCGGCGGTGGCGGCCGCGGTCTGAAGGTGGCCCGCACCCTGGAGGAAGTTCCGGAGCTGTTCGACTCCGCGGTCCGCGAGGCCGTCGCCGCCTTCGGCCGCGGAGAGTGCTTCGTCGAGCGCTACCTCGACAAGCCCCGCCACGTGGAGACGCAGTGCCTGGCCGACTCGCACGGCAACGTGGTGGTCGTCTCCACCCGTGACTGCTCCCTCCAGCGCCGCCACCAGAAGCTGGTCGAGGAGGCGCCCGCGCCGTTCCTCTCCGACGCCCAGGTGGCCGAGCTGTACGCCTCCTCCAAGGCGATCCTCAAGGAGGCCGGGTACGTCGGCGCCGGCACCGTCGAGTTCCTGGTCGGCACGGACGGCACGATCTCCTTCCTGGAGGTCAACACCCGTCTGCAGGTGGAGCACCCGGTCACCGAGGAGGTCTCCGGCATCGACCTGGTCCGTGAGATGTTCCGTATCGCCGACGGCGAGGAACTGGGCTACGACGACCCGCCGCTGCGCGGCCATTCCTTCGAGTTCCGTATCAACGGCGAGGACCCGGGCCGTGGCTTCCTGCCCGCCCCCGGCACCGTGACCCTCTTCGCCCCGCCGTCGGGACCGGGTGTGCGCCTGGACGCGGGCGTGGAGACCGGCAGTGTGATCGGCCCTGCCTGGGACTCGCTGCTCGCCAAGCTGATCGTCACCGGCGCCACCCGTGAGCAGGCGCTGCGGCGGGCCGCCCGTGCGCTGGAGGAGTTCACCGTCGAGGGCATGGCGACCGCCATCCCGTTCCACCGCGCGGTGGTCGCCGACCCCGCCTTCGCACCCGAACTGACCGGCTCCGCCGACCCCTTCACGGTCCACACCCGCTGGATCGAGACCGAGTTCGTCAACGAGATCCCCGCCTTCACCGTTCCCGCGGACTCCGACACGGAGGACGAGCCGGGCCGTGAGACGGTCGTCGTCGAGGTCGGCGGCAAGCGCCTTGAGGTCTCCCTGCCGGTCTCGCTGGGCATGTCCCTGGCCCGTACGGGGCTCGCGGCGGGCGCCAGGCCCAAGCGCCGCGCGGCCAAGAAGTCCGGCCCGGCCGCCTCCGGCGACACTCTCGCCTCGCCGATGCAGGGCACCATCGTGAAGGTGGCCGTCGAGGAGGGCCAGGAGGTCAAGGAGGGCGACCTGATCGTGGTCCTGGAGGCCATGAAGATGGAACAGCCCCTCAACGCCCACCGCTCGGGGACCGTCAAGGCCCTCGCCGCCGAGGTCGGCGCCTCCCTCACGTCCGGCGCGGTCATCTGCGAGATCAAGGACTGACCCCAGTCGGCCTCTGAAGGGCGTGCCCCCGGGGGCACGCCCTTCAGGGGCGCGGGGCTGTAACATTTTGCGGCTCCGCCGCGGGGCGCGACCAGCCACAGCGGGCCCGCAGCCCTCGGACGGCCGTCACAAGGCAGACGAGACGGGCTTCGCCCCGACCACCGGAGGCCGACGCGAGAAAGGGCAGGCAGAACCATGGCCAACCCGCCCGGAGGGATGCGCGCCGACGCCCGTCGAAACCACGATCGGCTGGTGGCCGAGGCACGGGCCACGTTCGCCCAGAACGGCGCCGACGCCTCCCTGGAGGACGTGGCGAAGCGTGCCGGCGTCGGCATCGGCACCCTGTACCGGCACTTCCCGAACCGCCACGCGCTCCTGAACGCGGTCTTCGCGGACGCGGTGAGCGATCTGCTGAACCGCTCGCGCGAACTGCTCGACGACCCACAGCCGTGCACGGCGCTCGTGGCATGGCTGCGCGCCGTCATCACTCATGCGAGTGAGTACCGCGGGCTGTCGCGTGCGCTCATGTCGGCCTCGCACGACGACGCCTCGGCGCTCGCTCGGTGCAGCGGCCCGATGCGCGAGGCGGGCGGCGCCCTCCTCGCGCGGGCGCAGCAGGCGGGCGCCGTACGCACCGATGTCTCCATCGGTGATCTGCTCCAGCTGACCAGCGCGATCGCGCTGGCCGCCGAAGAGACGCCGGGCGACCCGGAGTTGGCCGACCGCCTGCTCGCGCTGACCCTGCGGGGCGTCAAGGCCTGACGCCCGCCCGTCAGCTCCGCACCGGCCCCGCCGGGTCAGCAGCTCCGCACCGGCCCCGCAGGGTCAGCGTCTGCGCAGATCGGCGACCCGCGCCCGCTCGCTCTGGGGCTGATCCCCCAGAACCGCTGCGGCGCTGCGCAACTGTGGTCCCCCGCCGGGCACCTGGCCACGTCGGGGGCCCGGCAGCGGCACGTCCCGGCGTGACGGCTGGCGCCCCGCCGGGGCCGTATCGCCGCCGGAGCCGGCGGCTCCGGCCACCGCGATCTGTACGCCCTGGTCAGCCAGGGCCTGCAGTTCGGTGGCCGCGCGATCGTCCTGCGCCGGCGGCTCGTCGGTGACCAGCCGGGTGATCACATCGGTCGGCACCGTCTGGAACATCGTGTCGGTGCCGAGCTTGGTGTGGTCGGCCAGGACGACAACCTCGGCGGCAGCCTGGACGAGTGCGCGGTCGACGGACGCCGACAGCATGTTGGAGGTGGACAGGCCGCGCTCCGCGGTCAGTCCGCTCCCCGACAGGAAGGCCCGGGAGACCCGCAGTCCCTGGAGGGACTGCTCCGCCCCGCTGCCCACCAGGGCGTAGTTGGAACCGCGCAGGGTGCCGCCGGTCATCACGACTTCCACCCGGTTGGCATGGGCCAACGCCTGGGCCACCAGCAGGGAGTTGGTGACGACGGTCAGCCCCGGAACCCGCGCCAGCCGGCGAGCCAGCTCCTGCGTGGTGGTTCCCGCTCCCACCACAATGGCCTCGCCCTCTTCGACGAGACCCGCGGCGAGATCGGCGATGGCCGTCTTCTCGGCGGTCGCGAGATGAGATTTCTGCGGAAAGCCGGACTCCCGCGTGAACCCGCCCGGCAATACCGCACCGCCGTGTCGGCGGTCGAGGAGTCCTTCTGCCTCCAGTGCGCGCACGTCCCGCCGTACGGTCACTTCGGAGGTCTGGACGACGCGGGCGAGCTCACGGAGCGACACGGCTCCATTTGCTCGCACCATTTCGAGGATCAATTGGCGACGTTCTGCAGCGAACACGAAACTGACAGTAACCCCAAGGGCCGTCTGCTTTCAGCAGTTTGCGCCGAATAACAGAAATTGTTAGCACCGCAGGGCCCGGAGTGGTATATGCGCCTAATCACTCCGCCTATGCCGCACGAATGGTCGGCGACTCCCCGTGACCGGAGGGCCGGCGATCCCCCGTGACCAGCGGCGGAACCACCCCAGGTACCGCCCCGGGAACCGCCTCGGGAACCGCTTCGGCCTCAGAGCCCGTGTCAGGACTCGCCCGTGCTCTTGCGGGTGTGGAGTTGCCGCGCCACCTCGGCGATCGAGCCCGACAGGGACGGATAGACGGTGAAGGCCTTCGCGACCTGTTCGACGGTCAGGTTGTTGTCGACCGCGAGCGAGATCGGGTGGATGAGTTCCGAGGCGCGCGGTGCGACGACCACACCGCCCACGACGATCCCGGTGCCCGGACGGCAGAAGATCTTCACGAAGCCGTCCCGGATGCCCTGCATCTTGGCGCGCGGGTTGCGCAGCAGGGGCAGTTTCACGACCCGGGCGTCGATGACGCCGCCGTCGGCGTCCGCCTGCGAGTACCCCACGGTGGCGATCTCGGGGTCGGTGAAGACGTTCGACGACACCGTCTTCAGGTTGAGCGGGGCCACCGCGTCACCGAGGAAGTGGTACATGGCGATACGGCCCTGCATGGCGGCCACGGAGGCGAGCGCGAAGATCCCGGTGACGTCACCGGCCGCGTACACGCCGGGGGCCGTGGTCCTGGAGACCTTGTCGGTCCAGATGTGCCCGGACTCCTGGACCTTGACCCCGGCCTCCTCCAGGCCCATGCCGTGGCTGTTCGGAATGGCGCCGACGGCCATCAGACAGTGCGAGCCGGTGATGACGCGGCCGTCGGCGAGCGTCACCTCGACGCGGTCGCCCACCCGCTTGGCGGACGCGGCGCGCGAGCGGGCCATGACGTTCATGCCGCGCCGCCGGAACACGTCCTCAAGGACGGCCGCCGCGTCCGGGTCCTCGCCCGGCAGCACGCGGTCGCGACTGGAAACCAGCGTGACCCGCGACCCGAGCGCCTGGTAGGCACCGGCGAACTCGGCGCCGGTGACACCGGAGCCGACCACGATGAGCTCCTCCGGGAGCTCGTCCAGGTCGTAGACCTGCGTCCAGTTCAGGATGCGCTCGCCGTCCGGCTGCGCGTCGGCCAGCTCACGGGGGTGCCCGCCGGTGGCGATGAGCACGGCGTCGGCGACGAGTGTCTCCTCGCTGCCGTCCGCGGCGCGCACGACGACCTTGCGCGAGCCGTCCAGGCCCTGCATGCCTTCCAGCCGTCCGCGACCGCGCAGCACCCGCGCCCCGGCCCGCGTCACGGAGGCCGTGATGTCGTGGGACTGGGCGAGCGCGAGCCGCTTCACCCGGCGGTTGACCTTGCCGAGGTCGACACCGACGACCCGCGCGGGCGTGTCGATGTGAGGAGTGTCATCGGCGACGATGATCCCCAGTTCCTCGTACGACGAGTCGAAGGTGGTCATCACCTCGGCCGTCGCGATCAGGGTCTTCGACGGGACGCAGTCGGTGAGCACCGACGCCCCGCCCAGACCGTCGCAGTCGACGACGGTCACCTCCGCGCCGAGTTGGGCGGCCACCAGGGCCGCCTCGTATCCGCCGGGTCCGCCGCCAATGATCACGATCCGAGTCACGTACTCCATTGTCCCGCACGCCCCAAGGTACTTCCGCCCCGGGGGCTCCCTCCGGGTGTCGTGGGCGCGTGTCACGGGCGCGTGGACCGAGGCCACGGTTACGGGAGAGTCAGATGCGTCTGCTGCCGTACTCTCGGTCCCATGTCGCTCTACGCCGCGTACGCCGGCAATCTCGACCCGCGGCTCATGACGCGCCGCGCTCCCCACTCGCCGCTGCGCGCCACAGGGTGGCTCAGCGGCTGGCGGCTGACGTTCGGCGGCGAGCACATGGGCTGGGAGGGCGCGCTGGCGACCATCGTCGAGGCCCCGCGCTCCCAGGTCTTCGTGGCGCTGTACGACATCGCACCCCCGGACGAGGAGTCCATGGACCGCTGGGAGGGTGTCGGCCTCGACATCTACCGGCGGATGCGCGTACGGATCCACACGCTGGAGGGCGAGGAGTCGGCGTGGCTGTACGTCCTCAACGGTTACGAGGGAGGGCTGCCCTCGGCTCGTTACCTCGGCGAACTCGCGGACGCGGCGGAGTCGGCGGGAGCCCCGCACGACTACGTGATGGAGCTGCGCAAGCGCCCCTGCTGACGCACGGGACACGCCCGCGCGGGGGTCCGGCGGAAACAGGCGGAAACAACAAGACAACGATCGCAAACCCGCGACCACCAACATCTACGCGCGTAGGCCCGAAGCGGCTACCCTCATGCGCGTGAACGCATCTCTTCTTCCGGACGACATCCAGGGCGACCCGTACGCCGCCGCCGACGCCGCCGCCGCGCGCCTGCGGGAACTCTCGGGCGCCGAGACCCATGACGTCGCCCTCGTGATGGGCTCCGGCTGGGCGCCGGCCGTGGATGCCCTCGGCGCCCCCGACGCCGAGTTCCAGGTCACCGACCTGCCCGGTTTCCCGCCGCCGGCGGTCGAGGGACACGGCGGCAAGGTCCGCTCGTACCAGAGCGGCGACAAGCGTGCGCTGGTGTTCCTGGGCCGCACCCACTACTACGAGGGCCGCGGGGTGGCCGCCGTCGCGCACGGCGTCAGGACGGCCGTGGCCGCCGGCTGCAAGACCATCGTGCTGACCAACGGCTGCGGTGGTCTGCGCGAGGGCATGCGGCCCGGGCAGCCGGTTCTCATCAGCGACCACATCAACCTGACGGCGGCGTCCCCGATCGTCGGCGCGAACTTCGTCGACCTGACGGATCTGTACTCGCCCCGGCTGCGGGCCCTGTGCAAGGAGATCGACGCGACCCTCGAAGAGGGGGTGTACGCGCAGTTCCCCGGCCCGCACTACGAGACGCCGGCCGAGATCCGGATGGCTCGGGCGATCGGTGCGGACCTGGTCGGGATGTCGACCACTCTTGAGGCCATCGCCGCGCGTGAGGCCGGCGCGGAGGTGCTCGGTATCTCCCTCGTGACCAACCTCGCCGCCGGGATGACCGGGGAGCCCCTCAACCACGAGGAGGTCCTCCAGGCGGGCCGCGACTCCGCCGCCCACATGGGAGCGCTGCTCACCCAGGTCCTGGACCGGCTGTAGGTTCCCCGCCCCCGCCGCCCCTTCCCGACCCGTACCTGGGGGCTGCGCCCCCAGACCCCCCTCATCGGCCTGAACGGCCTCGTCCTCAAACGCCGGACGGGCTGGTATACCAGCCC
>NZ_JBEZJY010000027.1:0-144727 GCF_040651415.1 Streptomyces sp. NPDC048484
TTAGGTAAGCCATTGGACCCAAGAATCTCCCTCCAAATTCATCCCGATTGAATCGGGGATACGACAAGGCGCCTCATGGCGCACTGCCAGCGGTCACTGACCTGTACCGCGTGGGGCAGGGCACGGCGGATGGCCTCGGCGTAGGTGGCCGAGCCGTCGCGGCACACGACCTCGACACCAGGATGTTCGCGCAGCCAGGACTCCAGGGTGGCCCTCTCGCGATCGGGCAGGACCGCGACGCGTCGGCCGGATTCGGCATCCGTGATGATCGTGGCGTAGCGGTGGCGGCGGCGCAGGGCGAAATCGTCCACGCCGATCCCCCGCGGGGCCGCCTGCTGTGGCAGCGGCAGACGTCGCAGATGGCGCAGTGCGGTACTGCGGGACATAGGCACGGCCAGCAGGCCGGCGAGGCGTGCGGTCGCCCGGCCGCACAACTCCCGCGCCACCTGGGATATCTGCCGGGCGAGGCGCACCGTGCGGCGCTGATGGCGCTCCAGCAGTCCGGGAATCGGCTCGCGGAAGGTCTGCCTCCGGCAGCCCAGGACCGGACAGACCAGCCGCCGTACGCGCAGGTGGACGAAGACCTGGCGGCCGTCGACCGGCACGTTCGTCACCGTCCGGCGGTGATATCCGTGGACCTTTGCCGTCGGCGTCCGGCACGCGGGGCACGGCACCGCCGCATCCCGCGTGCGAGCTGTGACCACCACCGCGTCACCACCGTCCACCACGTCCACGACGACCAGCACCGACAGCCCGGAAAACACCGTGCTGACAAGGGAGTTGACATCCATCACAAAATTATGATCAAGGACGGCTACCCGGCGTCACCACCGACTACGGGCCAGAACCGATCACCGTACAGACCCCGCATACGGTAGGGCGCCTCTTGGACGGCAGGCGTCGTTCGGGGCACCGTGGCCTCACGGGCTCTCGCCTCAGCGGTGGCTCCGGGAATCACTTCAAGTGCCGTACGTCTACGTGGGCAGTAGTCGACCCTGTGAAGCTGCTTTGGGTCGTGTTGGCGCGCTCGGACTCTTCCCGGAGCGTCTGGACGCCTCGCCCTATGACAGATCGTCCATCGACACCTCGTCGTCGCTGCGGATGTCGCCTCATCAGATCTGCGGGCGAGTACCGGAGCTTCAGTGCCGCCCGATCCGGTCGATGAGGTGATCGGGAAGCGGGTAAGCCTGTTCCGCGGGGAGGAGTGAGCGAGCCGTGTCGCTGTCGCCCGTGACCACAGCCGCATGTATCTCGTGGACAAGTGGTGTCACGTCCCGGATCGAGGTGATCCAGTCGTCCACGTACCGGTCTACCGCCTCGCCCGACAGGCCGACTTGGATGGCACGGTGGGGCAGCGAATTCAGCTGGAGATCGCGCTCGGGGTCCCACTGGACCCGGACCGGACTGGTCTGAAGCGCCTCCTGCCAAGCGGCTTCGGAGGGGAAGCGCGTGCTGTCGAAGTGACTGAGGCAGGCGTGGGCGAGGGCCCACTCGAAGCCCTCACGGGTGATGTCGATGGCGAGGACCCGCTCCTGGTCGGGCTTGGTCGCCCAGCCGCAGCGGTACACCATCCATAGGAACGACGGCTTGATCCAGGTCATGCGGGTTCGCTTGAAAGGCGTGACGAAAGTGCCTGCTTGCAACACGGGAGCGGCGATCCGTTCCGAGTACGCCTGGTAGACGGTGATGGCCTTCGCGTCGAAGGCCGCTCGGATCTGGTGCGAGGGTGGCGCGTCGTTCACGCGGACTGCTCCCGGGCCCACTGCTCGGACTTGACCACCATAGGATTGGCGACGGAGGCCGCACCGCAGGTGTAAGCGAGCCAGCGCAGCTCCTCCCAGGCGAAGAACGGTTCTCCCCAGGTGTCCAGCCACAAGCGCAGGCGCCGACTGTCGTCGGGGGATCGGGTGAGGTCCCAGAACGCCCAGCCCCTGTTTTCCAGTTCGGGATCGAAACGGGAAAGCCAGTCCTGAATCCTCCACGGCCCGACACTGTTTAGTTCTCTGTGCCGCGCCTGTCCCTCTGCGACGAACGAGTCGACGGCCGCACCGTCCTCGCAGGCGCGGACGAACCATTCGGGGATGGTGTCCACGGGTACCTCGTCCTCGTCGAAGCCGGGCCGCACTGCGAGGTCGAATACGGCCGCAAGGACGTCGCGCAGCCTTCCGGAATAAGCTTCCGGATCGCCGCTCGGGGTCAACTCGACATAGGTGAGTATCGGAGTTCCCAGGTCGATTTCAGGACGACTGGAGACCCGCCCAAGTTCCCGTTCCACGCCTTCGATCTCGTGAATCATATCCCTAACCTTCAGTCAAGATTTTCGACAATTTTACCAGATCCTGGAATGATTACTTTTCGCATTCTGTCGATGACTTCCGCAGGTAATCCGTACAGGTCAGGGCCCATTGAGGGATCGGAAATCTCGGGGTAGTACTTCTTTAGCTGTTTCCATTCCTGCTTGGTGAACCCCAGGCCATCCGGCTGGGCCTGCGGCACCGCATTGTGGCGAATGTCCTCGACGAAGCCCTTCGGTACTTCGAAGGATACGATCTGGCCGCCGTCGCCGCTCCGGAATTCCACCGTATGTTTGATGTCGTCGCTCATATTGACGTAGAGGTGGTTATTTCCAGTGATGGTGACGTTGCCGTTCTCATCCACGTGGACGCGCTTGCTCAGCGGGTGCTCGGTCTGCTTCCGGTACACGGTGACGGTGCACTTGTCCGGCGCGAGGCCCAGATGGTCGGACCAGGTGAGCGGATTGTGGACGTACGTCGCCGGGTTGGGCGCCGGTGTGAGGCCCAGCGGATCGGGCGTCAGGTACCGAGCGCTTTCGGGGTCGTAGGTGCGGAAGACGTTGTAGTGCAGTCCCGACTCGGGGTCGAAGTACTGGCCTGGGAAGCGCAGCGGGGTGTAGGTGGTGGCGTCGCGGTTCCAGGTCGTCTGGCCCCAGAGGGTCGCGCGGATTCGCCAGGCGATGGCCCCCTGCTCGTCGACGAGTTCGGTGGGGGTGCCCACCAGGTCCGTCACGATGGCGAAGAAGCGGCTGTCGATCTCCTCTTGGTCCGCCGAGAGGAGGCGCTCCGTCTGCGCCACCGGGTGCAGGCCCTGGTGGTCCCAAGTGAGGGTGACGGAGGGCGAGTTCTCCTGGAGTGTGGTCGTCTGCTCGCACAGCGCCGAGCCCTCCCAGGTGAAGATGGTTTCTTCCGCGACGTCGCTGTCTGCGGACAGCCGCTGTTTGGCGATGCGGCGCCCCAGCGGGTCGTACAGATATCGCCAGTTGGTGCCGTCGGGCGTAGTCAGGCCGATCAGGCGGTCTTCGGCGTCCCAGGCGAATCGCCAGGTGTCCGGCTTGCGGGACAGCCGGGTCTTCTGGCGTAGCGTTACACGGCCCTGGGCGTCGTACTCGTAGCGCACGCCTCCCGCCGACACGAGCCGGTTCCGTTCGTACGTGCGTTGCCCGGTGGCGACTGCGGCGTCGGAGTGGAAGTCGGGCCAGGTGGCCTCGGTCTGGTTTCCGGAGTCGTCGTAGGCGTAGATCTCCTCCCAGCCGGGGGCGGTCACTGCGGTGACCCGGCCGACAGCGTCCAGGATGAAGTCGTGGCGGCCGTCGCCTGTGTCGATCGCGGCAAGGTAGCCGTCGGGCCGGTAGTGGTAGCCCCGCCGCCGCATGGCGTGCCCGTCCGGTCCGGTGAGCAACTGCTCGACAGGGCGGCCCAGTTCGTCTCGGCCGTACGACAGGGTCGCGTTCGAGCCGAAGGTGCGGAGGCGTTCCTGTCCCGCGTCGTCGTGGCGGAACGTGATCGTCCGTCCCGACGTCGTCAGCCGGTCCGGGTTCCCCGCCGGGTCGTAACTCCACTCGCTCACCGCGCCGGTGGGCGTCGTGCGGCGCGTGGTGCGACCCAGTTCATCCTGCTCGAAGGACAGCTTGCGGCCGTTGACGGTTTCCGACCGCAGGAGCCCTGACCGGTCGCGCAGCCGGGCCAGGGTCGCGTCCGGGCTGCTTGCGCTCGTCAGCTCGTCGAATGTGTCGTACTCGTACGTCGTCACCGCCCCGCCCGCATCCTTGTGGGCAAGCTGACCGGTGGTGGTGTAGGCGTAGTGCACCGACTGGCCGACCGCGTTGGTGCGGGTCGTCAACTGGCCCGCCGTGTCGTACCCGTACTGCAGTGTCCTGCCGTCGAAGTCCGTCTCGGAAACGAGTTGGCCACCGGGATCGTAGGTGTACGTCCAGGTGAGTCCGCGTGGATCGGTGACCTGGCGAAGCCGCAACTCGATGTCGTGGTCGAACTCGTACCGGGCGCCGTCCGGCTCCGTCCGTGCCGTCAACCGGTCGAAGGCGCCGTACTCGTACACCGAGCGCCCGCCGTCAGGAGCGGTGTGGCTGAGCACGTTCCCTTCGCCGTCGTAAGTCCACGCGTGCGCGCTGCCGTCGGGGTCCGTCCGGTGCAGCAGACGCCCCTCCACGCTCCATGCCAGGCGGGTGGAACGACCCAGCGGGTCGGTGATGGAGGTGGGCTGTCCGAAGGCGTCGTACGTGTGCCGCGTGACACCCCCCGAGGGAGCGACGGACTCCACGGCGAGCCCGGCAGAGTCGCACCGGACACGGGTGGTGCGGCCCGCAGGGTCGGTCGTCGAAGCCGGATGGCCCAGGGCGTCGTAGGTGAACCGCGTCGTGCCGGAGGGGCCGGTCACCGCGGTGAGGTTACCCCGCTCGTCGTACTCCCGGCGCACCCTCGAACCGTCGGGCTTGGTCACCAGGACCGGCAGACCGAGATCGTTGTACTCCATGGTGGTGCGCCGGCCGTCCGGACGGGTGACCGAAGTGACCTGGCCGTGTTCGTCGTACTCGATCCCGGTCGTTCGCCCCAGGGGATCGATGCGGCGGATCAGACGATTGAACCGGTCCCGCTCGAAGTACGTCGTCGCGTTGTTCGCGTCGGTCTCGGAGACGACGTGCGCTCGGGCGTCGATGGTGTAGCGCCTGAGGTGACCGAGGCCGCTGACGACGGTGGTCGCCCCCTTCTCGTACCGAAAACGGGAGTTGATGTGCCCATCGCTTCCGGACTGGGCTACACAGCGGTCCTGCTCGTCGTAGGTGTAGTCGAAACGACGACCGTTCGTGTCGGTCCACGAGACGATGCGCCCGCTCCCGTCGTAGCCGAACTGGAGGGGCCGACCGGAGGAGTTGACGACCTCGGTGAGGTCTCCGTCGTCATACCCGTAGTCCAGAATCCGTGTTCCGTCCGCGAGGGAGAGCGAGGTGACTCTGCCCTCGGCGGTCGCGATCCGGACCTCGTAGCCGCCGCTGTGCCGGATGCCCGTAGGAGTGCCGTCGGCGTCGTGGTCGTAGACGATCCATGCGCCGTTGCGGTCGTCCACCCGGACGAGGCGGCCGTCATGGGCGAAGTGCCGAACGTGGCCCGACTCGGGGTCGGTGACGGTGAAGGCCTCCGACGAGAACACGAGTGGCCAACGTCTGCCGCGGGTGGGCAGCACCGGAACGTCCGGTGCCGGGTGAGGGTAGGCAAGGAGGCTGCCGTCCCCGTCCACGAAAATCACGCCCGTCGTGTCGATCTCCAGGCGCTGGTCGAGAGTGCTCGACCAAGAGGCCCCGAACCAGCGCCCGGCCCGGAACGACGACTCGAAGGTACGGGTGAATACCAGCGGCATGGAGCCTGGCAGGACCAGGTCCGTCTGAGGCAGGACCATGCGCCCGGTAGCGACGTCGACCGGGTCGTCGACGCACACCTTGTCCTTCTCGACACGGGCGGCAGCATCTGGGTGCCTGTCGACCGCCTTGCGGGCCCCGTTCTCCGCGCTCTCCTTCAGCGCGTCCTTCGCTGCGGTTTTCAGCCCCATACGCACCCCGGTGCGGGCGAGGCCGGCGCCTTTGGTGCCGATGAGTTCGGGGATGAGGCGGCCGGTGAATTCGGAGGGGTCCTTCTTGAAGCCGTCCACGGCGGCGGTCACGATCCGCTCCGGGTGCGCGGCGGTCGACACCAGCCCGGAGAGCGTCATGGAGACGTTCTGCGCGTACTCGGCGGGGTGGGTGAGGTTGTAGGGGTCGGTGGGGTTTACGCAGCATGATCGCTCACGGTCTCGTAATGTGTAGGTCTCGGGTTCGAATCCCGAAGGCGGCTCTGAGGAACCCCAGGACTCACTCGCCGTGACCTGGGGTTTCTTGTTTCTGCTGACCTTGTAATCCGGGTCAATCGGACACATGCGGTCTACGCATCGCAATGCGTAGGTCCAAGGTGCAGATTCTGTAGTGATGTCCAGGAGTCTGGCCCCTGAGCTGGGCTTTTGTCGTCACGGCGGCGTTAGTTGATGAGCTGTCAAGGATCAGGTGCGGCCAAGGTGCGGCCACGCGTGCAGCAACAGTGCTGGTACGGCCATCAGGAGCCATCGTTCTGGGCTCAGTGCTGACAGGTGTCTTGTAGGCACTCGACAACCAGGTTGAGAGTCGAATCCTGCCAAACAGGCGCCGCAGCCGACAGTGATCGCCGATCTGGGTGCGGCGGTCGCCATGCCCGGGTTGAGGCGACTTGCGGCACTACATCTGGACCAGCCGAGGCAGTCTCCGTTGGGTGTGGCTCTCGGTAGGGTCGGGGGGTGAAAATGGAACGCCACTTACGGCGCCAGTCCCCCGAGCCTCGCGCTGAGGGACGAGCATCGGGCAGGCCATGAGGTCACGCGCCTGCGTGCAGCCCGCCCCGGCCAGTTCATGCGGCCAGTTCGCAGGCGCTTGGACAGCTCGCGGGGGATCACTTTCCAGCGGGTGGTGTAGACCGACCGGTAGATCGTCTCGTGGCTGATCTTCATCCCCGGGTCGTCACCATGATGCCGACGCAAGTGGCCGACGATCTGTGCCGGCGACCACTCCTCCCTCAGCGGAAGCAGCACCGTCTCCCTCAGCGCGGGCCTGCGGGCAAGCAGGCACTGCTCGGCCGCCGAGCGCGGTCAAGTGCCCGTTCCTGCGCAGCGATCGCCCGGTAGACGTCGCGTCCGCCGTTGTTGCTGACTTCACGACTGATCGTCGACACCGCACGGCCCAGCAGGCCAGCGATCGCGCGGTAGGAATCGCCGGCACAAAGCCCGCGTGAGATCTCCTTGCGGTCGCCCATGGTCAAGCGTCCAGCGCGCGCCTTACGGGCCACGGGAGCGATTCCTCCGTGGTGCTTGAGGACGGTGAACACCGAGCCGGGCGGCTTGCCGATCTGTCTCGAGATGACGCTGATCGACTCACCGGACCTCCACCGCAGCCACAGGTCGGCCTTCATCTCGTCCGACATCCCCGGCCGACCCAGTCTCGCCACGTATACCGTCCCCAACCAGCGCTGTTGCTCTTACCGGTTGAACCTAAGGGTAACCACGGTGCGGGGCCGGTGGTGGCCGTTGCGGACCACCAGACGGCGCCCACGCTCGTCGGCCTCGGCCGCCAACTCGGCTATGTACTGGTTGACTTCCGCCTCCAGCGCCGCGGCCAGCATGCGGCGGGCGCCCTCGCGCACGATCTCGTCGATCAGGGAGCCGTCTCGCGCGGCGTCGTCGTCATTCACTACGGTGAGCACAGGCGTGCCTTCCCGACCGGCGCTCGCAACGCCGGCCTACTCGGTGACCATCAAAGGATCATTCGGGAAGGTACGCCCTTCGCGTGCCCTCCGGAACTGATCCACAGGTACTGAGCATTGCTCGACCTGGTGTGTTCACAGGGAGCATCAGTAGAGACACATACGGCGTCCCGGGCACCCGGGTTGTCGACCAGGTACCCACAGCCTCACGTTCGCTAAGCAGCCCCGCCGCTCTTGAGGTGGTCATGGATCGCCTCAGCGAGAACGGAAGGGTCGTCAAGCCAGGGGAAGTGACCTCCCGACGGTTGAACGAACGATTTCCCGTGGGGGAATACGGCTGCAAGCCGTTCGCCGGTGCTCGGTGTGGGGAAGGGGTCCAGCTCACCGGTGATCACCAGTACGGGAACGGGCAGCTGCCGCAGAGCCGTGCGCAGGGATTCAGCGTCGAAGTTGAATCCCTCGTAGAAGCCTTCGGCCGCGGCGAGGCTGATCTGCTCCGGTTCGCTCTCCGCATGCGTCCGCGCCGCGTCGTCCCAACGGCCGTAGTAGAAGGGAGCCGCAGGCACTCGGTAGGGCAGGGTTTCCGCCATGGTGTTGGAGCCGACCCAGCCGTCGATCGCCTGGCGGGCCTGCGGGTACCACTCTTCGTCTGTCCGCAGCAACAACGCTTCGTGGAAGTCCTTGACGTCGATGCCCACGAGACGGCTACTGGGAGCGACAAGGATGAGATGAGAGATCCGGCGAGGATAGCGCAGAGCATAGAGCATCGCGGTGTTGGCGGCGGATGAATGCGCGAGCAGAACGGGGCGCTCGTAGTCGAGGTGCCTCATCAATGCCTCGACATCGTGGACCGACGCGGCGGCACGATAGGTCGCGGGGTCGTCCGGGGTGGCGGATTGACCGGTGCCACGGTTGTCCAGGCGGATGACGGTGCTGCCGGGGAGGCCGGCAGTGATTCCGGAGAGATAGGCGGACGCTCGTCCGGGACCTCCCGCCAGACAGACGATCGGTGGCCCCTCCCCGGATATGTGGTATGTGAGTTCGAGGCCGTCGAAAGACGGGAACGTGGGCACGCGCGCGGCTCCTTCCGGTTGTTCCTGCTTCCCGCATGGTGCTACTTCCCTCGGAACCTCAGGCCCCGGTCTTCAGGTATCTACGATCAATGGGAGGTTTCCGTGAGCTGCTGCACCAGTGAAATGAACTGGCGGGCCGTCGAGTTCCTGTAGAGCTCCCTGGGTGAGACCTTGGGCAGCCCTTCGGCGCGGAGCGCGCCAAGGGCTTGGACCACCATGAGCGAATTGCCGCCCAACTTAAAGAAGTTGTCATCCAGTCCGACCTCGGTCTTCAGGAGGGCGCTCCAGACGCGAATGACGGTTGCGGCCGGGTCGGCAGGGGCGACCCGAGCCGTCTGGGGTGCCACTTCCGCGGAAACCGCCGATAGGCGAGTGGCGGCAGCGCGAGGATCAGGCAGCCTGGTCGTGTCGAGCTTGCCGTTGATGGTCAGAGGGATCTCGGTGAGCCTCGTCAAGGTGGACGGGACCATGTAGTCAGGCAGCACGGCTCGGAGGCGGGCTTGCACCGCGTCCAGGTCCAATGTGTCGTCCTCTGCGGCAACATAGCCGTCGAGCCGCCTGCTCGCCGGGTTCGCCGGGTCGTCCTGACGCAGGACCACAGCCGCTGCGGAAACGCCACCGAAGTCGATCAACGCGGCCCGGATTTCGTCCAGTTCGATGCGGTAGCCGCGCACCTTGACCTGGTTGTCCAAGCGGCCCAGGTGGTCGAAGCTGCCGTCGGGCCGCATCCGCCCCTGATCTCCACTTCGGTAGATGAGTCCGCCCGTGACAGGGTCGTGCACGAAACGCTCGGCGGTGAGGTCGGGCTTGCCCAGATAGCGGTCGGCCACTCCCGCGCCCCCTACGCAGAGTTCGCCGACCGCCCCCGGGGGGAGGAGCCGGCCGTGCGTGTCGCGGACGGACATGTGCCAACCGGGCAGAGGTCTGCCGACCGAACGGGAGCCGGAGGCGACGTCCTTCGGTGTCACGGTGTGGGAGGTGACATGCACCGTGGTCTCAGTGATCCCGAACATGTTCACGAGCCGGCAGTGCGCGGGCGAACGGCGTGCGTACCAGGCTCCCAGCATCCCGGTGTCGAGCGGTTCACCGCCAAGGACGATCAGCCGGAGCGCCGTATCGCGTTCGTGCAACCTGCCCGTGTGGAGGAGCTGGGAGAATGCCGAGGGCGTCTGGTTCAGCACCGTGACCCGCTCGGTGAGAACAAGCTCGCAGAATTCGTCGGTGTCCCGTGTCACCCAGTACGGCACCACTACCAGACGTCCACCGGTGAGCAGGCATCCCCACATTTCCCAGACCGAGAAGTCGAAGGCGCTTGAGTGGAAGAGGGTCCAAGTGTCGTCCGGGCCGAGTCGGAGATCAGCTGTCGTAGCCTCCACCAGGGCAATGACGTTGCGGTGCGGCACGACGACGCCCTTGGGTCGCCCCGTCGAACCCGAGGTGTAGATCACGTACGCCGTGCCCGCCCCGCTGTCGGCCGAGGGCTCAAGCTCGGGCGACGGCGCGGCAGTGCCTCGTTCGGCCACATCGGCGGGGCTCACCACCACCGCTCCGTCCGATGCGGGAAACGTGTCCAGCGTCGTGACGACCACGCACAGGCCCGCGTCCGCAGTTGTGTATCGCAGCCGTTCGACCGGGTGCCGGGTATCCATCGGGACGTAGGCGGCACCGGCCTTCAGGACGGCCAGCAGAACCACGACGAGGTCCGCGTCGCGTTCGAGGCACACACCCACCAGGTCCCCGGGAGCGACTCCCAGGTCTCGGAGTCCGGCCGCGCAGATCTCGGCACGGCTGTCGAGCTCCTGGTAGGTCAGCTGGGTGGAGCCGGCCGTCAAGCACGTGGCATGAGGCGACGTCCTTGCGATCTCCGCGAAGCGCTGGTGAATCGCCCTGTCTGACGAGGGCGCCGTGATGCCCAGTCCCCCCAGGGCGAGGATGTCGCGTGCGGTATCACCGGTCAGGGGGTCCACCTCAGTGAGCAGCCGCCGCCCTGTCCCGGAGCTCAGCTGCGCGGCGACCCCGGCCAGATAGGAGCAGAACTGTTCGGCGATGGTGCGGGAGACGGCTGCCTCTTCGAACCGGCAGATGGCGTCCAGCGTTCCGTCAGCCCGTTCGGTGACGCGGAGGGTGAGGGGGAACAGCGGCCCCAGTGTGGGCTCGTACTCTTCTCTGCCCTCCTTCGTGTGGATGATGCCCACACTCGGCAGAGGTTCGTGAGCCGTTCGCTCCTCGGGGCGGGCTGCGGCGCGGGCGAGCAGGTCGGACACGACGTGACGGCCCTCATACGTCGTGACGGTGATGACGCGCGGCTCCGGATGTTCGGCGGGATCCAGGGTGCCGAGCCGGACGGTCTCCTCTCCGCTGTACCGAGCCACGGTCAGCGCCGTGGCCCCGGTGAAGGACGTCCTGTCGATTGCGCTCTCCAGCGCGAGGTGCAGAGAGGTCCAGTCGGTCGGGCATGCGTCGTGGTGGTCGGGGAGTCCCCACGTGGGCCGAAGTGTGTCTCCTCGGCCGGAGCCAGGGGCAGGTTCCGGGAGCGTGTCGCAGGTCAGGACCGCACCGGAGGCGGGGCCTTCGGACGTCAGCAGAGATGTCAGCACGGCGGCGGCCCGGCGCAGGCTCGGAAGCGGTACGCGGGAACGGTCCGCCACCAGCATGAGATCGTGCGCGTCGTCGTAGCGCAGCAGCACCGCACGCAGCGGAGCGACTCCTGCACGGATCGGACGCGCCGCCTCAGCAGCTCGTCTGCGCTGCGCCTCGGGTGCCGACACCCGCGCGTGCACGCGGGTGGTCCAGAGCTTCGTCCCGCCGTACACGGCCTGCATATCGGCTTCGGCGAGCCGTTCGCGTGCGCGCTCGGCGTCGAAGCCGTAAGCGAGCCTGACAGCGAGGCTGTGGCATGCCGCACCCGGCAGAATCGGCACGGTATCCGTGGTCGCGCGTATGGTCATGAATAGCCCTCCGCCGGTGCAAAGGTGAGTGGGAGTGAGTACCGTCAGCGAGCCGTGAAGCCGCCGTCGACCGTGAGAACGGTGCCGGTGACCTGGCGGGATTCGTCGCTCGCGAGCCACAGGGCGGCATGGGAGACATCGGCGGGGTCGATCAGGGCGTTCATGGGCTGATCACGAACGAAGATCGTTTCATGTTCCGCCACGGACACATCCAGCGACCGTGCGATCTCGGAGAGCATGCGGCCCTCTAGCGCCGGGTCGTCGTGCACCGATCCCGGGCAGAGGGCGTTCACGCGAACCTGCGCGGGCGCGTAGTCCAGTGCCGCGGCCTTGGTCAGGCCGATCAGTCCGTGTTTGGCCGCGACGTATCCGGCGAAGCGCCGGTACCCGACCAGGCCTGCGGTGGAGGAGACGTTGACGATGCTGCCCGAACGCTGCCCGGCCATATGGGGAAGTGTCGCCTTCATCATGCGCCAGGCGCCGGAGAGATCGATGTCGATCATAAGCGACCACTCCGGCTCGGTGATGTCCTCCATGAGCTTTCCCGAAGGTGCGGCTATGCCCGCGTTGTTGACAAGGATATCCAGGCGTCCGAAGCGTTCCAGGGCGGCGGCGACACCGGCCTGACAGTCGTCCTGGCTGCGCACGTCGGCCGTGACGGCGACGGTGCAGGCACCGGCGCGTTCGCATTCCTGAGCCGTGAAGTCCAGTTGAGCCAGCGAACCGAGGAGGTACGGGACACCGTCGATGTCCCGTCCGATGTCGAGAAGCACCAGATCGGCGCCCTCCGCGGCGAATCTCAGGGCGCAGTCGCGTCCCAGACCGCGTGCTGCGCCGGTGATCAGCGCTGTCTTGCCCGTGAGTCTCATGGTGTCGTCCCCCTCAGGGCCGTGTGCTGGACAGGACGCGCAGCAGCGGATCAGGGCTCTCGGCCAGGTACATGTGGCTGCCAGGGAGTTCCTGGTAGGTGAAGGCGCCTCGGGTCCAGGTTGCCCATTCACGCGACTGCCGAGCGGACACCAGGAGGTCGTCGGCGCCGCGCAGCGCGGTGATCGGCGCGGCCAGCGGTTCGCCGTCGACCGGCCGGTAGTTCTCGTGCATGGCGACGTCGGCGCGCAGAACGGGCAGGAGGATTTCCCGCAGTTCTGGCACGTCGAACGCCTCGTGACGGTACCCGGCGAACCCGTGGACACGGGCGAGGAATTCCTCGTCGTCGAGACCGGTGGCCCGCTCGGTGCGGCCACCCCGCGGCCCGGGGGACCCGCTCACGTAGAGGTGGCTCAGGCGGCCGGGGTGTGATCGTTCGATGGCCCGCGCCATCTCGTACGCGACCACCGCGCCCAGGCTGTGCCCGAACAGAATCAGGGGCGCGTCGGGATCGGCTTCGTCGAGTACGTCAGGGACGAGGGCTGCCCCGGCCGATTGGACGTCGTCGAAGGGCTCCTCTCCGAACAGTTCCTCCCGCCCGGGAAACTGAACGGCCAGGACGCGGGCCTGACCGCCGAAGGGAACCGGCGGCCAGGCGCGGTAGAACGAGGCTCCGCTGCCGGCGAAGGGGAGACAAACGAGAGTGAAAGGCTGGTTCGTCATGGTCCTGGAGTTGTTGTGGAGCGACCCGAACGGTCAGCTCGGATGGTCGGGTGTCAGCCGTGGGATCGAATACGCACGACCGCTCACACCGCGATCTGCCGCCGGATACGGGCGGTCACCGGCGCCATGTGATCGTTGACGTAGAAGTGGCCGCCTTCCAGAAGGTGCACCTCGCCGGGGCCCGTCGTCAGTTCCTCCCACCGCGCGACATCCGCTGGGACGACGGCGGTATCGGCGGTGCCGCCGAAGGCCACGACGGGACAGTCCAGCGTGCGGTGCTGTTCCCCGTAGCGGTACGACAGCGAGATCCGGCGGTCGGCGCGCAGCGTTTCGAGGACCAGTTCCATGAGTTCGGGGTGTTCGAAGGCTTCCGGATCCATTCCGCCGCGGTCCACCAGGGCCTCGATGAGTTCCGCGTCGGTCGGTTCGCCGTCCGGGACAAGGACGTCACGCCGGATGTGCGAGGCGGGGGCGGCCGAGGGGAAGAAGGCTCTGACCGGCCGGCCCATGCGTGCCAGGCGCCAGCACACCTCAAAGCCGAGCATGGCGCCGAGACTGTGGCCGAAGACATGGAGCTCCTCCTCCGCTGCGAGGGCTTCGGCTACCGGGTCGGCGAGCTCGGCCATCGAGAGGGCGGCGCGCTCCGCGAAGCGGGGGCCGCGACCGGGATACTGCACGGCGACGACCCGCACATCGTCGGGGAACCACCGGGCCCACTTGGCATATCCCTGGGCCAGCCCGCCGGCGTGCGGCAGGATGGCCAGTGTTACGCGCGGTGCCACTGCGGTCGGCCGTGGTTCCCACAACCACTTGTTCAGGTCCTGGCCGAGGGCATCGGCGTTCGCCTTGCTCATGAAGATCCCTTCTTCTCATGAGATGCGTTGCGCGACTGCCTGTCGGCGGGAAACAGCGGAGAGTCCGGCTCACCCGCGAACAGGACCGGCATCGCAACCAGGTCTTCGGCCATCGCCCGCAGCGCGGACTCGCCCACCCGCTCGGGGTCGAAGTAGAAACGTCCCGTGAAGCAGCTTTCGGACAGCTCGACCATCAGAGTGAGGTCGAACCGGGCCGGCGGGACGAAGAGCCAGGGGTCCGCGGTCACCACGGCCCCGTGCACCGCTCCCGGGTTCTGCGGCCGTTCCTCCACGGAGAACGCCACGTTGCACAGCGCCGGTGCGGCGGACTCACCTCGGGCCGGAGCCGCGGAGCGGACCACGTGCTGGAACGGGATGTCCTTGTGGAGCAGGGCCTGCACCGTGACGTCACTGACCTGTTCCACGAACTGTCCGGCGGTGGCGGCGAGTTCCGCGTCGAGGCGGATCAGCAACGTGTTGTCGAAGGGCCCGATGACGGCCTCGAACTCCTTTGCGGGGCGTTCGGTGACCGGCGTGCCGATGATGAGGTCCTGAGCGCCGGTGCGGCGTGCCAGCGACGCGGCGAACGAGGCCAGCAGCACCATGAACGGGGTGGCCCCCAGGTCGGCGCAGGCCCGCGTGGTGGCCTGCACGGCCTCGGGCGAGAAACTGAACTCGACCATCCCCGGGGAGGGTTCGTCAGGGAAGGCGGGACGCAGGTCCGGTGCGGAGACGTGCACCGGTGCGGGCGGATCGAAAAGCCGTTGTGTCCAGTAGTTCAGCTGTTCAGCCGCGTCGGCGCTGTCGAGCCAGTCACGCTGCAGCCGGGCGAAGTCGCCGTAAGCGGCAGACGGCTCGGGTAGAGCCGGGTCCTTCCCGGAGGCGTAGGCGTCATAGAGGTGCCAGAGTTCCCGGGTCAGGATGGGGCCGGACAGTCCGTCGAAGGCGCCGTGGTGGACGACGACCAGCACGATATGGACCGCCCCCGGCAGATTCACGACCTGCAGGCGCAGCAAGGGCCCCATGTTCAGATCGAACGGCCCTATCGCCGCCTCGTGCAGAAGCCTGTCCAGTGCACGGCCTCGACCGTCTGCTTCGGCTCGTTCCACGTCGACCCGGACGTCCTCCGGCGGTGTCAGTCTCCCCGAGGGCACGCCCATAGTGTCCTCGAAGCGTGTGCGCAGGGCTCCGTGGCGTCGCGTCACCGACTGCGCCGCCCTGTGCAGAGCGTCGTCGTCGAGCGCCCCTGTGAGCCGGAAGCACAAGGGGACGTTGTAGCTGCCCTCCGGGGCCAGCTGGTCCACTACCCAAAGACGTTCCTGCGTTGCAGACAGAGCAACCGGATCACCGGTGTCAGGCATGTCTCTCTCCAAGGTTCGGCGCATCGTGACTCAGCCTGGGGCCGAGCCCAACCCCGTGCGGTTGTTGCGCAGCGGGCCCGAGGCCAGTCCCAGCAGTCCGACGGCGACGATCACGGCAGCGCAGACGGTGAGGGTGGTGACCGCACTGCTGAATCCGGCGAGGTTGCCCAGCACGTTGTTCATGAGCAGCAGGGCGAGGCTCTGGACGAGAACGAGCACCGCCTGGATGCGCGAAAGGTGACTGTCGGGTGTCACCGCGAGGACCAGGGGCATGATGTGTGCGGCGAAGAGGCCGTTGCCGATACCTACACCGAAGCTGGCCACGAGCACGGCTCCAGCACCGGGTGAGAGCGCAATGCCCAGGACACCGGCACCGGCCACGATGAGACCGCATGCGGCCAGGAGCCCGGGGCGGCCCAGCGCTCCGCGGCGCAGGACCAAGAGCGTGACGGCTACCATACCGACCCCTTGCGCCCCGATCGCCAGGCCGACGGCACTCGCGTCCCAGTGCTGCTCTCGCGCCAGGAGCGGGAGCAGCAGGAGGAGGACGGGCAACAGGAAGCCTGCGGCAGCACCGGTCATCATCAGCGCCGGACGCAGGACCGGATGGGCGAAGGCGACGCTCACACCGTCCCAGGCCTCCTTGACCAGATGACCGCTCCTCGGCGCCGGGGGTGGCTCGTACTGAGGTCGGACCACGATCAGTACCACCAGGACGAGCGCGAAGGTGACGGCGTTCACCAGAGCAGCCCCCGCCAGCCCGGCCAGGCCTACCAGTAGGCCACCCAGCGGCCCGCCTCCCATGTTGACAACCTGACCGCCTACCTGGCGCAAGGAGAGCGCACGGGGTAACTGCTCCTTGCATACCAGGCGTCGGGGCATAGAGCCGGAGGCTGGAAGGTAGAACGCGTCGGCGATGCCGACCACAAGGCCGGCCACAATGAGCACGGAGGGCGAGGCCCCGAGGTGATAGGCGACAGCAGCCAGGATGAGGGAGAAGGCCAGCATCGCCGCGTCACCTGCGATCAGGACGCGACGCGCGCTGAACCGGTCGCTGACGGCACCGCCGATGAGGAGCAGCAGCACTCGTGGCAGGGTGATGGCGCTCAGGGCCAGTCCCGCGACCGCACCGCCACTCGCGCTCGCTGCCCAGCCGATCGCGAAGTAGAAGACCGCGTCCCCGGTGACCGAGGCCAGAATGCCGGCCAGCCACAGGTAGTAGGAACCCGGCAGCCGCGCACCCCTGGTGCCTGCAGTCGACACGGTCGTCGAAGAGCCGGAGGGGCTTGGGTGGCGAGTTGAGATGAGAGGCTCCTGGGCTGAGGTCGGGGTGTCGGCGGAGGATCAGGCGTCGGCCGGCTGGGCGGCGATCAGTTCGTCGAGCTCGGCTGAAAGCGCTTTGACGGTGCGGGAGGCGAACAGCTGGCGCATCGTCAGGCGCACGCCGAGGCGGTCGCGGAGCACGGCGACGACACGCGTGGCGATCAGTGAATGGCCGCCGAGCTCGAAGAAGTCCGCGTCAGCGCTTTCGACCGGTGCATCAAGCACGGCGGCCCAGACCTCGGCAACAAGTTTCTGCGTCGGCGTGTTGAGGCCAGCCGCCGGCATCTTCTGGTCGGCCTCCTGGACCAGCCGCGCCAGCTGGGTCGGATCGGCCTTGCCTGCGACGGTCTGTGGTATGAGGTCCAGACACAGGATCCGAGACGGCACCAGATGTTCGGGCAGTTCTGCCTGAAGTGCGGCCCGTACCGCTTCGGGGTCCAGCACTCTACCGGCCTCGGGGATCACAGCCAAGGCAAGCACGGAGCCGCTGGCCACAGACGCGGCGAAGGCCACGGCGGTCCGCACGTTGGGCAATGCCCGCGCGGCACTCTCAACCTCGCCGGGCTCCACGCGAAAACCCCGGATCTTGAGCTGGCCGTCGACCCGCCCGACGTATTCGAGTGCTCCGTCGGGACGGCTGCGCACGAGGTCGCCGGTGCGATACATCCGCTCGCCGTCTCCCGACGGGTCGGGAGAGAAGCGCGCGGCTGTGAGGCCAGGCTGATTCAGATAGCCGCGCCCTACACCGGCACCGGAGATGAACAGTTCACCGACCTCCCCGGACGGAACCGGACGCAGCCGTTCGTCCAGGACCTGAACGCGGTAGTTGGGCAGTGGGTGGCCAATGGTGGACGGGTCGTCTCCAGCGTCGCTGTCCGCCCATGTCGCGCAGATCGTCGTCTCGGTCGGTCCGTAGGCGTTGATGAACCGCCGTCCGCTCGCCCAGCGGGCCGCGAGGTCGGGCGCGCATGCCTCACCCGCAGAGACCACGACCCGCAGGCCCGCCTCCGGTGCCGGTGGTTCGTTGACGGCGAGAAGGGAGGGAGTGGCCGTTATAAAGGCCACCTCGCCACGAAGGAGCGAGCCGCCCTCGTCCCGCGGGTCCGAGAGCACGACGCCCCGCCCATTCACCAGAGGGATGAGCGTGGACCAGAGCCAGCCGTCGAAGGAGGGGGCCAGTACATTGCCGCCCTCGAGGCCTTCGTCCGGCGCCAGGGTGTCTACGGCAGTGAGTAGGTTGGTGATGTTTCCGTAGGTGATAACGACACCCTTGGGAGCACCCGTCGTGCCCGAGGTGTAGACGATGTAGGCCATGGAATGCAGGGACAGCGGGCCGGGCGGAACGGCTGACGGCGATGCGCCGGCGACTGCCGGGTCGATATGTGCGACCTGGCTGTCCGCGAATGCAGCCTTGTCGCGGGACACGACCGCTGCGACGCCGGCGTCCTGGGCCAGGGTGGACAGTCGAGCGTCCGGATGACCAGGGTCGAGCGCTACGAACGTGGCGCCTGCGCGCCACGTGCCGATGAGCGTGGCCACCAGATCGCGCGACCGGTCGAGATGCGCCCCCACGGCCATCTCCGGGCCCACACCCAGGCGCAGCAGTTCGGCGGCGATCGCGTCCGCCCGCTCGTTCAGCTCCCCGAACGTGTAGGTGCCGTCATACGCACGCACAGCCACGGTTCCAGGAGTCCTGCAAGCGTGTACGGCGACTGCTGCTGCGGGATTGAAGGGATCTCCGGCTGTTGTTTGTCCATCGCCACACGCTCTGATATCCACGACATCCTGCTGTGCAGTCATTGCCTGAAACCCACTTCCGTCACTCAGTGAAGGGAACCTTTTCGCAAGCGCTCAACTGTGCTTCTCCTGTGCGCGAGAGATGTCGAGAAAGTCCAGTTAGTGGCGGAGCGTGCAAGGCGCGTAGTTGATACGAACTCCGGTAGCTGTCCTGAAAGGCGTGAGCGCTGGATCGGTTCGCAGTGCATCACCTGCACCGCGTAAAATCAAGAGTGGGCTTCCTGGCACCTGGCTCATAATGTTTGGCCGAAAACCGAGGGTGGACTTCCTGTCGCCTGACTCATATCGTTTGGCCAATGCATCGATGCCAGGTAAGCGCTCACTCCCGTATGCGGTGAATAGTGATTGCAGTGCGTTCTCGTCGAGCTCGACTTCGTTGCGAGAGCGGCCGCCGACGCCGTCTGGAGTCCATTCTGGATCCGCATGTTCCTCTCCTCAGCCAATGGAGCGACTCATGGCCGACGTCACCACTCTCGCCTGGACCGTTCTCGTCAACTCGGAGCAACAGTACGGGCTGTACCCCACCGACCTGCCGATTCCCAAGGGGTGGCGAGATACCGGGTATGCCGGCACGGAAGAGGAGTGCATGCGTCACGTGGACGCCGCCTGGACGGACATGAGGCCACTGAGTCTTCGAGGAGCACTCGGCCCTTCCGTGGTCTAAGGGGTTTGCCAGTCCAGGGTATTTCCATGGAAGGGGCGCGGTCATGCAAGCGATGAAACTCCCCAACGGGCTGACGGTGAGCCATATCAACCCAGGGGAGACCGCCCTGCTGTACCGGGACATATTTGTCGAACGCTGCTACATGCAGCACGCGGTATCGCTCAGGCCCGGGGATACGGTAATCGACGTCGGCGCAAACATTGGCATGGCCTCGTTGTTTTTTCATCTGGAATGCCAGGGGCTGATCTTTCACGGCTTCGAGCCAGCACCCGTTCCTTATGCGGCGCTGCAGGAGAACTTTTCCCTGCACGGCATCCAGGGGTTCACGACACCCTGCGCGCTCTCCGATCATTCGGGTGCCGCCACCTTGACCTATTACCCGGATTCGACGTCGATGTCGGGCTTCCACGCCGACCCGGAGGCCGAGTCGGCCCTGATGCGCACATTCCTGACGCGCAGCGGGTTCGACGACGAGGACGTCGACGACATGGTCAGCGGCCGGCACGTGATGCAGGCCGTCGAATGTCCGGTGCGAACCCTGTCCGAGGTGATCGCCGAGCGCGGCATCAGCTCGATCGATCTACTGAAGATCGACGTCGAGAAGAGCGAGCTGGAGGTGCTGCGCGGCCTGGCGGACGAGGACTGGCCGAAGGTCCGCCAAGTCGTCGCCGAAGTCCACGACATCGACGGTGCGCTCGAACGGTTCACCTCACTGCTGCAGAAACACGGGTTCACGGTCGCTCTCGAACAGGACGCGCTGTTGGCCGGTACCGAAATCTACGAGGCCTTCGCTGTCCGGAAGGAAGCCTGAGCTGTGTCCGACATCATCGACGTCGCGGACCCCAGCCTCTACGAGTCCGGCGATCCGATCGCCGTTTGGGCACAACTGCGTGCCACGACACCTGTCGTCTGGACCGAGCACCCACCCCGCCTCGGATTCTGGTCCGTCACGTCGTACGAGCCAGCCCTCCAGGTCTACCGCGACACCACGGCTTTCACCTCCGAGCTGGGCATGCGGGTCGACTCCGACCCCACCGCGGTCAAGGCGGCGGCCGGCAAGATGCTGATTGTCAGCGACCCACCCGTCCACTCTCGCCTGCGCAAGCTGATGAACTCGGCATTCGTGCCCCGGGTGGTGGCCACGCTCGAGGAATCCATGCGCAGGGTGATCGAGCCCCTGGTGGAGCAGGCGCTGGAGAAAGACAGGGTCGACTTCGTCGGAGAGATCGCCGCCGTCCTGCCCGCGGCGATCATCTGCGACATCATGAACGTGCCGCAGGCGGAACGCTCGACGATGATCGAGCTGACCAGCCAGGCGTTCGGCGCGTCTGTAGGAACCTCCAGCGGCTGCCCCATGGACCAGCTGCGGAAAACCGAAGCCCACGCGGAGATCTTCCTCTACTACACGGATCTCGTGGAAGAGCGCCGACGTAATCCCGGAGACGATGTGGTCAGCGCGCTGATCCGGGGCGACATGGGCGGACGCAAGCTCACCAACGAGGAAGTCCTGCTCAATTGTGACGGACTCGTCACCGGCGCGAACGAGACGACCCGTCACGGCTCGTCCGCCGGACTGATCGCGCTCATCGAGAACCCGGAGGAGTGGCGGCGTCTGAAGGCGGGCGAGGTCGATATCGAGTCCGCAGTCGACGAAGTGCTCCGCTACACCAGTCCCGCCCTGCACGTTATGCGCGTGGCCACGCAGGACGTGGAGCTCGGCGGGCAGCACGTTCGTGCCGGCGAAGCCGTGGTGCTGTGGAACGCCTCGGCGAACCGAGACGAAAGCGTCTTCCCGGACCCGGACCGATTCGACCTCGGACGTACACCCAACCGACACCTCACATTCGGGATAGGGCCGCACTTCTGCCTGGGAGCGCCTCTGGCACGGGTCGAGCTGAAGGTGCTGCTGCGGGTGCTGGCGGAACGGGTGGGCCGTATGGAGATCACCGGCCCGGTGGAACGTATGAGGTCCAATTTCATGTGGGGTATCGACCGTCTACCGGTTGCCCTGTCGAGGGAGACACGTTGACCGACGAAACCGTCAGCCGCACCCTGGAACACGTAGCCGTCGCATGGGCGGCGATCCTGGACGGAGCCGTCCCGGCCGAGACCGATAACTTCTTCCAGGCGGGCGGCACCAGCCTGAAGGCGCTGCGCCTCTGCGCACGCCTCAGTAGCTCTCTCGACCGCAAGGTGCCGGTGAAGCTGTTGCTCAAGAACAGCACCTTCGGCGCATTCGTGAGCGCTCTGGAGACCGCGGACGCATGAAGAAGCTGATCGTCGTCTATGACAAGGGCGCGGTGAACCCGCTCGACGCCTACGCCGGGTTGTCCGCCATCGCGCAGCCTGTGTTTGCCGTGGCATCGTCGGAACACGGTGAGCGGGCCCTCAACGTGGTGGAGAGGCTGGGCGAGTCCGTCGTTCTCGGGTCCTCGGTGAGCCGGTCCGCGGATCGCCTGCGGAGGTTCACACCCGCCGGCATCGTGACGTTCAGCGAGGACATGGTGGAGGCCACCGCCGAACTCGCGAGGCACCTGGGTCTTTCCTACCATCAGGAACCGACCCTGGGACGCCTCAAGGACAAGCATCTGCAACGGCTGCGCCTGCGTGAAAGCGGTGTGGACGCGACCGTGAGCCGTCGCATCCAGACCCGCGCCGATGTCGCCGCGGCGATGGCGGAATTCGACGCGCCGGTCATCCTGAAGCCGGCGCGAGGCGGGGCGAGTCGGGATACGCATGTGGTCACTCATCCGGATCGGGGTGCGCAGATCGTCGACGCGCTCCTCGACAGGCATCTCCCGGCGGGACTGGTCATCGAAGAGCTGCTGGTCGGTCGTCGGATGCCGGCCGGGGTCGGGGACTACATCTCGATCGAGAGTGCCGTCGTGGACGGGCGCGTCACCCACCTGGCGGTGACCGGTAAGTTCGCCCTCGCGGCGCCGTTCCGAGAGGTCGGACAGTTCTGGCCCGCCTTGCTGGACGAGGACGTCCGGCGCGCGTCGTTGGACCTTGCGACCGCCGGCCTTACCGCGTTGGACGTGCGTCAGGGTGTGACGCACACCGAGATAAAACTGACACACGACGGACCGCGCATCATCGAGATCAACGGTCGGCTCGGCGGCCACATCCACGAACTGGCGCGACGCACCGGCGTCCCCTCGCCGATCGGGATCGCGGGGACCATCGCGCTCGGAGAGGACCCGGCACCGTCGATGTTCAGTCCCCCTCCCGGGGTGTTCTGGCAGTACAACACGCCGGCCCCGCGGCGGCCGGCCCGGTTGACGGCGAACGCCCACGCGGCCACGGTCACCGCTCTTGAGGGCGTCTCGCACTACACGCCCTACTACCAGAAGGGCGATGCACTGGATTTTGGCGTCATGACCAATCCGCTCGATGTCATCTCCGGGTACGCAAAGACCCATGAGGAGATGCTGGAGCAGGTCGACAGACTCCTCGACCACGTCGTCTATCGACTTGATATGGACGGCACGGAATCCGCCGTGGCAGCGCGGGATTTGGTGGACAGATGAAGAGCCACGCAGATACGGCGGGAGCGCCATGACCTTCACCACGCCCGTAGAGCCGACAGCGGACCTCGCCGATCCGGGATCTCACACGGGTACAGCCGCGCACGACCACCTCCGGCAGCTCCGGCGGCATGACCCGGTGGCGTGGCAGCCTGCTCGCGACGGCGTTGCGGGATTCTGGAACGTGACCCGATACGCCGACGTCGTGCAGGTGTGCAGATCTGCCGACGTGTTCGCGTCCGGCCGGGGAAACGTCCTGAACACGCTCCTCGCGGGCGGCGATACGGCAGCCCAGCAGATGCTCGCGGTCTCGGACGGTCCGCGCCACGCCGCAATTCGCAAGCTGCTGTGGAAGGCCCTCACGCCCGAGGCCCTGAGCCGGACGGCCGACCGCGTCCGGGTCAACACCCGCGACCTGATCCGTCGCGCGGTCGCCGCCGGGTCGTGCGAGTTCGCGCATGACGTGGCGGCCCATATCCCGCTCATGGCCATCTGCGATCTGTTCGGCATCCCCGCATCGGACCGGGCGTTCATCCTGCGTCACGCGAGTTCGGCCCTCAGTTCGGATACCGAGGAGCACATGGCCGAAAAATCCATGCGTTCCAAGAGCGAAATCCTGCTCTACTTCACCCGCTTCGTCGCCGACTGCTCCCGTCAGCCGTCGTCCTCAAGGTCTCCGCTGATGGATGTGCTGATCGACGGGACTGCCGACGGCCGGAATCTGCGGTCTGAGGAGATTATCTACAATTGCTACAGTCTGATCCTCGGTGGAGATGAGACGACGCGACTCGCCATGATCAGCGGGGTTCTGGAGCTCGCCCGCCGTCCCGATCAATGGACGTTGTTGAAGTCGGGGACGCCCATCGACGCGGCGGTCAACGAAGTGCTCCGATGGAGCACTCCGGTCATGCACGTGGGACGCACGGCCAGCGCGTCGGCGACGCTGGGCGCGCGTGAGATAGCCAAGGACGACCTTGTCATCGCCTGGCTGTCATCGGCCAATTTCGATGAGGCCGAGTTCAGCGATCCTGAGAGCTTCGACGTGACGCGGGCGCCCAACCGCCACGTGACGTTGTCCCATGGTCCGCACTTCTGTATCGGCGCCTATCTGGCGAAGATCGAGGTGGCGGCCCTGCTGCGGACAATGCGAGAGGAAGTGCGCGAGCTGGAACCAGCCGGCGAACCGCTCCCCATTTACTCGAACCTGCTGAGTGGGTATTCGAATCTTCCCCTGCGGATGCGGTGACGAAGGATGGAAATGAACCCTGAATCCCATGGCGCCCTCGGCCGCAGCCTGACGGACGTTCAGCGTGTCTTGTCGCAGGTATGGGTCGACGTCCTCGACACGGAGTCGATCGGGCTCGACGACAACTTCTTCGCTCTGGGCGGCAACTCCATGCTTGCGGTTCGAGCCATCGTCGACGCCGAGTCGCGCGGGATCGTGACCACCCTCGTCGACATACTCGGAAGCCCGACCATCAGGGAGCTCAGCCAGGTGGCGTCGGCAGTCGAGGCTGCGCCCGACGTGGACGAGGCCTCCTCGGCACCGGCCGTTGCGGCCGCGCCGGTGGCGGAGGGACCGCGGATCGGTCCGGCCAGCCTCCTGCAGCAGGGCCTCCTCTTCGAGTCCGAACTGCGACCGGGAGCGGTGTACCTGGACGTGGTGTCCCACCGCGTCCGGCTCCCGTTCGATGAGACCGCTCTGCGCTCCGCGCTCGACGTCCTCACGGCCCGCCACGAAGCCTTGCGGACCGGATTCGACCTGACCGAATACGACGAGGTGGTGCGCGTCACGGAGGCGTCGACCACGATCCCCGTCCGCGTGCTCGACGTACGGACCGGCCGGCACGACATCGATCTCACCGACGACGTCGCGTGCGCCGGCCGGGAATTCGCGTTGACCGCGGCGCCGCTTCTGCGCGTCTGTGTCTCGGTGCCGGACGACAGCTCGTTCTGGCTCACCTACGGATTCCACCACGCCATCATGGACGGCTGGAGCGAGACGGTGTTCGCCTCCGAGCTCATGTCCGCCTATGCGTCGACGCTGCGGGGAGCGGTCCCAGCTCTGCCGCCCGCCGTGGCCGGCATGGACGAGCTGGTCCGACGCGAGCGGGAGGCCGTGGCCTCGCCCGATGCCCAGGAGTTCTGGTCGGCCTATATCCGGTCCCTGCCCCGGGCACGCCCGCGGCCTGTCGACGGCGACACGGTGCGTACGCGCGTGGACATCGACCCCGGGCTCGTGACCGACCTCGGGCGCGCCGCGGCGCACACGGGACTTCCCGTCAAGAGCTTCACACTGGCTGCCCACCTCGTGGCGTGGGGTGAGGTCCACGCCGTGGACGCCCCGTCGACGGGGGTGGTCGTCAACGGGCGCCCACCCGTGCCCGGGGCAGAGCGGATGGTGGGACTCTTCCTGAACCTGCTCCCGCTGCACTGCCGGGTAGACGCCACGGGTGCGGAACTGGTGCGGCGGGTCTTCGAGGCCGAACGCCAGATCACCACCTTTGGGAACTTCCCGTACCTGAAGATCAGGGAAATGGCCGGGCATGCGCTTTTCGACGGCGCCTTCAATTACGTCGAGTTCGAGAAGCGCCCGGAGGCCTGGATCGATGAATCACGCATTGTAGACGCGACGAGTCTGCCCCTCCTGATCGAAGTCGTTCACGAGGCGAGCCGCGGTGCGATGCGGGTGGAAGGCTCGGCCAGCGCTCACTGGTGGACGAACGAGGACCTCAAGGCAATGACGAGTGCCTACATCACGGCGTTGACCCGGCTCGTCAAGGACGCGAAGGGCCCTCGATGACGTCGATGCACGAAGATCAGGAACGCACGCTCACCGGTCGACGGACCATCCTCGTCGTCGACTTCGTGGGCTTGAGGTCCGAGCCGCCGTTGACCGCGCTTCGCTTGGAGGACCACGGGTTCCGGGTGGTCGAGATCCTGCGACCGCCCTATGTCCGCGCCTTCGACGCCGCAGGCTACGCGTCCGCGCTCATCGAACCGCGCACCTACGCGGGTTCCGAGGTGGCGGCGGTCGTGACCTACTGCATGGCCGGGTCGATCGCCCAGGAGGTGGCGGCGAAACTCTCGTCACCTCACTACGACGTGCCCCTCGTGGTCCTGGACGGCGAGCCGTCGACGGGCGAGGCGATCCGAGAGCAATGGGGGACAGCCCTGCTACGTATCGCCCAGATGGTGGGCGCCGACGTCGCCGACGGTGTGACACGCGCACTCTCCGATGACGAACTGCTCGCTCAGCCCCGCGAGATCGCCCGGGAGATCCACGACTCGATGACGTCGATCGGTGCGCAACAGTGCCCCGACGGAGAGGGCCCCGACATCGCCAAGGATGTCGGGATGTTCGCTGAATGGTTCTCCGACTGGCTGGTCTATCTGATTGCCGCTCATAATGCTCAGTGGCCGCATTGGGGTGGGGATGTACTCCAATTGATTTCGAAGTCGCATCCGGTGGTGGATTGGGTGGGAACCCGCTCGGAGGAAGTCGTCGAGATCTCGACGGACCGAGACGGCTTGGTGCTCGATCCAGGTGCGAAAGCGGCCGTTCTGTCGTTCTTGGCCGAGAGGATCAGCAATGGCAGGGGGTAGACAATGAGCAGCAATCCGTTCGAAGACGACGAGGCGCAATTCCTTGTCCTAGCCGACAACGAGGGGCAGTACTCACTATGGCCGGCCTTCGCCGACAGGCCAGCGGGATGGAAGCGCGTCTTCGGGTCGGACGGGAGGGAACCGTGCCTCGCTTTCATCGAACGTGAGTGGACGGATATGAGGCCGCCGTCGCTTCGCGATGTCATGGACGAGACACCGGCGCGCCGGGCGTGACGTGCCGTCAGACAGTGCTCAACCCTGCGAAGCGCGGTCTTCTCGTGCGTTGCAGTCCGTCGTCTATGAGGAGGATTTCAGATGACAGATGATCTGATGGAGTCGGACAAGATCAAGAACGACCGCGGCGTCATAGCGGAGAACTATCACGAGTTGCAGAGCATCGGCGCCATCGAGGCGGCTCGTGCGAGCATGACGGTTCCGGGCGCCACACCCGGGGCGTTGCTCATCGGGCTTTATCAGTCATCGGAGATCGCCATGTACAACGTGGCCGATCTCCTCACGCGCGCCGCCGCAGATCTGGCATCGGGTGATGTCGATGCGTGTGCGATCAAGCTGCTGTGGACCCGGAGCTTCCATCGGCTGCTGGTGCGGTTGAGCGGTGACGCCTTGCGCATCAGCAGCGACTGGTCGGCGACCGCGCCGCGATGGCCACTCCAGGACACGCCTGCGTTCGTTGAGTTCACGATAGCGCTGGAGTCATTCGACGGCTCCTTGGCCGAGGTCGTCGACCGGGGGGAGCTGGACGTCAGGACCATCATCTCCGAGGCATCGTTGACCGACAGCGCGTACACGATTCTGCACTGCGTGCGCGTCGTGAATCACGACGCGCGTGTGTGGGCTACGAATCTGGCTCGCGCGGTTCACCCTCAGCCCGCAGAGGCGCTGGAGACAGCGCTCGCCTCCTCCCATCTGCGTCATGCCGTCCATGAACATCATCTGGTCGGCGACACCTACTTCACGCAGTTCCGCGCATTGCATCAGATTCCCGAGCTCTTGGTCAGGGAGATCAACGATCGGCTCGAGTTGGCAACCAAAGCGCTGCGCGACGGCGATGACGCGCGGGCTCTCGAACTGCTTGACGGCGCCGCGTCGTTGTATCCCGCGATCGAGGCGTCGTTGCCGCCGATTGTGGACAATCTGAGCACATTCGATTACCACCAGATCCGCGAGAATCTGGGAATGACGAGTGGCAGCCATTCCGTCGCCATGCGATTCCACCTGTTCACAGATCTGTATGAACAGTTCGCGCAGCAGGTCATGGCCCTGGAGGACGCCGCCCCCGACGGGAGCGGCTTTGCCCGGCTGAGGCGTCATGTCGCCGATCTCCGCGTCTTCATCTTCTCGTGGCGAGACATGCACCTCCACCTTCCGCGGAACAATCTCGGCGGGACGCAGACGAAGTCCCTGACGGGAGCGCCCGACGCGGTCAGGACCGTGCAGAAGATGCGGGACACTGCGGCGTCCGCGGACCCGACGTGCCCGAAGACACCCGATCGTCCCGCGGCGGTCGCAGGACCTCTCGACGGCTATCTGGACGGCCCGAAGTCCTCGGACCAGCTACTCCTCTCCATCACCGGCGAAGTGACGCAAGCGAACTTCCGTGATGTTCAGGAGCGGCTGAACTTCTTTTCCCAGAGGCCGTCCTTCACGCGCCCTCCGCGACGTGAAGTCTGACCACCGGTGGCCTCTCAGTCGGCCGCGCCTGAGGAGTGGCCGCGGCGTGAAGGGTGGGTTCTGTCGTGAGCGCCAGTGAGGCACGGGGACCCGTGCCGCCGAAGCAGGGGTCCGCCAGGCACGCCGCCTACTGGGCAAAGGAGTTGGCAGACGTGCCTCAGCCCTTGCCCCTGCCGATGGATCGACCGCGCCCGCCGCATCGGAGCCTCGACGTCGGGGTCGTCGGCGTGGAACTCACCGCCGCCGTTCGGGGCCGAGTCGAGACGCTGGCCGCTGCGCAGAGAGTCTCCCCGGCAGTCGTTCTGCTGTCCGCATGGGTGATGACGCTTCGGCGCCTCACCGGGCAGACGACGGTGACGATCGGCGCACGGAACGTGGGCGGCGCCGAGGCGTTTTCGGACATAGAGGGCGGATCGAGCGATGGCCGCTGGATACTGCGCGCCGACATGCCCGGTGACATCTCGTTCGGGGAGTTGCTCCACGCGGTGCACGACCGGGTTCAAGCGGCCCGACAGCACCGAGGTATGGCGCTGGACGACGTGGTCTCGGTTCTGGTCGTCGATCCATCGACGGCCCATCACCCTCTGACACAGGTGGGGTTCGATTGGCACGGCGGGGCCGACGGCCGTTCGGCGGGACCCGCTCCGCAGCGGCCGGGAACCGCGCCGTTCGACGCGCGGATCGTCGTCTCGCCCCGTGACGGGGCGAGCCTGCGCGTGGATATCGTCTACGCCACAGACGTGTTCGACGCGGACACCGCGCGGCGGCTGGTGCGGTGTCTCGTGCGCGCGGCCACGATCGCGGCCGGCGATCCGACCGTGGCCGTGAACTCCGTCGACGTCATCGACCCGGCCGAGCGGCATCAGGTGCTCGATCTGGTGAATCAGACGCATGCGCAGGTGAACCCCGGCACGATTCCCGAACTCTTCGGACGACGTGTCATGACGAGTCCGGATGCCCCCGCCATCGTGTTCCGCGACGAGACCATCAGCTATCGCGATCTCGACGCCCGGTCCAACCGGCTGGCCCGTCTCCTGATCGACCATGGTGTGCGCACCGAAGTGGTCGTCGCCGTGATGGTGCCGCGCTCTCCCGACCTCTGGACGGCGGCGCTGGCGGTCGCGAAGGCGGGCGGCGTCTACATGCCCGTGGACCCCGCGTATCCGGCTGAGCGCATCGACTTCATGCTGAAGGATTCGGGCGCGCACGTCATCATCGCCGAATCCGCGACGGCCGCACACGGGGCTGGTCTGTCGACGCCCGTCCTGCGGCTGGACGACCCCGCGCTGATCACCGCACTCACGCACTGTGAGACGACCGCTGTGACGGACACCGATCGGCTGGCGCCACTGACGATGGCACACACCGCCTACCTCATCTACACGTCGGGATCGACCGGCACGCCCAAGGGAGTGGCGGTCGCTCATCGGGGACTGGCCAGCCTGCTGGCGGCGCAAACCAAGCGGCTGAGCGTCACGCCGGAGTCCAGAGTTCTGCAGTTCAACTCGCCGAGTTTCGATTCGTCGATATGGGAACTGTGTATGGCGCTGTTCTCCGGGGCCACCTTCGTCGTCGACACGCAGGAACGGCTCGAACCCGGACAGCCGTTGGTCGATACGATCAATGCGGCTGCGGTCACCCACGTCCTGCTGACGCCTTCCGTGCTCGCGGCGCTGCCGCTCGGCTCGCTGCCGAGCGTCTCCTGTCTCATCGTCGCGGGCGAACCGATCTCGCCGGAGCTGGTCACCGCTTGGGCTCCGCATCGGCAGATGGCCAACGCGTACGGTCCGACGGAGACCACGGTCATGCCGACCATGTGCGCGCAGCTGGCCGACGGCCGCCCGCCGTCCATCGGTCTTCCGATTCAGAACAGTCGCGTGTACGTTCTGGACGAACGAATCCAGCCGGTTCCCGTCGGCGTCGTCGGCGAGTTGTACGTGGCGGGAGCAGGTCTGGCCCGGGGCTATCTGGGGCGTCCCGCCATGACGGCGAGCCGTTTCGTCGCCTGTCCGTTCGGAACGCCGGGCGAACGGATGTATCGCACGGGAGACCTGGTCCGTTGGAACGCCGGAGGAGATCTCGAATTCGTCGGTCGCGTGGACACGCAGGAGAAGGTCCGCGGGTATCGGATCGAATTGGGCGAGATCGAATCGGCTCTCATGCGGCATCCCGCGGTAGCTCACGCCGTGGTCGTGGTGCGCGATGTCGCCGGGTCGGTGAGTAGCAGGCAGTTGGTCGCATATGTGGTCGGTTCCGACCCCGTGGGCGAGCCGCATGCGGACGAGACGGCGACTGGCGGCGAACGGCACGACGCGTGGGGCGGCGAGCTGCGGCAGTTCCTGGGCCGGCACCTGCCGGAATTCATGGTGCCGCCGCTATACGTGAAGCTCGATCGATTGCCGATGACCCCGAACGGGAAACTCGACCGATCGGCCCTCCCCGACCCCGGATCGCTCGACAGCGCCTACCGCGCCCCGTGTACTCCCGTGGAGCAGATCCTCTGCACGGTGTTCGCGGAGGTTCTTGATCGACCGTTGGTGGGGGTCGACGACGACTTTTTCGCCCTCGGAGGAGAGAGCATCATGTCGATCAAGGTGGTTTCCAGGGTTCGTGGTCACGGGCTCGACCTTTCCCCCCGCGACTTGATGGAGCGGCGGACCGCGGCGAAGCTGGCGCTCGTCGTGAGCGAGTCTGTGGCCAGCAGCGGCGCTAGCGGCGTCGGCCCATCGGAGTGAGTCCTGGGCGGGGCTCGATTGCCGGGCCGTGCGCTTCGGTGCGAGGACGCCGGTGTGAACCGACTGGCTGAAGCTTCCCCTTGATCGTGGACATCTGGAGACTGGGATCTTGAGGTTTCAGAGGAAGTAGCACCAGGTGGGAAGCGAGTGCACGAAGCGGTACACCGAGGAGTTCAAGCGGGATGCGATCGCGCGCGTTGACTCGTCGGGCAGGACGGTCACCGCCGTCGCCCGGGAACTCGGCATCAGCTCCGAGTCCCTGCGCGGCTGGTACCGCCGGGTAAAGGCGGACCAGGGCGAGGACGAGTCCGGCGAGCTAACCAGCGCCGAGCGCGAGGAACTGGAGCAACTGCGCAAGGAGGTGCGTGAACAGCAGCAGACGATCGAGATCCTCAAAAAAGCGTCGCCGTCGCCTACGGCGGCATCTGCGGCTCCGATCTGCACTACTGGCGGCACGGCGCGGTCGGGAGTCCGTCCTGCGGGCACCGATGGTGCTCGGGCACGAGGTGGTCGGAACCGTCCTGCGGGCGGCGGTCGACGGCACCGGCCCCGCTGCGGAGACCTGGGTCACGGCCCACTTGGCCACGCACGAGCACACCGACGTCCGGTTCCCCGGGAACCGGCCCAACCTCTCTCCCGGAGTCCGCTACCTGGGCTCGGCCGCGCGCTTCCCGGCTCTGAGGGTCCGGGTGGCCCCGACTGCGGTCGCGATGCCGAGGGGCTTCTCGTGGAGGTCGACCGCCACGATCTCGGCGGCGCCGGCTCGGCGAGCGCCGCCACGCGCAGGTCGGTTCCGGCGGGCACTGCGCGCAGCATCGCGGCGGGCAGCACGACCTCGCCGGCGAAGGCGCCCTCCGTGTGCGTAGGTCTCGGGTTCGAATCCCGAAGGCGGCTCTGAGGAACCCCAGGACTCACTCGCCGTGACCTGGGGTTTCCTTCTTCTATTGACCTTGGAATGTGCGTATGTAGCGCTCCGGACACCTGTGCATGGAATGCGTAGGTCAGAGGTTTACTCTTTGGGTTCAGTGAGCCATGGGCGAGGCGTGCGGTGGCCGAGCGGTGGCCATCCGTGCAGCGGTGGTGCACGGATGAGGGCTGCAGAGCTGTTGGCGGAACCGGTGCCGAGCTCCGGGTTTGTGGCTATCCGACAATGCGGGGTTCGGGAACGTTGGTTGCGGTACGTGACGCGACGAGGGCCCGTTGGTGCAATGCGTCCCTGCGCTACGCCTGGCCGTCGGTGATCTTCGCGTCACCCTGCTGGGTTCATCGCTCTAAGTCGGGCGCGAATCATGGAGAGACCAGTAGCTTCGGCGCAGTTCGCGCCGCGCGCGAGCCGGGAGAGGTGCTACTTGATCACGCCGTGGGCGCGGCTTCTGCTGCCGTGCGGGCCGTGCTCGGGCGTGGTTCGGGCGTCCTTTCCGGGTATCCCCCTCCGACGGACCGGGCTTTCGCCGGCTTTGGCCTCAGGGCTGGGGATGGGCAACGAAACGAGGTCAAAGACCCATAAAGGGGAGTCGTAGAGGCCGTTGTCGTGCTCTCACGCGTCGGCGTCCCGCAGACGTCGCGCGATGTCGATGTCCCGTTGCAGCGCGCTGAGCCGGGGCGGCTCCCGGCTCGAGTCGAGCACGACGACCTGCAGCCGGTCCCCGGTCTGGGGCGGAGCGCTGTTCTCGTCCCACCAGGAGGGGTGCTTCACCTGGTCGATGAATCCGGTCTCGCCGTCGACTTCGACCTTCGCGCCCACTGCGGAGACCGCGATCACGGTCACATCGAGTTCTCGATGATTGCGCAAGGTCATTTCGGTCTTCCGTAAATAGATATCCAACTGCGACCCTGGGTCGGTTCGTTGTATCGGTCCAGCTTCTCCACGGGGATTTCGAACTCCATTCGCATCGCCCCCTCGGGTGTGCCCGCGTGGGAGTGGAGGCCGGCCGGGTCGTGGGTGTGTTCCACGATGACCCGCGCTCCCCGATCGGTTTCGAACTGGCGGAAGTTCCTCCAGCGGGGCGGATCCTTGGAGTGGATATGTCCGGGTCGTAGGTGCGGAAGAGTTGTGCTGGAAGCGCAGGGATTGACTTGTACCTCGTGCTTCAGCACGAGGTACAAGTCAAATGGTGTCCAATGAATGGGGTGCCGCGCACGTATCACGTGCCCGGCAACGGCATGAGTGGAATGAGTTCATGGCTGCGGTGATCGCAATGCTGGAAGAGCTCAGGGGCCTCGACCCGCTGGCCGCCGAGGGTGCGGCGGCGCGGTTCTCGGCCCACGAGTGGACGCCCGGGGGCAAGCCCCGTGACGGCGTGGAGACGTCGTGGGACAAGGACGGCGTCGGAGGCTGGATCCAGACGTTCGGCGGTGGGGCGGTCTCCGTCTCGTTCGCCGTCTGGATCCGCGACGTCGACGAGTCGGGCTACTTCGACGACGTGGAAGCCGTCTACGAGCAGGGGGAGCAGGCGCTGGCCGGCTTCCTCCCCGAGATCGAGGAATCCCCTCTCGCCGGCCACCTCGTCGAGGCAGAGCAGACGGCGGCGGACAAGGACGAGTTCATCAACGTGAAGAAATGGACCCTGGACGGCCGGATCCTGACCGCCGGTGTGATCCAGCAGGACGCCGATCTACCGGTGATGGTCGTGGTGGCGCTGGAGGAGTCCGCCCCCGCCTGACCCGCCTCGCACGCCAAGAATTTAGCTGACCAGGAACGGACCTGAAGGACGGTCTCGGGAACAGCCGACCGGCGAGGTCTGCACCGGCCATGAAGGCAGCAGTCGAGCTTCGATTGCCCTGTCACTCCCGGGTCCCGACATGGGAAGTGAACTCAGCCGCCCGGACGCCAATTTCACAAGCTCACATGTGTTCAACGCGTTCACCTGTCTGGCCTCTTCGGCTCGTTGCGCGGGTCGGATGACGGTGGGCCAATGGAACCGTGCGGCACTCGGTGAGGACGAAGAGCCCGAGTGCGGCAGCATCCCCCGACGCACAGTGAGAGCGAGGCTCCGTGATGGCCGTGCTGCACACGACGACGGACGTCGCCGTCCTGCTCGACCGTGCCCGTGCCCTGGTCGCCACGCAGGTCACCGGGAAGCCCGCGGGCGCCGGTCTCGCCGCTCGCAAGCCGACCGGGGGTATCTGATGCGTATCCGTGCGGCGGTACTCAAGGAGGTCGGTGGCCCGTTCGAGGTCGCCGACGTCGACCTTGCCGAGCCGCAGGACGACGAAGTGCTGGTCCGCGTCGTCGCCTCGGGGATCTGCCACACCGATCTGATGGTGCGCGACCTGGGGTTTTCACCGGCTCCGCCTGTCGTGCTCGGACATGAGGGGTCCGGAGTCGTCGAGCGTGTCGGGGCCGGGGTCAGGGAGGTGGCGCCGGGCGATCACGTGGTCCTGAGTTATTCGTCCTGCCGGCGGTGCCTCATGTGCCGACAAGGGGCACCGTTCCACTGTGTCGAGTTCGCCGGCCGGAACTTCTCAGGAGTGCGCTGCGACGGTTCCTCGACGTTGTCCGTGCTGGACGTACCCGTGGGCGGAAGGTTTTTCGGCCAGTCCTCCTTCGCCACGCACGCACTCGTCACCCAGGACAGCGTCGTCACCGTGCCCGACTCGCTCCCCCTGGAACTGCTCGGTCCGCTCGGGTGCGGTGTTCAGACCGGCGCGGGCGCGGTTCTGAACGTGCTGCGACCGCCTGCGGGAAGCTCGCTGGTGATCTTCGGCGCGGGTGCGGTGGGGCTCAGCGCCCTGTTGTCCGCCAAGGCCGTCGGCTGCGCCCGTGTCGTCGTGGTCGACCTCCGTCCACGCCGGCTGGCTCTGGCCGAGGAACTCGGAGCGCATCACACCGTGGACGCGGGTGGCACCGATACCGTCGAGCGCATCGCCGAGATCACCGCAGGAGGTGCCGACTTCTCGGTGGAAGCGACCGGCGTGCCGTCCGTACTGGGGCAGGCCGTACGTGTCCTGGCCCCGGGCGGCACCTGTGCCCTGGTGGGGGCGGCGCCGCCGGGCACCGAGGCCGCAATCGACATGTCGCACCTTCTGTGGGGGCGGCGGATTCAGGGAGTCGTCGAAGGGGCCGGGGTGCCGCAGATCTTCATTCCCCGACTGATCGCGATGTGGCAGCAGGGCATCTTCCCCTTCCACCGCCTGATCGAGACATACCCCTTCGCTTCGATGGACGAGGCAGTGGCCGACGCCGAGAAGGGCGTGGTGATCAAGCCAGTGCTCACCATGTAGCGGCGATCACGCCAGTGGTTCGCTCTCCGCGTATCCAGAGGAGTCCGATCGTGTCCATCTCCTCCCGCGACCCGAGGCAGCAGGTACGTGCCGATGGCCAGAGTGAGGAGCTCACTCTGACGCGAAGGCTGGTCCAGCGCCACCCCCTGTCGTACTACGCCGGGGCGGCGGTGGCTCTGGCCGCGGGCCCGGCAACGGCGCGCCACGTCCCGGAGGGTTCGGCAGAAGCTGCCCTGGCTCTGTGCCAACTCGTCCTCATGGCCGGCCTGTTCGGGTCCATCCGGCGTCTTGGCTGGTGGCGTGAGACCGGCCTGCGATGGCGCCGGCCGAACCGGCGGTGGTGCCTCGTACTCCCGGCCGCGGGTCTCTGCCTCACCGGTACGCTTCCCGCCCATACGCCCACGTCCGCGGTGCTGGCGTGCGGACTTGGTTTCACCTCGGCCGTCGTCCACCAGGGGGTCGGCCATTTCGTTCTGCGCCGGTTCGGTCCTTGGCGGAGCACGCTCGTGGTCGCCGTCCTCTCCGGCGCGGTGTACGGGACCGCAGGAGAGGCCGTTGCCGGCATGGCCCTCGCGTTCGCACTGACAGCGGCACGGCCACGTCTGGCGACGCTGTGGCCGGTGATTCTTCTCCAGGTGTTCTGTACGGCGTTCTGCACGGCGTTCAGCTCGGGAACGGCCGCGTGGCCGGGGCGTCTCGTCGCCGTCGCCGGACTCGTCGCATACGGCTGCCTGCTTCTGCACCGCCAGCCCACCGTGGACATGAGCACGCGGCCCACTGTCCGCGTGGTGTGTCTCGACGAGTCCCACCGCGTCCTGCTCCTGCGCTGGTACGACCCCTTCGACGGAACGTACACATGGGAGCTGCCGGGAGGCGGCATCGCACCGGGAGAGAGTCCGCTCCAGGCCGCGCGACGTGAACTGGGTGAGGAGACCGGGCTCGCGCAGGACAGCGTGTACGACCGCCGCGTCCTGGTCCCCCGTGACTCCTACTGGAACGGCCGACGCTACCGTGGCGTCGAACCCGCCTATCTCGGCCGGACGATTCACCCGCCCCCGCTCAGCCGCAGCGGACTGGAGCCTGTGGAGGCGCGGTACATCCGGGGATACGACTGGGTGGACCCGAAAGAGACGGCCCAACTGCCCGGGCGGATACAGACAGTTGGGCTACGCGACATCGTCCGGCGCCTTCAGTCTCCGGATCACGACGTCAGATAGCCGCCGTCCACGGGGTGATCGCTCCCGGTGACGTACCGTGCGTCGTCGGACACCAGGAAGGCGACGGCCGCCGCCACCTCACGGGGGTGTCCCATCCGCCGTGCCGGGACATCGTCGAGTGCCCCGGCCAGCACGTCCGGCGCCAGGCCCGCCGTCATCGGGGTGTCGATGAGCCCGGGGGAGACCGATACCACCCGGATCCCGTCCCGCGCGTATTCCCGGGCAGCCGCCTTGGTCAATCCGATGACGGCGTGCTTGGCCGCGACGTAGGGGCTGTGGGCCCGCTGCGCCGTGTGCCCCGCCACCGAGGCGACGTTGACCACGACTCCGCCGCCGTTGTCACGCAGTACGGGGATGCACTGGCGCATGGTGTGGAAGACGCCGCAGAGATTCGTCCCGATCACGGAGGCAAAGGCGTCGAGAGGGTAGTCGGCCAGATACACCAACGGCCCGGTGACACCGGCGCAGTTCACCACGGCGTACAGGCTTCCGTACGCGTCGACGATCCAGTCGGCCAGCGACGCGACGGAACCCGCCTGTGACACATCCACCGGCCGGGCCCTCGCCGCACCACCCGTGGCGATGACGGACCGGGCGGTCCGCTCCGCCCCGGGCTCGTCGATGTCGGCGACGACAACCGTGTAACCGTCGTCTGCGAGCCGCTGGGCACAGGCGGCGCCGATCCCGGACGCGCCGCCCGTGACCAGCGCGACCCGCGGACCCGGCCCCTGTGTCACGGTGTGCGTGCTCACCCTCGGCCCCGGATCACGAATCCACCCTGTCCAGGATGAAGTAGTAGTGGCGGCCGTTGTGGAACGCCGCTTCCTTGCCGTTCATGATTCCGAAGAGCGTGTCCTCGTCGACCTTCTTGAAGTGGTCGAAGATGGGCAGGCCGTCGTAGACCATGGTCGCGGTGACCTCGTCGCGGAACTCGATCATCCACAGGCTCGCCTCACCGTTGCCGGCCGCGAGGTTCGAGTAGAGCTTTCCCTCGTCGTCGTAGCAGATGGCCGGCTGGACATCCAGCCGTGACCGCAGCGTCTTCCCGAACCACCGCACCTCGTCCAGCTGTTGGATGGCGCTGTGTCCGGTCTCGAAGGACGAGCCCTGCCACTCGCCCAGAACGTCCTCGATGGTGCCTGTCGGCAAGCACGCCCACACCTCGTCGAGTTCATCGGGGTCGACCCCGCTCTCAAGCCCTCGCAGGGTACGGAACCTGCTCCGTGCCTCTTCAGCGTTCACCGCGTGCCCCTTTCCTGTTCAGATCCTGTTCAGAGGTGTCTTCCTTGAGGTGGTGTGCGAGGTACGCCGCGATGTGCGCGATGCCCTGCGCGCTGCCCGGCAGGACCCCGCTCATCGTGAAGAACCCGTGCATCTGGCCCTCGAAGCGGCGGTGCCGGACAGGGACATCTGCCGCGCGCAGCTTTTCGGCGTAAGCCTCGCCCTCGTCGCGCAGGACGTCGTACTCCGCCGTGATCACGAGGGCGGGTGGCAGACCCGTCAGGTCGTCCGCCCGCAGCGGCGACGCCTCCGGTTCGAGCCGGACCGCGGGGGTGGGGACGTACGCGTCCCAGAACCTGGCCATGAGGTCTCGGGTGACCAGCAGCTGGTTGGCCGGGTCGGTGTAGGACGAGGTGTCGAGGTCGTAGTGCGTTACCGGGTAGACCAGGATCTGGAGGGACAGCGGCGGCCCGCCCCTGTGCCGCGCCCTGCGGGCGACCACCGTGGCCAGGGTGGCGCCTGCGCTGTCACCCGCGACGATCAGGGGGACCTGACCGCCGGCGAGTCCCGCGAGGTGCTCGCTCACCCAGCTCAGGGCGGCCCAGGCATCGTCGACCGCGGCCGGGTACGGGTGCTCCGGAGCCAGCCGGTAGTCCACCAGCGCCACGGCGCAGCCGGTGCCCTCGGCCAGCCGCCGGGCCAGCGCGTCGAATCCGTCGATACTGCCGAGCATCCAACCGCCGCCGTGGTAATAGACGACGACCGCAGGGGGATCTTCCCGCGGCAGCAGGAACCGGACCGGCACGGTCTGGTGCTCACCCGTCGGGACGGTGTGCTCTTCGACGCGGACCATCCGAGGGCCCTCGCCGAACAGGTCCTTCAGGCCGGCGGTGAGTTCGCGTGCTTGTTCCAGGGGGAGTTCGTGCAGCGGCTTTCCGCCCTGCTCCGCCATCGCGGTGAGGAACTCAGTGGTGGCCGCGTCCAGTGCCATGTCGTCACCTCGGACTGTCGACACCGTACGGTGTCCGCCGGAAGTCGAATCCCTGGTAGCCCTGCGCGGCCACCTCCTCGCACCTCTGCCGATACGTCGCGAAGCCCCCCGCGTAAGGCATGAACATCCGGGTCTTTCCTGCCACGTTGGCACCGGTGTACCAGGAGTCGGCCTTGGGGAAGAGGGTGGCGGCGGCCACTTCGTCGACGTGGTCCGTCCAGGCTTCGGCTGCTTCGCCGGTCGCCTCCACGTTGGCGTACCCCTGGCTGCGCAGGTGGTGGAGGCAGGCTGCCACCCACTCGACGTGCTGTTCGATGGAGGTGACCATGTTGGTGAGAACCGACGGGCTGCCGGGGCCGGTGAGCAGGAAGAGGTTGGGGAAGCCCGCGGCGGCGAGTCCGAGGTAGGTGCGTGGCCCTTGCTGCCATGTCTCGGCCAGTGCGAGGCCGCCGCGACCCCGGATGTCGATGCCGGCCAGGGCGCCGGTCATCGCGTCGAACCCGGTGGCCAGGACCAGGCAGTCCAGCGGATGTACCCCCGCCGACGTGCGTACGCCGTCCCTTGTGACGGCCTCCAGCGGGGTGGTCCGCAGGTCGACGACCGTGACGTTGTCCCGGTTGAACATGTCGTAGTAGCCGTCCTCCAGGCAGATCCGCTTGGCGCCGAGCGGATACTCCCAGGGCAGCAGCTGCCGCGCCACGTCCGGGTCGGCCACGGCCTCACGGATCTTCTGGCGTACGAAGTCCGCGACGGTGTCGTTCGCCTGCTGGTCGAGCATCAGGTCGCCGTACGCCCCGAGCAGCGCGAACCCACCGCGTTCCCAGTGCTCGGCGTAGGTGCGCAGCCTGTCCCGGGGAGAGGCGTCGAGGGCGGATGCCGGGTTGTCGTCGCGTACCACGCCCACCTGGGAGTTGCGGTTCGCCTCTCGGCGCTGTGGATAGGTGGCCTTGGCGGCGCGCAGGGCGGACGGGGACAGTGGCCGATTGCGCGCGGGGGAACAGAAAGCGGGCGTGCGCTGAAATACCGTCAATTCCGCGGCCTGGCAGGCGAGTTCGGGAGCGACTTGGACGCCGCTGGAGCCGGTTCCGACCAGGCCGACCCGCTTCCCGGTGAAGTCCACCGCTGTCTTCGGCCAGCGGGCGGTGTGGTAGAGGTCGCCCGCGAAATCGTCGATGCCGGTCAGGTCGGGCTGCTTGGGCGCGGAGAGACAGCCGACCGCCATCACGCAGAAGCTGCTGACGACCGTGGAGCCGCCCTCGCTGCGTACGGTCCATGTCGAGCGGCCCGGATCGAAATGCGCCGAGGTCACCCGGGTGTCGAGCACGATGTGCCGGCGCAGACCGAACCGGTCGGCGACGTGCCGCAGATAGCGCAGGATCTCCGGCTGAGCCGGATACCGCTCGCTCCACTCCCACTCCTGTTGGAGAGCGTCGTCGAACGAGTAGGAGTAGTCGATGCTTTCCACGTCGCACCTGGCACCGGGGTACCGGTTCCAGTACCACGTCCCGCCGACGTCGGGCGCTGCCTCGTACAGCCGCGCCGACATGCCCTGCCTCAGCAGGCTGTGGAGCATGTACAGGCCGGAGAATCCCGCTCCGACCACGACGGCGTCCACCCTCTCTGTTGCGTTCTCCACCTGCTCTGTTCCGTTGTCCACCTGAGATTCCTCCCCTTCTCCCGCGCAGTGCTCCAGCCGGGTCGTCGGACGCCGACGCCGTCTCAGCGCAGCCGTCGCTCCACGGCGACGTAGTTCACCGAGGCCGCCGGATCGGTACCGTCCGGTTCCAGCAGCTCGCGCCACGCCTGCGGTGACCGGGCCGGCCCCGCCCGCAGCGCGTCCAGATCGCCGAACCACAGTTCACGCACCGCGTCGAAGACGAGCTCACCGTCCGTGTCGCCGGTCGGGCGACAATCGGCCCGGACATGGCGCACTGCCCCGACCGCACGGCCGCGCGCCCGGTCGGTGTCGTCGCTCCAGGCGGCGTGGAAGGCGGCCCTCTCCGTCCCCCGGGCCCGGCGCAGCAGTCGGATGAGTTTGACTCCGCGACCGTCTCCCGGTCCGGCCGCCCCGTCGACGGCGTCCTCCCGCATCACCAGGAAGCGCAGCGCCGCCACGTCCATGAAATGAACCTGGTCGGCCTGGGCCTCGGCATAGCCGGGGGCGTCCTGGAGGCCCAGAGCCGCTTCGAGGTCGTCGAACCACACTTCGGGGATGCCGTGGTAGCCGGCGTCGCTGAGGTCCTCGGCCTTCAGCAGGCGGACATTCTGGACCACATGGCGGATCGTCGGAATCGCGAGCGTCAGTGGGTCACCGTGCGGCTTGTGCCAATGGCTGTCGAACTGGGCGAGCGACAGCGTGGGCAGCCTGGTCAGCAGCGCCATCACCTTGATCAACGGATGCCTCCTCGCGGCGCGCTGCCCAGGGGGGCCGGAAGTTCGGGGATCATCCGGAGGCGGTCGGGCCGGGTGACCGTGCCGACCTGGGCGCGGACCTGATCGCCGGGGACCGGGCGCAGCCGCCAGCGGCCTGTGATCGTCGCTGTGACGATGGCCATCTCGGTCCAGGCGAAGCTCTCTCCGATGCACATGCGGTTCCCGGCCCCGAAGGTCAGATAGGCGCCGCGCGGAAGATGCGCGCACCTCTCCGGCAGCCAGCGGTCGGGGTCGAAACGGTCCGGGTCGGGGAAGAGAGCCGGGTCGCGGTGGAGCGCGTGCGGACTGACGAACAACTCGGTGCCCGCGGGCAGGGCGACGCCGTCGAGGGTGACGGGCCGCACCGCGCGTCGCATCAGCAGCCAGACCGGGTGCAGTCGCATCGCCTCCTGCGCAACCCTGCGCGTGTACGGGAGTTTCGGTAGGTCGGCGGCCACTGCGGGCCGGCCTCCGAGCACGGTGTCGGTTTCGTCCCGAAGCCGCTGCTCGGCTTCCGGGTGTCCGGCGATCTCGTGGAAGGTCCAGGCGAGCGCGGCGCTGACGGTGCCGATGCCCGCGGTGAACAGTGTCAGCAGCTCGTCGAACACCTCCGCGTCACGCATCCCTTCACCCGTACGCGCGTCCCGTGCGTCCAGCAGCATCGTCAGGAGGTCACCGCGGTCCGTGCCGTGCGTCCGGTACTCCGAGATCGTGTGGGTCAGGAAGGCCCGCAGCCCGGGTGCGTGCTTCCGGCCGGGCCGCCCCACGGGACGGGTCGGCCGGCGCAAGCGGGCCGACAGCCACTCGCTCCAGGCTCCGGCCGGGGACAGAGTTCGCTCCATCGCATGGTGTTTGACAGCCATCCACGCGGCGATCGCCTCCACCGCCTCCGGCGCGAGGGGCGCCGCGAACAACGTCCTGAGGAGAATCTCCCGGGCCGTCCGGTCGATCTCCGCGGTCAGGTCCACCTGTTGCCCCTGCCGCCAGGACGCGGCAAGGTCCGCTGCCTGCTGTGTCATGGTTTCGGCGTACCGCTCGATCCGCCGTGCGTGAAAGGCGGGTTGGGCCAGGCGGCGCTGCCTGTGGTGGAACGCGCCCGACGAGGTCACAAGCCCTTCGCCCAGGTGACCGCGGAGTTCGTCGAAGAGGGCCCCCTTGTCGAACGCCCGCGCATCGGTGACCAGCACCTGCCGGATCAGGTCCGCGCTGTTGAGTACGTACACCGGCTTCGGCCCGACGTAGATCCGCACCAGGTTTCCGTGCTGCCGCAGACCGCACACGAACCCGAGCGGATCCCGGCCCAGCCTCCCGGCATGCCCGGCAAGGGGGTTGCGCCCCGGGGCGGTCGGTACGGCCCGTGCCCGCCCGGGCGGGAATGGCCGGCCACTCACGACATCCGACATCAGCGGCCCCCTGGTCCATACGGAAAGGCGGTGCGCAGCCCCATGGCCACGAAGGCGTGGGTTTGCGTCTGATAGTGCGTCAAAAGGGGTCGGGGGCCGACCATTTCTGGCATACCCGGCCATGTACCGTCGCCGCACTGGCTGTCGGCCAGATAGCCGAGGCCGCCGCGACGTGCGTGAGCATGCTCCACCCCGCAGCGGTCGAGAGCCGCGAGAGCGAGGCCGGTGGCGCTGGGGAGGCTGTCGCCGCCGGGTTCGGCGGGCCACCCTCCGTCATCGTTCTGGGCGGTGAGCAGGTCCTCACCGACCTCGCGCAGAATCGCGCGGTCGTGCAGTGCCGAGGAAACCTCGAGAACGGAGTACGGAAGTCCCCGGTACCAGCTGGCGGTCCACCGCCCGGTGCTCTTCCAGCGCCCGACGAGCCACCGGCGCGCATCCTCGACGCCGACGGAGTGGCGGGAGTCGTACCGGTCCAACGCGGTGACGGCATGCGCCACCACGTCCTCGGTGGGCGGGTCCTGAAGGTGCTGCCAGGTCCTCCACAGCCCGTCGGGTGTGCGTCGTTGCGCAAGGTAGGCCAAGGCCCGCCCGGTGACGGCATCGGGCACCTCGGGCAAGCCGGCGAGCGCGATCAGGGCGGCACTGGTCGTGTCGTTGTCGGACTCCGTCCCCGACCTGAAGGACCAGCCTCCGTCGTCGTTCTGCACTCGGCGCAGAAAGCGCACGGCGGGAGCCAGGCCCTGCCGGTCGAACTGTGGAATGCCCTTGAACGCCCTGACGGTCAGCGTGGCGTCCCACACGTCGCTCGTACAGAACCGCCACGTTCCGTCCGGTCGCTGTGCGCGCAGGACGCCATGGTGGGCCCGCCGCCATGCACGGGACCTGGGCATCGTGGCGGTGAGGGCCAGGAGGGCCAGAGCGGTGGTGATCGGATTGGCGTGGAACATGCCGTCCGGTGACTGGTCCCGGCAGAGCGCTTCGGTGGTCTCCCGGGCCTGGGCGGGACAGCCGAGGTGGGCCTCCAGGAGTGCGCGGGCGGACAGGTACTCGGTGCGCGTCCACGGTTTGAACCGGGCGGTCTCGGCCTGTGCGCAGGCATGCGCCAGCGCTTCACGCAATGTGGTCGGTGTGCTGCCCCCCAGCACTACCCGATTCCGGTGCGTTGCGATGACCTGCAGGAGCCGGGCACGGGAGGCCACGACGGGGTCGTCGAACACCGAGGACCGGATGTCGATCGCACCGTCCCGGTCCAGTACGAGCGAGCGCAGCGCGCCTTCGAACGCCTCGGCCGCGGGATGGTGACGCTGCGGAGCCGCGCGCATCAGCCACTTTCGGGCACGCCCCGCTGCGGCCTGGCTCGGCGCGTCGGGCAGCGGCGAGAGGGCGCACCACATCAGTGCCGTCTCCGTGACACGGGGGTCCGGTTCGGTCTCCCACGCCCCTGCGTCGGTCTGGGTCGCCAGGCAGTAGGCAGTCGCGGACTCGAGTACGTCGTCAAGCTTCACGGGCAGAGTGGTCATGACGCGTCACCTGCCGGAGTGGAAGGGGACTCTTCGACGAGGCGTAGTGCCTCCTGCACCAGGAACGCCCGGCTCCCGTCCCCCAGTTGGGGCAGGTCCTCAGCCCGCGGGGTCCGCGGATTCTGCGGGCCGGTCGGAGCTGCCAGTCGTGGCCGAGGGTGCGCAGTGGCGGGACCAGACGTCATTGTGCCCTTCTCGCTGAGTCAGGTTCGGAACGGCCGGCGCAGAACGCGTCCGGCCGGCCGCTCACCGGATTAGAGCCCGGCGGCCGTTGGGTACGTAGTCAGTTAACCGTCGGCGGCCTGGCCCGCACAGGGGGGCGGGTCAGTGAGCGTCGTGCGGACGCGGACAGTTTGTGCGTTTGTGAAATCCGGGCGGGCGGTGCGGTCCGTCCGCCTAGCCCATGCGAGGAAAGCGGTGCCCCACACCCCCAATGCCCGGCTGCGACTCCTGCTCGACGAAGCCGACTGGAGCGGAGCCCGCTTTGCCTCCGCCGTCCGTGCGGTGGCCGCCGAACACGGGCATTCCTCCGCCTGCGACGCCTCCGCGGCCTCCCGCTGGCTGTCCGGCGCTCAGCCTCGTCCTCCCGCCGCGACCTTCATCCTGGAAGCCCTCTCCCGGAAGCTGGGGCGACCCGTCACCGCGGTCGAGGCGGGCCTGAGCCGCGCACCGGCGCCCACCCTCGAGCTGTCCTGGGAGGCCGACCCGCTGCAGAAACTGTCCGCGCTCACCGATACGGATCTCGATCCCACGCGCCGCCGCCTGTTGAGCTCCGGGCTCTACAGGCTGACCGCGCTGACTGTCCCCGACGCCTTCGTCCCCCGCCGGCGGGCACTGGCCGATCGGCCGTCATCCGCTTCTGGGATCGCGGTGAGTCCGGCCGGAGCGGAGCACGCCGAGCAGATGCAGACCATGGCCACCGCCTTCGCCCAGGTCGCCGCGGTTCATGGCGGGGGCCACGTACGCACCGCGCTGACTGCCTACCTCCGCCACGACGTCGCGGGCTATCTGTACGCCCCCGCACCCGATTCACTGCACCGGAGTCTGCTGACCGGGACCGCTCAACTCACGTTGCTCCTGGGCGGCATGTGCGCCGACGACGGCGCCGACAGCCTTGCCCAGCACTACCACCGCACCGCCATCCAACTGGCCGCCGAGAGCCACGACCCGGCGACCTATGCCATCGCCCTGCGCACCCTGTCCACCCACGCCCACAGCCTGGGGCACCACGCGCCGGCCGTTTTCAGCCTGGCCGAGCGGGCCGCCGCCGCCGCCCGCCACGCCCCATCGATAGTGCGGGCCTACACCCAGGCTCACCTGTCCGTCATGCAGGCGCACCACGACCGGCATGCCGCGCTGGCCGCGCTCACCGTGGCAGAGCGCCACCATGACCAGGCCACCGCCGCCCCCGGCCCGTTCACCGCCTACTCCCTCGGTGCCCTGCACTACCAGCGCGCCCAGACCCTGGCCACGCTCGGCGATCGCGCCGCCGCGGTCAGCGCCCTGGCCTCCTCGCTGCGTGTCCGGACCCCCGAAGAGCGTCACGCCGAGGCTCTCACCCGGGCCAGCCTCGCCGAAACCCTGTTGAGTCAGGGGCAGTTGGAGGCGGCGTTGAAGCACTGGGACCTCTTCCTCGACACCTGCGCCGGCCTTCACTCCGCCAGGGCCGTCCGCCGCCTCCACACCCTGCGCCGACTCCTGCACCCCCACCGCCGTCACCGAGCCACAGCGGCCCTGCTCGCACGGGCAGCTGCCCTGCGATGACGCGCACCGCGGCCCATGGGCGCACCCCGGGGCCGAGGGGTTGCCGACGCACTTCGGCCACCGCGGTGCCCGGTTCCAGAGGCGTGGCGCGGGTGTGCCGGGTGATGAGCTGTTTTCAACCTGACTGAGGGCGGGCTGGGTGGGCTGGGCGGTCTCGGTCGCTCTACGGTCGTGGCAGGACCGCCAGGGCCGTTTCAGCGATTACGCGAAGTGAGCCGGGGCTGCTGCCGCCTTTGCCCAGCGCTTCGATGCCGCGCAGCACGGCCAGCAGGAGCCCGGCGAGCCGGGCGGGGTCTGCGTCCGGCGCGATATCGCCCGCGCGTTGCGCTCCCGCGACGCAGGCGGTGATCAGTTCCTCGATGGCCGTGAACGTCCGGCGGGCCGTCGCTGCGACGGCCGGGTCCTGCTCCGACAGCTCGGCGGCGCCCTTGGCGAGCAGGCAGCCCCGTCGGCAGACGTCCGAGGCGGTGGCCTCGGCCACCTTCATCACATGCGCGCGCAGCCGTTCGTAGGCATCGGTGTCCGGACCGTCGAGCGCCCGGCGCACGGCCTCGACCAGCCCGGCGCAGTGGTCGGCGTACGTACGCAGGAACAGCTGGTGCTTGTCGCCGAAAGCGCCGTAGAGGCTGCCCTTGCCCAGGCCGGTGGCGGCGGCGATGTCGTCCACCCGCGCCGCCGCGTATCCGGTCGACCAGAACTGGTCCCTGGCGGCGCGCAGCACCTCGTCCTCATCGAAGTTTCGGGGTCGTGCCATGCTCGGACGATAGCAGTTCTTGACTACCTCGTCCATAACCGACTACGTTCTGGACGAGACGGTCAAGAACATCGATCGCCTGTCCCGGCAATGGCACATGAGCAGCGCAAACGCCGTTGCCATCTCGATTGGATTAGGTGCCATGCTCCCCATGAACGGAAAGACCGCCCTCGTCACCGGAGCCTCCAGCGGAATCGGCCGGGCCATCGCCCAGCGCTTCGCCGACGACGGCGCCCGCGTCTACCTGACCGGCCGCCGCAAGGACGAGCTCGAAGCCGCAGCGGAGGCCATCGGTCCCGATGCGGTCGCCGTGCCGGCCGATGTCTCCCGCGCCGCCGACCTCGACCGTGTCATGGACGTCATCCGCGCCGACGGACACCGGCTCGACGCCGTCGTGGCCAACGCCGGCCTGGGCGACGGCGCCCGCCTCCAGGACGTCACGGACGAGCAGTTCGACTTCGTCTTCGGCGTCAACACCAAAGGCAGTCTGCTGACCGTGCAGAAGTCGCTGCCCCTGCTCGCCGAGCCCGCCTCGGTGATCCTGCTGGCGTCCTCCACCATCCACCAGGGCGCCGACCGGATGGGCGTATACGCCGCCTCCAAGGCCGCCGTACGCAGCCTGGGCCGGACCTGGGCCGCGGAACTGGCCCCGCGCGGCATCCGCGTCAACGTCATCACGCCCGGCCCCATCGCCACCCCCGCCATCGACCGCATCGCCGGCCGGCTCGGCCAGAGCACGCAGGACTTCCACGGTGCGCTGGCCGCGAACATCCCGCTGCGGCGCATGGGCCGCCCCGAGGAGGTCGCCGCACTCGCCGCCTTCCTCGCCGGACCCGAAAGCTCCTTCGTCACCGGCGCCGAACACTTCGTCGACGGCGGACTGGTCCAGGTCTGACCAGCCGTGACGAGGCGCCGCCCGTCGCGTCCTGGCCCGCGTGCCCCTTCTGCGGCCGGGCTCGACCATCTCTCCTTCTGGCTCCCGGAAATCTATGTTGGCCGGAGTAGACATTGGGCGATGGTGTGGTTATGGTTTCTCTCGTAGTCGAGATCGAGCGAGGCCCGGCAGGGACGAACTGCCGGGCAGAAGTACCAGCAGCAGAAGTACCAGCAAGTGCAGTTCGCAGGGCGGTGCGGTGGTGGAGTTCCGAAGCCAGGGTGGTTGCAGGACGGCGACGGGACTGACGACCGGACCGGGTGGCCCGCAGTGATCAGGGGCCGCCGTGAGCAGTACCGAAAAGCAGTTCAGTAAGTGCACTACGCAACACCAGCAGTACGCAGTTCCCGCTTGGCAGGTAATTCGGTTAGAGGGAAAGAACGGAGGAGCCAGGCGCCATCAGGATCGCCCGGGCGGAAGTCTTGGGCCCGGGTACCGCAGGACATCGATAGTGAGGTGGTCTCCGGTCGAGCAACCGCGATCCCCGCAACCCCGACAGCATTCAGGCCGGGTCCGCGGAAACAGAAGGCCGGCGCAGCACTGGGGCCGGCAGATGGTGTAGCAGTTCCTTCGGGGCCCTGGTGCCACATGGCACCAGGGCCCCTCCACGCGTTCCACAGAGAGGTGCAATGACAGCAGGCGACGTGTTCGGACGTCTTGACGACGATGACTATCCCGCTTACACGATGGGCCGGGCCGCCGAGATGCTCGGCACCACCCAGGGCTTCCTCCGGGCGATCGGAGATGCCCGCCTCATCACCCCGCTCCGCTCCGCGGGCGGCCACCGCCGCTACTCCCGCTACCAACTGCGCATCGCGGCCCGCGCCCGCGAACTCGTCGACCGCGGCACGCCCATCGAAGCCGCCTGCCGCATCGTCATCCTCGAAGACCAACTCGAGGAAGCCCAGCGCATCAACGCCGGACACCGCCGCGCCGCCGAAGTGTCCGGCGCGCCCGCGGCCTGAGGCAGTGCGTGGTCATTGCCTCTGGTGACGTCGGGGCGGCTCGACCACGCCACCTTCTTCCTGATCATCTTCGGCACCTGCATTTCCTGGCCGTGCGCGGCCACGGACCGGGCCACGGACCGGCCACGGACTGGGCGGCGGTCAGCAGGTCGAGGAGTTGCAGAGCGCGGTGGAAGTCTGCGCCGACGGCGTGGCGCTGGATGCCGAGAGCGCGGGAGGGAGCCGTCTGCGTTGCCGGGGCCGGTGTTCCCGACGATCTCACTGAAGTCGAGCCCGACGGCGTCCATGGCGTCGAAGCCCTCCTGGTACAGGCCGCGGCCGTCGACGCGAGAATCGGACACGGCTCGTGCTTTCACGGGTCCGCACACCACGGACAGGGGAGGGCGCATGCCGGCACCGCAGGACAGATGGAGTGCCTTGCTTGACATGCTGACGCGCGACGGGCGGATCGAGGTGGAGGCCGCCGCGGAAGCACTGCAGGTGTCCACGGCCACGATCCGACGCGATCTGGATGAGCTGGCGCGCCAGCAGATGGTCACCCGTACCCACGGCGGGGCCCTGATCAACGCCATCGCGTACGACCTGCCGCTCCGTTACAAGGCCGCGCGCAAGGCCCCGGAGAAGGAGCGGATCGCCGGCGTGGCGGCGGGGCTGGTGAAGGCGGGTGCCGTGGTGGGTCTGAACGGCGGCACCACGACCACCGCGGTCGCCCGGGCGCTGGCCATCAGGCCCGAGCTGAGAACGGAGGGCGCCGGGCCCTCGCTGACGGTCGTCACCAACGCGCTGAACATCGCCAACGAGTTGGTCGTACGCCGTCATGTGAAGGTCGTCGTCACCGGGGGAGTTGCCCGCCCGGCCTCGTACGAGCTCACCGGACCGCTTGCCACGGAGATGCTCGCGCAGATCACGCTCGACCATGTCTTCATCGGCGTGGACGCGCTCGACGTCCGGCACGGGGCGACGGCCCGGGACGAGGGCGAGGCCGGCATAAATCGGGCGCTGGCCTGCCGCGCCGAACGGGTGATCGTGGTCGCGGACTCCTCCAAACTGGGTCGGCGGGCCTTCGCCCGGATCTGCCCGGTGGAAGACGTTCATGTGCTGGTGACCGACAAGGCGGCGGGCCCGGAGCTGACCGAGCCGTTCGCCGCGGCGGGCGTGGAGATCGTTCGGGCCTGAGCGGAAGAAGAGCCGCGCGCCGGAGACGAACGGCAGGCCGTACTGGGCGCCTTCGTACTGCGCGTGGTCGGCCAGGAGCTGCGATACCGATGAGGTGCCGTTCTACGAGGAATCAACTTCGCTGCAACCTAGTGATTTTTTCTGCTCGAAATGAGCTAACTTCGAGCAGTAATCGTCGTCATGCTCAGCAGGTCGCGCATGCTGTCACGGGCGCGAACCCGGTCCGGCAACGGCATCGCGAGGCCGTTCGTGGTCTGAGATGTGGCCGAGAAATCATGGAAGTGGATGTTGACAGGTGACGTTTGTGGCCAGAACATGAGCAGAAATGAGCATGATCTCGCCGTACGCCGTACCGCTCCGCGAAGCAACGCCCCGCCCAGCAGGAGGACGTGAGTGCGCATCAAACCGCTCAGACGGTGCAAGTCCCGTGGTCCCGGCACGCTGTTGGCCGCCGCGCTGGCCCTGACGCTCGTACCGCCCGTTGCCGGACCCCTCATCAACGAGGCCCGGGCGGCCACCGCCGACCGGCCGAAGGTGACCCGGAGCGCGGACGGCCTCACCATGTCCGTGCCGGGCACCAAGGGCGCACCTGGCTACACCGTCGACATCGCCACCGGCGAACTCGCCCTCACCACCGAGCGCTCCGGAAAAACCGTGCTCGACACCGCGGGCGATGGCGGAGGGCTCCGCTTCCGCTCCGGCGGGAAGTGGGAGCACGCCACCGCGGTCACCGACTGGACGTGGCAGGGCGGCGTCCTCACCCTCACCACCGACACCACCCTCGACGGCGCCACCGTCACGGCCCGGCTCGAGCCCGAGGCCGACCGCTACCAACTGGACTGGGACGTCGAAGGCGGCAGCCCCGACCGACTGGGCCTCGCCTACGACCTGTCGTCGGCCGGCCACTGGTACGGCCACGGCGAGGCCGAGACCCCGCAGGGTGGTCCCGGCGTCAACCAGCCCTGGCCGCTCGACGCCGGTGAGGTCGACCACAAGGCCTTCGGGCCGGCGTCGTACAACATGATCGACCCGTTCTGGTACACCTCCAGGTCGACCGGTCTGCGCGTCGACACCGGAGACGTCATGGACGTGGCGCTCAACAAGGGCAAGGACGGCCTGGGCACCTTCGCCGTCGAGTCGCCCGGCACCTACAAGGCCACGGTGTTCGTCGAGTCGACCCCGCTCGACGTCTACCGCGACTACATCGGCATCGTCGGCAAGCCGGCCAAGAGCGACGCCACGTACGAGCAGTACGCCAAGCCGCTGTGGAATTCCTGGGCGCAGTTCTACACCAAGGTCGACCAGGAGAAACTTCTCGACTACGCCACCGACCTCCACGACAACGGGCTGGACGGGCACACCATCCAGCTCGACGACAAGTGGGAGTCGAACTACGGCAATCTGACGTGGGATCCCAAGACCTTCCCCGATCCCAAGGGCCTGTCCGACAAGATCCACGAGATGGGGTTCGACTTCGGTATCTGGGTCACCCTGTGGATCAACCTGGACTCCGACAACTACCAGTACGCGGTCGACCACGGCTACTTGCTCATGGACGCCAAGGAGACGAGCAAGCCGTGTGAAGTGACCTGGTGGAACGGCCAGGCCGGGATCATCGACCTGGCCAACCCCGACGCCAAGGCCTGGTACGAGGGCAACCTCAAGAAATTGATGGACACGTACGACATCGACGGGCTGAAGTTCGACACCCGCTTCTTCGACGAGAAGTGCGCGCCGCGCGAGGGCCACCAGGCCACGGACTACCAGAAGCTCGGCACACAGCTCGCCGATGAGTTCGACCTCCAGGGCGCCGGAATCCGGGTGCACTGGAACCGGACGGCCCATGAGGCGGGCTTCGTCACCCGCCAGATCGACAAGGGCACCGGCTGGGACTCGCTGCGTGCCTCCGCCACCCAGAACCTGGCCATCTCCACCGTCGGCTATCCGTTCGTCGAGTCCGACATGATCGGTGGCTCCGGTGGCCAGCCGGCACCGTCGAAGGACGTGTTGGTGCGGTGGGCGCAATCCGCCTCGCTGATGCCGTTGATGTACGCCTCGACCTCGCCGGTGGACACCAACGACACCACAACCGGGCAGAAGGTGGACTACGACCAGCAGACGGTCGGCCTCTACCGGGAGGCGATCGAGAGCCACGAAAAGCTCGCCCCCTACATCTGGGACCAGGTGCAGAGCACCCTGAAGACCGGCGATCCGATCATGCGACCGCTGTTCTTCGACTTCCCGAAGGACGAGGCGAGTTACACGGTCACCGACGAGTGGATGCTCGGCCCGGCCGTACTGGCCGCGCCCAAGCTGAGCACCGGCGCCACCCGCTCCGTCCACCTGCCGCCGGGCACGTGGTACGACGTGAACCAGGGCACCGTGATCCGTGGGCCCAAGACCCTCAAGGGGTACGCGGCGCCGCTCGGTGTCACCCCGGCCTTCGTCGACCTCAAGGCCAAGGGGGCCGCCAAGGCCCTCAAGGCGCTCAAGCGCGACGACGCTCCGGCCGCCTCCGTCCTGATCACCCCGGACGCCCCGTCCACCGACTCCGGCACACCGTTCGAGGTGACCACGGAGGCGACCAACTGGGGCACCCGGACCCTCAAGAACGCCAAGGCGGAACTGGACCTGCCCGACGGCTGGAGTGCCAGGGCGACCGGACCGGCCACCGCGAAGTCCCTCAGAAACGGAGCCACCCTCACCACCACATGGACGGTGACCCCGGCCGACGACGCCCGATGGGGAAACCACGACCTCACCGGCACCGTCACCTACAACGGCTACGGCGGACACAACGGATCGCAGAAGGCCTCCGACACCGTGCAGGCGCGGGTGAGGGCCGCCCCGGGCAGTGTGCGGGACCCGTACCTGACGACCGACACCACCTCCGAGGACGCCCGGTACGCCCAGGCAGGCGACCAGTTCGCCATCTGGGCGGGCGGACAGGACCTGTCCGGCTGGAAGGACGAGAAGGGCGTCATCTACCGCGACGACGCGGCGGGGGAGAAGGCCACCGTGCAGGCCCAGCTGGTCTCCCAGAGCAGTGCCTCACCGGTCGGCAAGGCCGGTGTCGCCTTGGCCAACGACCTGACCGCGCCGGAAAAGGGCGGTTACGCGGTGCTGGCCATGACCGAGCGGTACGGCCTGGAGTTCATGACCGACAGCGACGGCGACGGCAAGCTCGACACCTGGGCGGGTGGCGGCTCCACCTACCACCCGGCGTATCTCAAGCTGACCCGGGACGGCGCCACCTACACCGCGTACGCGAGCAAGGACGGCGGGACCTGGTCGAAGGTCGGTACCGCCGAGGTGCCGTCGGCCGCCGGTACCGGTGACGCCGGAATGGTCGCCGGTGCGGCCAACGCCAACTATCCCGGCGAGAACATCGAGGCCGTCTTCAGCGGCTTCTCCGTCACCTCCTGAACTCGCAGCGCCACTGAACTCGTAGCGCCCCTGATCCCCCGCACCACTGAACCCACCGGCGCGGGGGCCGGCCCGCACGTCCGTGAGACCCGTGAGACCCGTGAGACCCGTGAGAGAGGGAACCCGCCCCCATGGCACGTACGTCCTCAGTTGTCGCCGGCTTCGTCGCGGGCGTCGTCGTGGCCGCGAGCGCCACCGCGATAGCCGTCACCGGTACGGCTACCACCGGCACCGACCTCAATTCCAAGGCCACCACCACCTGGCTGACCGCCAAGGTCGCCGACGCCATGGGCACCAGGGACACCATCACCTGGGTTCCCTCCGGCTCCTTCGCCGGCTCCGCGGAGGAGCGGGTCCCGCGCTACCCGATGACCGCCATCCAGGGCAAGGACACCAAGGAGCTCAAGCTCTCCGCGGTGCGCAACGAGCAGGTCTCGGCGCAGTTGGCGATCGCCTCCGGCCGGGACCTCGACGACGTCAAGGCCGTGGTCGGCGACCTCACCGGACCGGGCGGCGCGAAGCTGTCCGGTGACGACGCCCAGGTCCGGTTCGTCAAGTACGTGCCCGTGCAGCGCTCCAAGAGCGAGGTCGACTGGTCCGCCACCATCGACCAGGTCAGTTCCGGCAAGGAAGTGTCCGGCGACCGTAACCCCGACGTGGTCGGCGACGCGCTCGACGAGCGGAACTCCGTGGACGTATCCGCGTACGCCGCGCAGCCGCTGTGGTTCACCTTCCAGATACCTGAGAGGGCCAGGCCCGGCACCTACACCGGCACGGTGAAGGTCGAGGCGGACGGCCGTACCCGGACCACCTACCCGCTGACCATCGAGGTCGCGGACACGAGTGTGCCCGACCCGAAGGACTACGACTTCTTCCTCGACGTATGGGCGCAGCCGGAGACCATGGCCAAGAACCACGGTGTCAAACTCTGGTCCGACCAGCACTGGAAACTGATCGACAAGTACGACCGTGACCTGGCGTCGCGCGGCCAGAAGGTCATCAACACCACCGTCGTCGACAACCCGTGGCACCACCAGTGGTCACTCGGCACCCGGGAGTCGCAGACCGCCACGCCGTACACCAGCATGGTGGGCTGGACCTGGAACGGAAAGAAGTTCTCCTTCGACTTCGACCGCTGGGACAAGTACGTCAGGACCGCCCAGCGTGCCGGTCTCGGGCCCGACATCGGCGCGTTCTCCATGCTGGCGTTCCAGGACCAGGAGCACCTCACCTACACGGACACCCGCACCGGCAAAACCGTCCGGGAGAACGTCGATCTGGGCGGGGGCCGCTGGCGGGAGGCATGGGGAGCGTTCCTGCCCGCCTTCGAGAAGCATCTGAAGGCGAAGGGTCTGCTGGAGGACACCTGGCTGTCCTTCGACGAGCGGCCCATCGCCACGATGACGGTCGTCAAGGACTTCGTCCACGAGGTCGCGCCGGCCTTCGACGACCGTATCTCCGTGGCCGGTTCGATCAGCACCGAACGCGTCGCGTCCAACCTGTCCGTCGACTGGGGCGGCATCGACGCGATGACGAAGGAGAAGGTGGCACAGCGGCGCGAGGCCGGCAAGACCACGACCTTCTACGTGTACGGCTCGCCGGCCCATCCCAACACGTTCTCGTACTCGCCCGCCGTCGAGTCGCGGATGCTGCCGTGGATCTCCGCCCAGCGGAATCTGGACGGCTTCCTGCGCTGGTCGTACAACAGCTGGACCAGCGACCCCTTCAAGCAGCCGGTCCACATCTTCACGCAGGGCGACGAGTATCTGGTCTACCCGGGCAAGGACGGCCCGATGTCCAGCATCCGCTGGGAGCAGTTGAAGGAGGGCATCGAGGACTTCGAACTCATCACGCAGCTGCGAAAGAAGAGCGGCGGGGGCGCCGACAGCGAAGCCCTGACCGAGGCACTCACCACCGCGACGCGGAACCTCGACGGCCGGACGAAGGACGTCAACGACATCGAGACCGCGCGGGCGGCCGTCGTGAAGGGGCTGACGTCATGACGGCCGCCATGACTGGCGTCAGGAGGGGCAAGTGGAGATCTCTGCTGCTCGCCGGAGCGCTGACTGGTCTGAGTGTCATGCCCCTGACCAGCGCGGGCGCCGCGACACCGGCCCGGGTGCAGCCGAAGGCCCCGGCCCAGGCTCAGCCCCAGACCCAGGACCGGACCCAGCCCCCGGGTCAGGGTCGGCACACCGTCACCTACGACCAGTACGCCGTGCAGGTCGACGGCAAACCCCTGTACATCTGGGGCGCAGAGTTCCACTACTTCCGGCTGCCCAGCCCCGACGCGTGGCGCGACGTACTGCAGAAGATCAAGGCAGGCGGGTTCAACGCGGTCTCGCTCTACTTCGACTGGGGCTACCACTCGGCCAAGCCGGGTTCGTACGACTTCACCGGCACCCGTGACGTGGAGCGACTGCTCGACGAGGCCGAGCGTGCGGGTCTGTATGTGATCGCCCGGCCGGGCCCGTACATCAACGCGGAGGTCTCCGGCGGGGGCATGCCCGCCTGGCGGAAGACCCAGGCCGGGGTGAACCGCACCTCCGAGCCGGAGTACCTGAAGGCGGCCCGGGAGTGGATGAGCCGGATCAACCCGATCATCGCCCGGCACCAACTCACCCGTGGCACCGGGTCGGTGATCCTCTACCAGGTCGAGAACGAGTACCAGGGCGGCCGTCACGATGCCGACTACATGCAGACCCTCATCGACTGGGCGAAGCAGGACGGCATCGATGTGCCGACCTTCGTCAACGACGGTGGCGCCAACAAGAACTGGGTGAGCGGCAAGGGCGCCCCCGACATCTACGGCTTCGACGCCTACCCGCAGGGCTTCGACTGCAAGGACCCCGACAGCTGGAAGAACCTGCCCGACTATTCGTACGTCAACGAGTGGAAGCCCGAGTCTCCGCTGATCATCCCGGAGGCACAGGGCGGCGCGTTCGACCCCTGGGGCGGCACCGGATACCAGGACTGCGCGAAGCTCACCGGCACCGACTTCACCCGGGTGTTCAGCAAGATGAACATCGCCGCCGGGGTGAGCGGCCAGTCCTTCTACATGACGTACGGCGGCACCAACTGGGGCTGGCTCGCCGACCCCAACGCGGTCTACACGTCGTACGACTACGGGGCCCCGATCAACGAGTCCCGCCAACTGACGGAGAAATACCAGGAGTTCAAGCGCCTCGGCTACATGGTCAACTCTGTCACCTCGCTGGCACGCACCGACAAGGCCGAGGCCCCCGCCCCGTCCGACGACGCGCTGCGCATCGACCGGCGCGTCAATCCGGACGACGGCACCCAGTTCTTCACCGTCCGGCACGCCGACACCCGCGTGAAGGACAAGGACGAGACGACCCTGTCGCTGAAGGGCGCGGACGGCGAGTACCCGCGCGTACCGCAGCAGGGCACGATCACCGTCGACGGCCGGGACGCCAAACTCCTGGTAGCGGGCTACGACTTGAGCGAGAGCCAGCGGCTCGTCTACTCCACCTCGGAGATCATGACGCACGCCCGGATCGGCGACCGGGAGGTGGCGCTGCTGTACGGGCGTGCGGGCGAGGCCGGCGAGACCGTGCTGCGGTATGCGGAGCGGCCCGACGTCACCGTCCTCGACGGCGACGTCACCACCGCCTGGGACGCCGAACGAGGTGACCTGCGGCTGAACTACACCCACAAGGGGCTGGCCCGGGTGCTGGTGAACGGCCTGGAAATGCTGATCGCCGACACCGCCGAGACCGCCCACTGGTGGCGGCAGGACACCGCCGCGGGCCCGGTCCTGGTACGCGGACCGTCCCTCGTCCGTACGGCCGAACTGGCGCGCGGCACCCTGAAGTTGACCGGCGACTCCACCAAGGCCGCGAAGATCGAGGTCATCGCGGACGCCAAGAAGGTGACCTGGAACGGCAGCACGGTCACCGTCACCAAGGCGCCGCGCCCCGTCGAGCTGCCCAGGCTGACGACATGGAAGTACAAGGAGGAGGCACCGGAGTCCGCCCCGCACTTCGACGACGCCACCTGGACCACCGCCGACCACCTCACCGCCAACAACCCGGACCTGGCAGGGGCGCTGCCGGTCCTCGCGATGGACGAGTACGGCTACCACCACGGCAACGTCTGGTACCGCGGCCGGTTCAAGAGCACGGGTAAGGCGACCGCGCTCGCACTCACCGCCAACACCGGCCCGACCGGCCAGTACGCGGTCTGGCTCAACGGCCGCTACCTCGGCAGCTCCGGCGACGGCGCGCACACCTTCGACATCCCGGCGGACACGCTGAGGGCCGGCGGTGACAGCACGGACAACGTCCTCTCCGTCCTCGTGGAGAACGCGGGCCACAACGAGGAATGGGGCCACGACTACTCGAAGGAGCCGCGCGGACTGCTCGGCGCCGAGGTGATCGGCGGCGCCTCCACCCTCACCTGGAAGATCCAGGGCAGCCGGGGCGGTGAGGACCCCGTCGACACCGCCCGGGGCCCGTACAACAACGGCGGGCTCTACGGGGAGCGGGCCGGCTGGTCGCTGCCCGGATACTCCGACAGCGGTTGGAAGAGCACCACCCTCTCCGAGCAGACCGGGAAGAGCGGGCCCGGCGTGCGCTGGTACCGCACCTCCGCACGGCTCGACCTGCCGCAGGGCCAGGACAACGCGATCGCGCTGGACCTGGCCGAGACCGCGGGCGGCGGCACCGGCTACCGCGCCGAGATCTTCGTCAACGGCTGGCTGATCGGCCGCTACCTGCCCGACACCGGACCCCAGACACGGTTCGTCGTCCCCAAGGGCATCCTGCGCGAGCAGGGCGGCAACACCATCGCCCTGGCCGTGTGGTCCACCGAGGCCGGCGCGGGCCCGGCTTCGGCGAAGCTGGTCGACCTCGGCGCCTCGGCGGGCGGGATCAAGGTCGGCACGGTGGCCGCTCCCTCGTACGACGCCAAGACGTACGCCATGCCGGCCGCAGGCGCTCAAGTCACCGTGGACGCCGAGCCGTTCCTGGGCACCGGCACCGCAGCCAAGGTCCCTGTCACCCTCAGCGTGCCGAAGGACGCGCCGACCGCCCGGAACGTCGAGCTGGCCCTGAAGGTCCCGGACGGCTGGACCGCCATCACCGACGGCACCACCCGTTTCGACCGGGTCCGGCCCGGCGCCACGGTGACCGCGGACTACACCGTCACCCCGCCGGGCGACCCGGTCCACTACGCCCTCCTGACCGCGGCCGCCAAGCTCGTCCAGCCCGGCCGTCCGGGCACCGTCACCGGTGTACGGGCCGTGCAGGTGCCGCCACCCGGACTGTCCGCCGATGCCTTTGTGAGCGACCTGACCCTGGTCAAGGCGGTCAATGGCTGGGGCCCGGTCGAGAAGGACGCCTCCAACGGGGAGGACGCGGCGGGTGACGGCCGTCCCCTGAGCATCGGCGGCACCACCTACACCAAGGGCCTCGGCGTTCACGCGAACAGCCAGATCCGGGTCTATCTCGGCGGCGGCTGCACCCGGTTCACCGCCACCGCCGGAGTGGACGACGAGGTCGGCGACGGCGGAAGCGTCTCCTTCCAGGTGATCGCCGACGGCCGCTCCCTCACCACAACCCCGGTGGTAGGCGGCTCCGACGGCGGCACCGGCATCGACGTGGACGTGACCGGCGCCCGCTGGCTGGACCTGCTGGTCGACGGTGACGGCGATGTCTCCTCGGACCACGCCGACTGGGCAGAGTCCAAGCTGACGTGCGGCGGCGGTGGTGCCTGATGCCCACGGTGAGACGGACCGTCCGCTGCGGCTCGGCGGCGCTGATCCTGGCCGCGCCGCTTCTCGGCACGGCCCCGGCGGCTGCCGACTCCGGGCCGGTCACCTTCGCGACGCCCGCCTACGAACTGCGCGTCGCCACGGACCGGTTGACCGTCACCACCGTGCGGGCGGGCCGGACCGTCCTGGCCACCGCGCCCGCGGCGTTCCGGTTCCGGATCGGCGCCGACTGGCACATCGTCCGGGAGGTCACCGGCAGTACGCGTGACGGCAACGCCCTGCGTGTCACCGCCGCCACCGACCTGCCGGGCGTCACCGTGGATCTGCGGATCACCCTGCGCTCAGACCGGTACGACATGAACTGGTCCCTGTCGGGCGCCCGGGCCGACGCGCTCAGCACGGCGTACGACCTGAACAGCGCGGGGCACTGGTACGGGCACGGCGAGAACAGCGACCAGACCGTCCAGCCGTGGCCGCTGGACTCCGGGCAGGTGGTGGACACCGGGTTCAGCCCGGCGTCCTACCAGGTGGTCTCCCCTTTCTGGTACACCTCCAGCGCCACCGGGCTGCGGGCGGACACGAACGACCCGATGGACGTGCGGATCAACGCCGGCGGCAGCGGGCTCGGCGAGTTCACCGTCACCGGCGAACGCCCCGCCGCCTCCACGGTGTTCGTCGAGGACACCCCCGCCGAGGTGTACCGCGACCACATCGCACTGGTCGGCAGGCCCGAACGTTCCGACACCTCCTACGAGCAGTACGCCACCCCGCTCTGGAACTCCTGGGCCCAGCTCTACGGCGAGCAGACCCAGGAGAACGTCCTCGCCTGGGCCCGTGCACTGGCCGGCGCCGGGCTCGGCGGGCACGCTCTCCAGATCGAGGAGAGCGTGATCGCCGCCGACTTCGGCGAACGCTTCCCCGATCTGCCCGCCCTGTCCCGGCAACTCGACCGGCTCGGCTTCGACCTCGGTATGTGGACGGGCCTCTACATGCCCGAGACAGCCGCCAACTTCTCCGAAGCCGTCGACAACGGGTATCTGCTGAAGGACCCGTCCGATCCGTCCAAGCCGTGCCTGTTCACGTGGTGGAACGGCCGCCGGACCGGGTTGATCGACTTGGCGAATCCCGCGGCGCGGCAGTGGTACGCCGACGATCTCAAGGCGCAGACAAACGAGTCGGGGGTGGCGGGGTTCAAGTTCGACACCGCCTTCTTCGACGACCGGTGCGCCCCGTATCCGGGGGCGACCCGCGCCGACTACGTGGAGTACGGCGCCGAGCTGGCGGACGAGTTCGACCAGCAGGGGGCCGGGCTGCGGGTCGCGTGGAACGCCGCGCAGAGCAAGGGCTTCGCCATTCGCACGGCCGACAAGCCCACCACCTTCGGGGGGCTGCGCGCCGCGGTCTCGGCCAACCTGGCCGTCTCGACGATCGGGTACCCCTTCGTCGAGACCGACATGATCGGCGGCTCGCTCAGCTACCCGCCGCCCACCGAGGAGGTCCTGGTCCGCTGGGCGCAGGCGGCATCCCTGACGCCGCTGATGTACGCCTCGACCTCGCCGACCGGTGTACGGGACGCGACGACCGGCCAGTGGGTCGGATACGACCGGGGGACGGTCGATCTCTACCGGGAGGCGATCAAGACGCACGAGAAGCTTGCCCCGTACATCTGGGATCAGGTGCAGAGCACCCTGAAGACCGGTGATCCGATCATGCGGCCGCTGTTCTTCGACTTTCCTCGGGACGAGGCGAGTTACACGGTCACCGACGAGTGGATGCTCGGCCCGGCCGTGCTGGCCGCGCCCAAGCTCGACGAAGGCACCACCCGGGACGTCTTCCTGCCGTCCGGAACCTGGCGTGACGTCACCAACGGCAAGGTCGTCCGCGGCCCCGTGACGCTCAAGCAATACCCGGCGCCACTCGGGGTGACCTCGGCGTTCGTGAACCTCAAGGCCAAGGACGCCACCAAGGCGTACCGGGCGCTCGCGCGCACCGGCGCGGAACAGTAGGGGGCGGCTCATGCAGGGGATACGCGGCAGGCTCGCGGCTCTGCTCCTGGCGGTCGCGGCTGTCGTGGCCGGGACGGTGGCGCCCGCCGGGGCCGGTCAGCAGGACGATCGGCGCGGCTGGACGGGAACCTGGGCGACGGCGGCCAGCGAGCACTACGAGGTCTCGGGGATGTCCGAGGTGACGGTACGGATGCCGGTGCACACCAGCGTCGGCGGTTCAACCGTACGCATCCGGCTCACCAACGCCTACGCCACCGACCCGGTGACGATCGGGCACGCGACCGTGGGCCTGCGTGACGGTGGTTCCGCCGTGGCGCGCCCGTACGACGTGCGGTTCGGCGGGAAGCGCGAGGTCACGATCCGGGCGGGCGGCGAGGTGGTCAGCGATCCGGTTGGCCTCGCAGTCCCGGCCCTGGCCGACCTGGTGGTCAGTCTCCATCTGCCCGGTCAGGTCACGCACATCACCGATCACTGGTGGGCGCAGCAGACCGTGTACTGGACGGACTACGGGGCGAGTGACCACGCCGCCGACACCGCCGGTGACGCCTACACCTGGACCACCACGAGCTGGCCGTTCCTCAGCGGCGTCGACGTGACCGCGCCGAGGACCGGGGCGGTGGTGGCGCTCGGCGACTCGATCACCGACGGGTCCTTCTCGACCGCCGACACCAACCAGCGCTGGCCCGACCTGCTCTCCGCCCGGCTGAACGCCTGCCGGCCCGGCGCCGGAGTGCTCAACGCGGGCATCACCAGCAACCGGATCACCGCCGGAACCGAGACCAACCCTTCGGCGCTCGACCGGCTCGCACGGGATGTGCTCTCCCAGCCGGGCGCCAGGACCCTGATCCTCTTCGAGGGGATCAACGATCTCGGCGGGGCGAGTGCCGAGCAGATCATCGCCGGGATGACGGAGATCGCCGACCGGGCGCACCAGCGCGGGATGCGGGTCGTCGGCGCCACGGTCACGCCGTACAAGGACTTCACCTGGGGCGGCTGGAGCGAGGAGACGGAGGCGCGGCGACAGCAGGTCAACGCTTTCGTCCGGGACTCCGGCGGAGTCTTCGACGACTACGCCGACTTCGACCGGGCGGTCCGGGACCCGGCGGATCCGCGTCGGCTGGGCGGCGCCTACGACTCCGGTGACCATCTGCACCCCAACGACGCCGGGATGCGGGCATTCGCCGACTCCATCGACCTGACGTCGCTAGGCCTCGGCCGCGGCTGTTCCTGAGGAGGAACCGTGTCCAGACGGCTTGAACACCTACGCGGGCACCGAAGATTCGCGGCCCTGGCCACAGCGTTGGCGGCCACCCTGGCAGCCCTGCTCCCGGCGGTCCCAGCCGCGGCCGACACCAAGCAGCCGCAGTGGGCGGGGACCTGGGCGACCGCACAGCACGCCTCGTACGATCCGGGCACCTCGGAGGTGACGGTCCGGATACCGGTGCGGGTGAGCGCCGGCGGGTCGAGCGTACGCATCCGCCTGACCAACGCCTTCACCACCGAGCCGGTGACGATCGGGCACGCGACCGTGGGGCGCGGTGCCGGTGGCTCCGCCGTCGCGAAGCCGTACGAGCTGCGGTTCGGCGGCAAGGACGAGGTGACGATCGCCGCCGGGGAACAGGCGGTGAGCGATGCCGTCCGGATCCCCGTGCCGGCCCGCGGAGACCTGGTCGTCAGCCTGTACTTCCCGGGCCGGCTCACCCACATCAGCCAGCACTGGATGGGCCTGCAGACCGTCTACTGGACGCCCGACGGCGGCGGCGACCACGCCTCGGACGCCGACGGGGACGCCTTCACCCGGACCGACTCCGCCTTCCCGTTCCTGACCGGTGTCGACGTACAGGGCGCAAACGCGGCGGGCTCCGTGGTGGCGCTCGGCGACTCCATCACCGACGGCGCGGCCTCCGCTTCGAACGCCAACCGGCGCTGGCCCGACTATCTGGCGGGGCGGCTGTCGGCCTGTTCCACCACCGCCGGAGTGCTGAACGAGGGCATCAGCGGCAACCGGATCACGGTCGGCGTCGACGGCAACCCGTCGGCCATGGACCGGCTGGAACGCGATGTGCTGTCGCAGCCGGGCGCCCGGACGGTGATCCTGTTCGAGGGTGTCAACGACCTCAGCTGGGGCGGTGCCACCGGCGATCAGGTGATCGACGGTATGAAGGAGATCGGACGCCGTGTCCACGCGCGCGGGCTGCGCCTGATCGGCGCGACCGTCGTCCCGTACCGCGGCTGGGGCGACTGGTGGACCGAGGCCAAGGAGGCCGACCGGCAGAAGGTCAACACGTTCGTACGCGACTCCGGCGGTGTCTTCGACGGCTACGCAGACTTCGACAAGGCCGTACGGGATCCGGACGACCCCACCCGCTACGGCGCCGCGTTCGACTCCGGTGACCATCTGCACCCCAACGGCACGGGGATGAAGGCGTTCGCCGACGCGGTGGACCTCGCAGGTCTGCGTGTGGCCCGCGACTGCCCCTCGGCCCGCGTCCGGCTCACCCCGTACCGGCCGACCCTGCAAGCCCACGGCGACGGCACGGAGATCATGTCGACCGTCACCAACACCGGCACCAGAACGGTCACCCAGGTCAGCACACGCCTCGATCTCCCTGACGGCTGGTCCGCCGAACCGGCCGGCGGCACGCGGACACGCTCCCTCGCCCCGGGCGACAGCGCCGCCGTCACCTGGACGGTGACCCCCGCGGCCGACGCGGCCTGGGGCACCCACGAGATCGGCGTACGCACATCCTTCCTCCAGGACGGCCGTACGCGGCGTGACTCCGACAGCGTGGACGCGACGGTGACCCCCGCTCCGTCCGAGGTCCGGGCGCCGTACCTGACGACCGCCACCACCACCGAAGAGGCCCAATACGCGCAGAACGGCGACCAGTTCGCCATCTGGGCGGGCGGCCAGGACCTGTCCGGCTGGAAGGACGAGAAGGCGGCGGTCTACCTCGCCGACGCCGCACCGCCGTCCGGCACCGTGAGCGCCCGGATCGTCGGTCAGACCGGCAGCGGCCCTTCCGCCAAGGCGGGGATCGCCGTCGCCAACGACCTCACCGCGCCGGCGGCGGGCGGCTACGCGGTGCTCACCATGTCCGCGCAGTACGGCCTGGAGTTCCTGACCGACAGCGACGGCGACGGACGGCTCGACACCTGGGCCGGTGGCGGCGGCTCCACCCACCCCGCCTGGCTGCGCCTGGTCCGCGACGGCACCACATACACCGCGTACTCCAGCGTCAACAACGGCCTTTCCTGGACCGAGATCGCGAGCGCGGACGTCCCCTCCGCGAGCGGCGCCCTGGACGCCGGCGTGGTGGCGAGCGCCGTGAACCTCAACTACCCCGGCACCACCGTGCAGGCCGTGTTCGACCACTTCTCAGTGGAGACGAGATGACAACCCATCGCCTCACCCAAGCCCCCTACCGCCCCGGACAGGACTTCCTCCCGCCGCCCGTCTCCCTCACCGTCACCCCGGCCACCCCTGAGCCGGGCCAGGCCGTGGCCCTGACCGCCACCCTCAAGAACACCACCGGCATCACCCTGCGCAACACCGTCCTCTACCTCGCCGTGGGCGACGTCGAGGAGTCGGACGGCCTGGGCGACATCGCGCCCGGACGGTCGGTCACCCGCAGTTGGCGGACCAGGCTCCCCGACGACGCCGAGGGAGTGGTGCCCTGCCTCGCGCACGCGCTCTTCGACGTGCACGAGCACGGATCCGACTGCACCCGCGCGACCTCGTCGCTGAAACTGCCGTACAAGTCGCTGGCCAGTGCCTTCGACAACGCCGGCATCTCGTCCGACGACGCCACGACCACCGCCGACATCGACGGCTCGCGTTCCAGCCTGTCCGCCCAGGCGCTGGCATCGGTCGGCCTGACCCCCGGAGCTTCGGTCACCTACGACGGGACGGCCTTCACCTGGCCGGACACCGAGCCCGGGGCCAAGGACAACGTGGTGTCCTCCGGGCAGACCGTACGACTGTCCGGCACCGGCTCAAGGCTGGACTTCCTCGGCACCTGCACCTGGGGCGACGGCAAGGGGCCCGGGAAGGTCGTCTACGCGGACGGTACGGAGCAGGCCTTCTCCGCCGAGGTCCCCGACTGGTACTGGGCGAACCCCGCGGCCGCGGTGGTGCTGCCCTACCGCAACACCCCCTCGGGCCAGGACAGGAACCCGATCAGTCTCTACACCTTCGGCGTCGAGCTGGAGGACAGGGAACTGCACTCCGTCGTGCTGCCGAAGGTCAGCGACGGCCTGCCGAGCGGTGGTCCCGCTCTGCACGTCTTCGCGATGACCGTCGCCTGAACCGAGAAGTTCTGAGAGGACATCCATGACAGGCAATCACCTCCTCAGCCGCAGAGGCCTGCTGACCGGAGCGGCCGCGTTCGGCTCAGTGGTGCTGCTGACCCCGCCGCCAGGTGCCCACGCCGCGCCGGCGGCCGCGGACACGGTCGCGAAGCCGTTCGACACGACCCCCGCGTCGGTCGCGCTGCGACGGCTGCTGCCCGACCACCACCGGCAGGTGACGCTGCGCGCGCTGGGCGCCGGCAGTGCCGACCGGTTCAAGGTCACCGGCCGGGCCGGGGCGATCACCGTGGAGGGCACCAGCCCGGCGGTGTTGCTCACCGGCTTCAACACCTATCTCGCGCGGGCGGCGAAGGCCGACATCTCCTGGAACGGCGAACAGCTGAACCTCCCCAGGTTGCTTCCGGCCCCCGACGGGGAGATCGCCGGATCGGCGAACGTGCCGCACCGGTTCGCCCTCAACGACACCAACGACGGCTACACCGGCCCCTACCGGGACTGGGACGCGTGGCAGCGCGAGCTGGACGTGCTCGCGCTGCACGGCATCAACAGGGTGCTGGTCTACACGGGCGCCGATGCCGTCTACTACGACACCTTCCGGCAGTTCGGCTACTCGGACGCCGAAATGCGGGCGTGGATTCCGGCACCGGCCCATCAGCCGTGGTGGCTGCTGCAGAACATGTCGGAATTCGGCGGCCCGGTGTCCAAGCGGCTCATCGAGAGGCGCGCCGATCTCGCCCGGAAGATCACCGACCGGGTGCGCGAACTGGGCATGACACCGGTGCTGCCCGGCTACTTCGGCACCGTGCCGGACGACTTCGTCGCCAAACACGGCGGGGACGCGGCCGTGGTCCCGCAGGGCCCCTGGGGCGCCTTCAAGCGACCCGACTGGCTCGACCCGCGCACCACGGCCTTCGACGAGGTGTCCGCCGCCTTCTACCGGGCCCAGTCGGAGCGGTTCGGCGACAGCACGATGTACAAGATGGACCTGCTGCACGAGGGCGGCAACCCCGGTGACGTTCCGGTGGACGAAGCCGCGGCAGCCGTCGAAGGAGCGCTCCAGAAAGCTCACCCGGGCGCGATCTGGGCCATCCTGGGCTGGCAGTCCAACCCGTCCACGGCGCTGCTCGACGGGGTCGACAAGTCCCGGATGCTGATCGTGGACGGCCTGTCCGACCGCTACACCACCGTCACGGACCGGGAGAGCGACTGGGGCGGCACCCCGTACGCTTTCGGCAGCATCTGGAACTTCGGCGGCCACACCCCGATGGGCGCCAACGCCCCGGACTGGGTGGAGCAGTACCCCAAGTGGCGTGACAAGGAAGGCAGCGCGCTCGCCGGTATCGCGGCCATGCCGGAAGCCGCCGACAACAACGCGCCCGCGCTCGCACTCCTCACCGACCTGGCGTGGACACCCGGCACCATCGACCTCGACGACTGGTTCGCCGCGTACGCCGTGTCCCGGTACGGAGGCGAGGACCCGCACGCCACCGCCGCCTGGAAGACCATCCGCGACACCGCGTACAACATGACCCGCAAGGACGGGTGGAGCGAAGCACCCGACGGACTGTTCGGGGCCCGGCCGAGTCTGGGCGCCAACAAGGCCGCCGCCTGGGGCCCGGAGGCCGACCGCTACGACACCACGCTCTTCGACGCGGCCCTCACCGAACTGCTCCAGGTCGCGCCGCGACTGCGCGACAGCTCCGCCTACGCCTACGACCTCGCCGACGTGACCCGTCAGGTGCTGTCCAACCGCAGCCGTGTGCTGCTGCCCCGGATCAAGGCGGCGTACGAGGCCCGTGACCGGGCCGGCTTCGACCGGCTCACCAAGACCTGGCTCAGCTGGATGAAGCTGATGGACAAGGTGCTGGCCACGTCCCCGCAGCACCTGCTCGGACGATGGCTGGCGGATGCCCGCTCCTGGGGCGCCACCAAGGCCGAGAAGGACCAACTGGAGTACGACGCACGGTCGATCATCACCACCTGGGGAGGCCGGGCGAGCAGCGAGGAAGGGCTGCACGACTACGCGAACCGGGAATGGGCGGGGCTGGTCGGCGGCCTCTACCTCACGCGCTGGAAGACGTACTTCGCCGCGCTGTCCACCGCCCTCGCGACCGGCAAGGAGCCGGCCGGGATCGACTGGTTCGCGCTGGAGGACCGCTGGGCGCACCAGCACGACAGTTATCCGGTGAAGACGTCGGGTGACGTCCACAAGCTGGCCCGGAAGGTGCGGGACACCCTGGCCACCGATCCCCATCAGGTGGCGCTGACCGGGTCCGCCGACCGGGGAGCGGTGGCGGAGGGCCACCCGGTGACGGTCAAGGTCTCGTTCACCAACCGCAACGGCTTCGGGCCGGCGACGGACGTGACGCTGTCCGTTGAAGCGCCGGAGGGGATGACCGCCGAGCCGGCCGGAGCCACCACCGCGGCGTCGGTCGCCCCGGGCGAGACCTTCTCGGCGAATTTCCGGGTCGCCCTCACCAAGACTGTCGGCGCGCTGGTCTCCCGGGTGCCGGTGGGCGCGTCCTACCGGACCGGCGGCGCGCACGGCTCGGCCTCGGCGGCGGTCCGGCTGATGGCGGGCACCGGGGTGGTCGACCCCTACCGGAGCTCCTCCTCCAACGACGCGGTCTTCGGCCAGACCGGCGACGCGATCGCCATCGAGGGCGCGGGCGCCGACCTGTGGGGCGGCACCAACGAGTTCGGCACGGTCTACCGCCCCGCCGCCTTCGGGTCCTCCTCGACCGCCACCGTCCAGGTCACCTCGCAGGACACCACCGGCGGCTGGGCCCGCGCCGGGCTGGTCGTCCGCAACGACCTCTCCGAGAGCGGCAACGGCTCGGCCGGCTACGTCAACCTGGCGGTGACTCCGTCCAACGGCTGCGCGCTGTCCTGGGACTCCGACGGCAACGGCGGGTTCGACTCCATCGAACTGGCCGGTTCCCTGGCCGCCCCGGTGCATCTGCGGCTGACGCGCTCCGGCGGCACGTACACGGGCGAGTACAGCCGTGACGGCGTCTCCTGGACCAAGGTAGGCACTGCCTCCCCGGGCGCTGTTGCCGCCACCCAGGACATCGGCGTCTTCATGACGGCCGCGAACGGCTGGACAGACACCCGCGGGATCGCCGCTTTCGAGGACTTCTCCATCGACTGAGTGGACGGTCCGGTCCGGTCCGGACCCGGCCAGGCCAGGCCGGGTCCGGACCGGGGCCGCATCACGTGTCTCCGGCTCAGGAACCCCGCGCGTCGCTCCGATCCTGTCGATACCATTGCGGGGACGCCGAGTTGGGGGAGCCCTGGGTGGAACCGCTGATGAGTGTGGTGCTCTCGACTGTCGGCACCGTCGCTTCGGGTGCTCTTTCCGGAGCGGGCGGTGAGATGGGCAGGCGGACCTCCGAGAGGCTCCACGGTCTGCTGAGCCGGGCACGTGCCGAGGACGAGGGAGGGCGCGGGCGAGCGGGCACCGGTTCCGGAGAGGGTGAGCCGGGGCCCACCCTGCCCGCCGGTGAGCCCGAGCAGACGGCAGCCGCGTTACGGCTGATGGAAGTCGCCCGTAGGTCACCGGAGTTCGCCCGCGAAGTCGCGGAGTGGGTCAGTGAGGCCTCCTGGCTGGCGCCGCGGGCCGTGCCTGCCCTGGCTCACGGTGCCTCCCGTCCGCAGATGCTGCCGCCGGCGACCTCGGTGTTCACGGACCGCGAGGACGTGGTCGAGTGGATCACGGCACTGCTGGACGGTGACGACGCGGACCCTGTGAACCCCGTACCGGCAGCGCCGGCGATCGCCGCCCTCACCGGGCCGGGCGGTATCGGCAAGACGGCCGTCGCCGTTCGGTGCGCGTACGCACTGCGGGAGCGGTTCCCCGACGGGGTTCTGTTCGTGGACCTGGCAGGCGCGTCCGCGGGTACGGCTCTCCCCCCTTCCGACGTGCTTGCGCGGTTCCTGGAAAGGCTCGGGGTGCCGTCCGCCATGGTGCCGGGTGACGAGGCCCGGCAGCGGGATCTTTACCGCGACTGCACGGCCGACCGGCGCATGATGGTCGTACTGGACAACGCCCATGCCGACGCCCAGGTCGTTCCCCTGCTCCCGGCTTCGCCCGGGTCCCTCGTTCTGGTGACGAGCCGGCACCGTCTTGGCCGCCTCGTGGCCGAGCACGGGGCTCGTCCGTTCGTCCTGAGGCCGCTGTCGACCGCGGATTCCGTCCTCCTGCTCCGGCGGGTCGCGGGGAGTGAGCGAGCGACGGCTCCGGACACGGTCGTTCAGGCCGTCGCGGAATCGGCCGGTGGTGTTCCTCTCGCGTTGTGCACCACGGGTGCCGGCCTCGCCGTCAGGGAACACCTGTCCTGGGAGCGGGTGGCGCGACAGCTGTCCGAACGGGTCCACGGCCAGGGAGGCGAAGGGGACGCCATGCGAGAGGGGAACCCCGACGACGCTGTTCGCCATGCGCAGGATGTCGCGTACAGCGAACTGACTCCCGAGTGCGCCGCGTTCTACCGTGCGCTCGGGGGGTGGGCCTGGCCGACCGTGACCGTCATGTGCGCCGCGCAGGCCGCCGGTGTCGAGGAGGACCAGGCCCGGGAACTGCTGGAGCAGTTGGCCGGGGCGCATCTGCTGGAGGAGGTCGGGGAGGAGCGCTACCGCTTCCATGACCTGGCGCGGGCGCACGCACGTGAGCTCGCGGTGGCGCAGGACGGTCACGGCCGCATGGCCGCCGGGGTCCGCCGGGTGGCGGTCGCGCTCCTGCGTTTCGCGGCGGAAGCGGACTTCCGGGTCATGCCGCTGCGCTGGCGGCTCGGCCCCGCCTATCGGACCCTTGCCCTGCCCGAGGACCCGGCGGACCGTGACCCTGCGGACGGCAAACACGCGCTGGCGGAACTGCGCCGCGAGCGCGAGAACCTCGCGGCCGTCATCCGGGCGGCCGATCACCACGGCTTCGACGACCTCGTATGGCAGTTGTGCGAGGCCATGTGGGGTCTGCATCTGAAGCTCGGCTTTCATGCCCAGTGGATCGACACGCATCTGCTCGGAGTCGAGGCGGCCCGGCGCAGTGCGGCGGAGTTCGGTGACCGGCGCGCGGTGGGTCGCATGCTGGTGCAACTCGCCTTCGGGTATATGGGATCCGGGAGGGCGGACGAGGCCAAGGCCGTCCTTGAGGAGGCGGTGGCCGCGGACCTGGCCTGCAGGCACCACCGCGGGCAGGCGAGTGCTGTCGAGGCCCTCGGGCTGCTCCACCTCAGGCTGTGGGAGCACGCGGAGGCCCAGCGGTGCTTCGAGGAGGCGCGAACGGTCCTGGGGCGAATCAGGGAGGGCGACGACGGGTGGCAGGACGTGCCCCGTGCCGAGGCGCTTCTGCAGCATCACATCGGTCGTTCCCAGGCCCGGCGGCGGCACTTCGACGCCGCCGTCGCCCGGCTCAACGACGCGCTCGCACGGTTCCGCCGGCTGCCGAACGGCGGCGACTCCTACAACGTGGGCCGGGTCTACATGAGTCTGGGCGAGGCGCACCTGGACGCGGGGGACGCGGACCTCGCGCGGGTGTGCCTGGACGAAGCCGTCAAGGTCATGGAGGAGGACGGGTCCGGACTGCAGCTCGCCGACGCCGCCTTTCTGCGGGCTTCCTGCCATCGGCGCTCCGGCCGCTCGGCGGAGGAGGCGTCGGACCTCCGTACTGCCGCCGCGTGCTACGAGAAGAGCGGCGACCAGGTGGGCCTCGACCGGATGCGGGCGCGTCTGGCCGAACTGGAGGTGTGAGGGTCCCGCTCGTGTGGCGTGCCTGCCTCACGCGCTACGCGCCTCGCGGCTTACGGCGCGAGGAGCTCGACAGTGACGCGGTGTGCCGTGGCGCCGGTGCGTACGGTGATCTCGGGGAGGGCCTCGTTCAGGGGCCTCCCGCTCGCGAGCCAGGCGTAGAGCGCGGAGGCGTAGGCGGCCGGGTCGCACAGATCGGGTCGGCCGTCCGGATCCGGGGCGGCGGAAAGGCGTACGAGGTCTCCCGCGCGGGTGCGGACGACGCAGCGGTCGGGCCCGTCGACGTAGGCGACCAGCCCGCAGTACGGGTACCGCGCGAGGGCCTCCGACGTCCAGGCGGCGGGCGGGCCCACGCGTGGGTCGTCCGCCGCCGCGCACCGCACGACGACGTCCGCGAGCTGTAGCCGGCCAGTCTCCCGTGTCTCCTCGTCGACCACGGTGTGGGTGGTGTCGGCCTGCTCCGCCGGGCCTTCCGGCAGGTCCGGCCCGTCGCCGACCACGGCGTGACGCACGACCGCGACGTGTGGCGGATCCGTGCCGATCGCCCCTGTGAGCACGCGAACCGGTGCGGTGCGGCGGGCGGGTGCGTAGGGCGGCAGGGGCAGCGGGTCGAGCAGAGCCGGGTGGTCTTCGGGCTCCTTGAGATCCATGAGGTCGTAGAACAGGCGGCGCAGGAGGGTGGCCGACTCTCCCGGTGACGAACTGGTCTGCTCCGCGAGTTGCTTGTACTGGCCGGGCTCGTGCAGTGCGATCGCCCGGTCGATCTGTTCCCGCAGACTTCCGTGGCGAAGAAGACGGGGTGCCGTTCGCCCGAGGGCGGCTACCGGGGAGAGCGGATCGAGGTCCTCCTGGGGAAACGTCCCGAGGACGACGGGGACGCCTATGGACGCCGCGTAGTAGGTGACGCTGGAGTGGTCACCCAGGACGCAGTCGGCCGCGATCAGTGCCTGTCTCCACCCTTCGAGCGGTGAGATGGCGTCCAGACCGGCTCGACGGGCACTGTCCAGCCAGGCGCGAACCTGGCCGGGGCCGTGACCGTGCCAGATGTTCGGATGCAGGACGGCGGTGGTCCGGTACTCATCGGCCGGCAGCTCGGCGGCCAGTTGTGACAGCAGCCGGGGCAGCAGATCATCGGTGCCGCCGAAGAGGGACCGTGACGACCAGGTCGAGCTGACGACGATCAGCCGCTGGCCCGGCGCCACGCCCAGGGCACGGCGGAAGCGGTCGCGCTGGGGGAGGGCGGCGAGGACGCGGTCATAACAGGGGTCCCCGGCAAGCACCGCGGTGGGCGCTGCCTCAGGACACGACGCACGCAGCCTGGCCAGCTGTTCGGGGTGGGACAGGACAGTGGCGGTGGCGAGCGGACGCCCGTTCTTCAGGAGCCACTCCGGCGACAGTCCGAAGACCGGCGTCCGACGTGTGGTGTCTGACGCCTGCCGCCCGGTGTCCGGTGTCCGGTGTCCGGTGTCGCCAGCTTCTTATTGTAGCCCACGCCGTGCGACAAAATGGACAACTTTCCTTGTATCGCCTCCAGTTCGCCGCCATAGCTCGCCGCCACCGCCAGGTCGAACGTGGTGTCCTTGGCCTGTTCCCAAGGGAGCACCGGCAGTCCTGCCTGTGCCAGCAACTCGGGCACACCGGCCAGAAACGGAGACGAACCGGTGCAGGTGGCGAGCAACTGCACGCGAACGTCGCTGTGGAACAGCGGAAGCACATCCAGCAGGCGGGTCGCGGACGTGACGTTGTGCACGATGAAAAGGACGCGACGGCAGTCCGCGCGGGTGACCCATCGCCCCGAGTCCTCGCCCACTGGTACGCGCAACCGCTCTGCCCCGAACACGCCCTAGGAGGCCAGTGTCGTCAGGGCCGGGGCGAAGGCGATGAGGAGGGGGATCAAGGGGGCCAGTGCGGCGGCCGTCGTGGTGCCTCGGCGGTGGGTTCGGGTGAGGCGGGGCGGGGGGTCCAGGAGCCGTTCCACGCGTTGGTGGAGCAGGGGCCTGGGGGTGGCGCAGGAGAGGACGCCCCGGTGCTGGTTGAGCTCGATGAGGGCCAGTGCGGTGGTGCGGTGGCCGCAGCGGCGCGAAGCCGTGTCGTCGGCGGAGAGTTCGACGAGGCGATGGGTCTGGTCCCGGAAGTGGCTGAAGACCGGGATGCCCGGGAATCCGTCGGCCAGGGCCTGGGAGAAGTGCAGCAGCCAGTCGTGGTGGGCACGTGCGTGGCCGAGCTCGTGGGCCCGGATGGCGTCCAGTTGGTGAGTGGTGAGGCGCTGCAGGGCGCCCGTGGTGACGACGAGCTGCGGCGGGCTGCCCGGCATCCACCAGGCGTCCGGGTACTCGTCCTCCAGCACGAGGAGCGGGCCGCGGGAGGCCGGCAGGCCGGCCGGCAGCTCGGGGGCGCGTTCCCGCAGGTGCTCTCGGCGCAGACGGCTGCGCCTGCGGGCCTCCGTCACCTCGCGGGCGAGCATGGCCGTGGTCCAGGCGGCGCCTCCGGCCAGCAGCAAGGCCAGCGCGGTGGTCCAGGGCGGGGCGGCGGCCAGGTCGTACGCCTCGGTGACGGCGGCCGGCGCGGGCGCGAAGACGTGGGCGCGGACGGTGTGGAAGACGGCGGAGGCGCTCAGCACGAGCGACGTCAGACAGCAGAGCAGGACCGTGGCCACCAGGCACTGCCACACCCACAGCGCGAGGACGGGCTCCCGCTCGGGCCAGGAGGCGCCGGTCAGGACGCGGGGAGCCACCACGGCGGCGGTCAGCGCGACGGCCGCCATCAACAGGAGCGAGATGGATACGGTCATGTCGTGGGCTCCTTCCTCTCGGTCCTCGCGGTCCTCATGGACACGCTACCGGTCGGCGACGCGGGCTCTTAAGAATCCGCGTACGGGGAGAGTCCTTACCGTGAACGGCTAGCATCGCTCCCTGATGGTCCGACGATGTCGAGGGTTGGGGTGGGCACCGTGTCGGTGGGTCCGCGGATCGCGGTGGCCGTGGTGACGATGGGGACGCGGCCCCAGGAGGTCGACGCGCTGCTCGCGTCGGTGGCCAAGCAGGACGTCGCACCCGAGCGGATCGTGATCGTCGGTAACGGCTGTCCGCTGCCGGAGTTCGCCGAACGGCTGGACCTGCCCGGCGAGGTCACCGCCATCGAGGTCGACGAGAACCTCGGCTGCCCGGGCGGCCGCAACGTCGCACTGCGGCGGCTGCGGGAGTTCGGGGACGTGGACGTCGTCGTCGAACTGGACGACGACGGACTGCTCGTCGACCCCGATGTCCTGCGGACGGTACGGGACTTGTACGCCGCCGAGCCGCGACTGGGCATCGTCGGATTCCGTATCGCCGACGAGAACGGCGAGACCCAGCGGCGGCACGTACCCAGGCTCGGTGCCAAGGACCCCATGCGGGGCGGCGAGGTGACCTGCTTCCTCGGCGGCGGCCACGCCCTCTCCATGGAGATGCTCGCGCAGACCGGTGACTGGCCCGCCGAGTTCTTCTTCGCGCACGAGGAGACCGACCTGGCGTGGCGGGCCGCCGACGCCGGCTGGACCATCCGGTACGCGCCGGAGCTGCTGCTCCAGCATCCGAAGACGTCACCCGCCCGGCACGCCATCTACCACCGCGTCACCGCCCGCAACCGGGTCTGGCTGGTCAGGCGCCGGCTGCCGCTTCCGCTCATCCCCGTCCACCTGGCGGTCTGGATCGCGCTGACCCTCGTACGGACCCGGTCCGCCGGTGGGCTGCGGGCGTGGTTCGGCGGCTTCGCGGAGGGACTGAGGGCGTCGGCCGGGGAACGCCGGCCGATGCGCTGGGCGACGGTGTGGCGGCTCACCCGGCTGGGGCGTCCGCCGATCATCTGACCGCCACTGCCACTGCCACTGCCACTGCCACCGCCGTCCGGAACGGCGGGAGCTTTCGCCGCGCACCGCGCACCGCGCTCGTCGCTCACCGCGCTTGTCCCGGCCGGGGGTGGGCGCCGGTCAGGTACGCACCTGCCCGCTGCTGCCCGCGGCCCCTGGGCGCGGGTCACTTCGCGTCCGCGTAGCACTCCACCACCGCCGTCGTGAACGGGAACCGCACCGGTGTCTCCCCGAACGTCAGCCGCCCCGCCGCCTCCGCCGACTCCCGGATCGCCTCGACCACCGCGTCGGCCTCCTCCGCGGGGCAGTGCACCATCACTTCGTCGTGCTGGAAGAAGACCAGCTCGGCCGCCATGTCCCGACAGGCGCGGCGGAGCCCCGCGAGCACGAGAAGGGTCCAGTCGGCGGCACTGCCCTGCACCACGAAGTTACGGGCGAAGCGGCCCCTGGCGCGGGAGTTGGTGGACGCGTACCCGGGCACCCAGTCCTGGGCGTTCCCGGGCTCGGCCCCTTCACGCGGACCGCCGGCGGCCTGCTCGCTCTCCGGAATCCCCGCTTCCTCCCCCGAGGAGTCCGAGCCCGCCGCCGGTGGGCAGGTGCGGCCCAGCCAGGTCCGTACGAGCCGGCCCTCCTCGCCCGCCCGTGCCGCGTCGTCCACGTACGCCACCGCCCTGGGGAAGCGGCGGCGCAGCAGCGCGAGGTTCTTGAGGCCGTCGCCGGACGTCTGACCGTAGATCGCGCCGAGGACGGCGAGTTTCGCCTGTGCGCGGTCGCCGGAGAAGGCCCGGTCGGAGACGGACTGGTAGAGGTCGCTCGCGCGGCCGGCCACCTCCATCAGGCCGGGGTCGCGGGAGATCGCGGCCAGCACGCGTGGCTCCATCTGGTCGGCGTCCGCCACGACGAGCCGCCAGCCGGGGTCGGCGACCACGGCTCGCCGGATGACTTTGGGGATCTGCAGCGCGCCCCCGCCGTTGGTCACCCAGCGGCCGGTGACGGTGCCGCCCGCCAGGTACTCCGGTCTGAACCGCCCGTCCCGCACCCAGTCCTGGAGCCACGACCAGCCGTGGGCGACCCAGATTCGGTACAGCTTCTTGTACTCGATCAGCGGCTTCACCGCCGGGTGGTCGATGCTCTCGATCTCCCAGCGGCGGGTGGATCTCACCTTGATCCCGGCCTGCGCGAAGGCCTTGACGACATCCGCGGGCAGGTCGGGCCGGACCCGGCGGCCGAACGCGGCCGACACCTCCTCCGTCAGCTCGGCCAGCCGCCGTGGCTCGCCGCCGCCCGCGTACCGTTCGCCGAGCATTTCGTGCAGCACCTCGCGGTGCACGTCCGTGCTCCACGGCAGCCCGGTCGCGTTCATCTCCGTGGCCACGAGCATGCCCGCCGACTCGGAGGCCGTGAGCAGCCTCATCCGCCCGGGGTGCGCGGTCGCGTCGTGTCTTCGCTGCTGGTGTCCGTACACCTCGATGAGCGGAGCCAGCGATAGGTGGCTGAGGCCGGAGCGCGGCTCGAAGAGGGAGGACTGCGAGCCGGGCTCGGCGGAACGCTGCGGGGGGTCGGGCGGTACGGGGCCGCCGCGCAGTCTCGCCAGGGCGGCGGCGGCCGAGCGGGGCTCGCCGAGCCGTCCCTCGTGACCGAGCAGGAGGGTCTCGGCGGCCTCCAGGTCGTAACACCGCTCCACGCGGACGCCCTCGGCGCGCAGTCGCGGGTAGACCTCCGCGGTGGCCCGCCACACCCAGCGGGTGACCTCCGGCCGGGAGCGTACGGACTCGGCGAGGTCCGGCTCCCGCAGGAGTGGTCCGGCGGGCAGCCCGTCGGGGCCGAGGGGGGCGAGCTCGGCGCCGCCGTCCTCGGCCGGCGCGAGAGCCCACCGGTCGGTCATGACGCGAGTCTCGCAGGAGGGTCTGACAATCCCCCCGGCCCAGGGCAGTCCTACGGGGCCGGCCCAGGGCAGTCGGGATGGGGCCGACCCGGGGCAGTCCGTACGGGTCCGGCCCGGCCCGGGGCCGGTCACTCCTGGAGAGGCTTCGTCACCTTCTCCAACTCCTCCGCGACGTTCGCCTCGGTCGCCGTCTTGTCGACACCGAGTCCGCTCAGTACGCCCGTGCCGGCCTCGTGCTCCAGCAGGGCGAGCAGGATGTGCTCCGTACCGATGTAGTTGTGGCCCAGGCGCAGTGCTTCGCGGAAGGTGAGTTCGAGGACCTTCTTGGCGCCGCCGTCGAAGGGGACGAGTGCGGGCATGTTCTCCGAGCGCGGTGGGAGGGCGGCGGTCGCGGCCTCGCGTACGGCGTCCAGGGTGACGCCCTGCGCGGTGATCGCCTTCGCCCCCAGGCCGTCCGGCTCGGCGAGCAGGCCGAGGATCAGGTGCTCGGTTCGGATCTGGTCGTTGTCCGCGGTCCTGGCCTCGTTCTGGGAGCCCACCACCACGTTCCTGGCCCGCGGTGTGTAGCGGCTGAAGCCCTGGCTGGGGTCGAGGTCCGACTCGCCCTTCGGTACGAACCGCTTCTGGGCCGCCTGCCGGGTGACCCCCATGCTCCTGCCGATGTCCGTCCAGGACGCGCCCGAACGCCGGGCCTGGTCGACGAAGTGCCCGATCAGATGGTCTGCCACGTCGCCCAGGTGGTCCGCGGCGATCACCGCGTCCTGGAGCTGGTCGAGGGCGTCTTCGTGGACCTTCTTGATGGCCTCGATGAGGTCGTCGAGGCGTACGGAAGTGGTGGCGCGGGGATTCGTGGTCATGTGTCAACCGTAGGTTGACAGTGGGGAGGTGTCAACCCCGGGTTGACATACTCGCTCCCGTGGCACGATCGAGGAATGAGTAGTACGTCCACCACGGTGGAGCGCGCCTTCGGGGCAGCCCTCTACGCCGACTCCGACGCGGCCCTCGACACCGGTGCCTCCCTGCTCGCCGCCGACCCCGCCTCCGACGCCGAACTCGCCCGCCGTGGTGAGGAGTTCGTCGCGGCGGCCTGGCGGCGCGGCTGGCAGCCCGCCGACGTCGTACGGATCGTGCGGCGCGAGCTGGACGACGTGCACGAACGCCTCGTGGTGGAGCTGGTCCTCGCCGAGGCCGGCCGGGACCGCCGCCCCCGGGGCGCGCGCTGGGCGGCGCAGCTCGACGAGTTGGACGGCGATGCGTCGGCTGCCGGGCGCGGAACACCCCGAACGGACCGATTCTCGTACGCGACCGCCGTCCTGGCGCTGTACCGGCTGCTGCTCCGCCTGCCCTCCCTGGAACCGTTGGACGCGCATGTAGCCGCGTCCGGGCTATCCGGACTGTCCGGGATGTCCGGGCCGTCCGGGGGCGCCGCCGTCCCGCGGGACACCCGCATGCTCACCCGCATCCGCGCGCTCCTCGCCAAGGCAGAGGCGACCGGGTTCCCGGAGGAGGCGGAGGCGCTGAGCGCCAAGGCGCAGGAGCTGATGGCGCGGCACAGCATCGACGAGGCGCTGCTGGCGGCGCGGACCCACGCCAAGGACGCGCCCGGCGCCTGCCGGATCGGTGTCGATCCGCCGTACGAGACAGCGAAGGCGGTCCTCCTCGACGCGGTGGCCGGGGCGAACCGCTGCCGCGCGGTGTGGAACGAGGCTCTCGGCTTCTCCACCGTCGTCGGCTTCGAACCCGACCTGGAGGCGGTCGAACTCCTCTACACCTCCCTCCTCGTGCAGGCCACGACCGCGATGACGAAGGCGGAGGCGGCCCAGCGCGCGGGCGGCAGGAAGCGTACGAAGTCCTTCCGGCAGTCCTTCCTCGCCGCGTACGCGCATCGCATCGGCGACCGGCTGGCCGAGGTCGCCGACGAGGCGACCGATGCGGCGACCGACGGGGCCGAGGGCCAGGCGGCCGCCGCGGAGGGGGAGTTGCTGCCGGTCCTCGCGGCTCGCGACGTCGCGGTCGCGGACGAGACGCAGCGCATGTTCCCGGACATCGTCACGACCCGGATGCGCGGGGTGAACGACCTGGCCGGCTGGGAGGAGGGGGCCGCGGCGGCGGACCGCGCCCAGGTGAGGGCGCGCCCGCCGCTGCGACGCCCCTGAATCAGTCGCCCGCCCGCTGGAGCGGGGTCACCGACGCGTCCGGCTCGCCGCCGCTCCGCAGGGCCACCTCGCCGTACTTCCAGGCGAAGGACAGCTGACCGGTGTCCGCGGCGTCCGCCCCTGGCAGCCCGAACTTCACGGTCCCCACGGCGGCGCTCTTCGCCGCGTCACCGGCGGGGCCCCGTACGTACGTGATCGTGAAGCTGACCGTCTCGTCCTGCTTCACGGTCAGCTTCTCCGGCTTCGCGGACTTGTCCGCGGCGACGGCCAACGTGGTGCCGCCGGCGATCAGGTCGACGGAGGGGAAGCCCTCCAGCGTGCAGTCGGCTCCGGATTCGTTGGTGAGGGTGGCGGAGACGGTCCCGGTGTCGCCCGCGGCCGGGGCCTCGCTGGCGACGACCTCCTGGCCGAGCTTGTCGGCCGCGCACGCGCTCGAGGAGCTGCTCTTCCCGCTGCCGGTCCCGCTGCCGGTTTTCTTGTCACCGCCGCCACCGTCGTCGCCGCCGCAGGCGGTCAGGGTCAGAGTGAGCGTCGCCGCGAGGGCGGTGATGGCGATCGGCAGGGTGCGCATGGGTTTCCTCTGGACTCTGGGACTCTAGGACTGGGTCGTGCGCCCGAGGCGTGGCGGTGCTCTCCGCGGTGCTCTCCGGGCCGGTGATGGTGCTCGTAGATCATCGGGCATAGGGCATCAGGCATCGGGCATCGATCATCATGCGGTTCCGCGTGCCCGGATTCCACCGCTGGCCGAACCTTCACACATCCCTGGCCCCGGATACTCCGCCTGCTCAGCCCCTCCCGTACGCTGGCGCGGTGAGCTGGCGACGAGCGCTTAAGGACACCGCGCGCTCGGGGCTCGCCGTGGAGAGGACGCGGCTCGAACCCCTCGTCGCGGTGCGCGGAGCGGCAGGGCTCGCGATCGTGGTCGCGGTGAGCCTGTGGGCCTTCGGCCCCGCGGCCGCCGCGAGTTCGGCGTTCGGCGCGTTCCAGGCGGCGATCGCGACCTTCCAGCGCAGCTGGCGCCCCCGCCCCGAACTGGCCCTCGCCTCCGGTGCGAGCCTCGCCGTGTCCACGTTCCTCGGCTACCTCACCATCTCCCAGGAGCTGCTCTTCCTCGCTCTGCTGGTGGGGTGGGCGTTCACGGCGGGGATGAGCTGGGCCGCGGGCCCGACCATCGGCCTGATCGCGTCCTCGAACGTGGCGATCATGCTGGTGACGGTCACCCTGCCGACCTCCGTCGCCCAGGCCGCGGGCCATGCCGCGATGATGATCGTGGGCGGTGTCGTCCAGGCGGCGCTGATCGTGCTGTTCCCCGTACGACGCTGGGGTGCCCATCGTGACGCGCTCGCCGACGCGCTGGCCGCCGAGGGCGACTACGCGCGCCGCCTGCGCGACAACCCCCTCGCGTCCTTCGACCCGCTGCCCCTGATGGAGGCCCGCAACGCGGCCGCCGTCACCCCCCGCCAGGCCCGCCGCCGTCCCGCCGAACTCCACGGCGCCCGCGGCATCGCCGAGCGCATCCGCCCGGTCCTCGCCTCTCTCGCCGACCCGGCGATGGGCGTCCCGGCGGAGGGCCCCGCCCGCGACCGGGTCCGTGAACTGCTCGCCGCCGCCGGCGCCATCCTCGACGTGGCGGCCCACGCGATCCGCCGGGGCGAGCCGGTGGCCGTCCCGGCCGCGGCCCTTGCCACCTTCCGCACCCCGGACACCGGCAGCATCCTCACCGGCCGCCCCTATCGCGCGGCGGCCCGCCTCAACACCCTCCTCCAGGACGTGATGGAAACGGCGGGCGGCAGCACCCCGAAGGCCCCTGGGGAAACACCCCAGCGCTCCCGCAGCCGCCCCACCTTCCTCGCCCTGATCCCCACCGCGCTCACGGCCATGCGCAAGGAACTCCGCAAGGATTCCCCCATAGCCCGCCACGCCACGCGGGTGTCCGCGGTCGCCGCCGCCGGATACGTCCTCGGCACCGCGCTCCCTCTCGGCCACGGCTACTGGGCACCGCTGACCTCGGTCATGGTCATGCGCCCGGACTTCTCGCAGACGTACAGCCGGGCGGTGGCCCGTCTCGGCGGCACCGTCGTCGGCGTGGCCGTGGCCACGGCCGTGGTGCGGCTGGCCGACCCGGGCACCTACCTGTCAGGCGCCCTCGCCGTGGTGAGCGCCGCGCTGATGTACCTGCTGATGCGTACGGGCCAGTTCGCCGCCCAGGGCTGTATCGCCGCGTACGTCGTCTTCCTGCTCGGCATGGGCGGCGAACAGTGGACCCAGACCGTGCCCGAACGCGTCCTGCTCACCCTGCTCGGCGGACTCCTCGCGATGCTCGCGTACGCCGTCTACCCGGCGTGGGAGACGGCGCGCCTGCGCACCCGCCTCGCGGACTGGCTGGCGACGCAGGGCCGTTACGCGTCCGTGGTCTTCGGTTCCTACGCCGACCCCGCGCTGAGGAACGTCCCGGACGTCCGGGAGGCCCTGCTCACCGCGCGCACCGCCCGCGCGGCCTGGCACACCGGCGTGGCCCGTGCCCTCGCCGAACCGGTCCGCCACCGCGGCCTCTCGCGGACCGCCGCCGACGACGCCGAGGACGCTCTCGCCCAACTGGGCCGCGTGGCCATGCTCCTGGAGGCCCACCTCCCGGAACGCGGCGCGACCCCGGTTCCGGCAGCCGCCGGCCTCGCTGCGGCTCTGCGCGAGTCCACCCAGCAGGGCGCCAAGGCCATCCGTGAGCGCCGGGTGCCGACGTGGGACGCCGTACGGGCCGCCCTGGACGCCTGGGAGACGCAGTCGGAGGCGGAGGCGGAGGCCGGAAACCCGGCAGCCCCCGGCACCCCCGCCAGTGCCGACACCCCCGCCGGCGCCGAGCCTTCCGACAGCGCCGAGCCCTCCGGCAGTGCCAAGCCCTCCGCCGGCGCCAAGCCCCTCACCCCGGCCACCCCCGACAACGACACGTTCGTCCGCGATACGGCGCGGCTCGTCCTCGACACTCTCACCGAGCTGTCCGAGGCCCTCGACACCGCCGTACCGCCCATGAGGCTCGACGGGACGGCGGCCGCTGAGACGGCCGCGGAGAAGCCGGACGGGCCGCGGAATCCGGAGGACTCCGCGGCCCGCGGGACCGGCGCCTAGTGCCTGGCGCCTGGTTCCTCATGCCTGATGCCTGATGCCTGCGGTGTCAGGAACCCAGACTCGCCGTAGGCAACCCGGACGGCAGGCCCTCGCCCTCGGACTTTGTGTACGTCTCCTTGCCGAAGCCCTCCCAGGTGACCTTCAGCGTCGTGGAGTCGACGGAGTTCACCATGCCCTCGGCCCGGTCCTTGTTCCCGTCGGAGCACTTCAGCGTGATCATTTGCATGTCGGACGTCTTGCCGACGGTGCCGCTGCACACGGACCCGCTCGTCGAGAACAGCCCGGCCTTCTTACCGGTGATCACCAGTGCCACGGCCTTGCCGCCCGTGGTGGCCAGCCAGTTGCCCTCCAGCTCGCCGGCCTCGCCCGTGCTGTCGCCGGAGCCGCCACCGGTGTCCGCAGATCCGGTCGGTGCCGTGCTCGTCCCGGGTGACGAGTCCTCGTCACCGTCCCCACCGTCGCCGCTGCAGCCCGTCGTCAAGGAGAGCGCGGCTGTCAGCGCCGCCGCCGCGGCCGTGATTCGCGCCTGCCTGCGCGAGAAGGTCGCCGAAGTCACTGAAGCCCCCAAGGGTCTGGCCGGACGAGTCGCCGGTACCCGCCGGGTACCGCCGGTGGCGTCGATGCCACCGCGACGACCGCTGCAAGCTACCGAACACTTGCCCAGTGCTCCACCTTTCAGTGCACCTGGACAGGACACCGAGGGCAGTTGGACGTGCGGGGTCGGCGTGCGGGGTCGCCGCGCTCGTACGGTACCGGTGTCGGCCGTTCCACTCGGAGCGGCTGGTAGGTGCGGCCGCGGCCGCGGGAGGATTCGCAGTCGCAGGGTCACCCGGGTGTCTGCCCGGCAGCGGCGCCGACCGGTCCGTGTGATCAGGGACGCCCGCGAGAGGGCTCTGCTGCCGTACGCGTCGGGCCGGCCCGGCCGCGCCGACAGCCGCATCGGGCGCCCTGGGTCCCGCCAGGCCCGCCAGTTCCCACAGTTGCCCCGGTTGTCCACCCCAGTTGCCCCGGTTGTCCACCCCAGTTGTCCCAGTTTTTCGAGGTCGCCGAGGCCTCCGTGGTGGTCTTGACAGCACCCATGTCCCCACCGCCCCCGCTCCGATCGTTCAACCGCCGGGTGGGGCGGGGCCGTTCTGCAACGCGGAGGGCCCGGGGCGCGTCTTCTCCATGGCGGGGGCCGCATTGGAACGATTCGGGGTTCGCAACCGTCAAAGTTGTAATCAGGAGACCACCCCCCGTGCACGTGCATATGCCCATGCATCTGCATGTGAAGACAGCTATGATCCGGGGCAGTTGACCACGGCATCAATGGCAACACCCGCCAATGCACCATCGGGGAGCGACCTGTGGACCACGACGTGTACAACGGCATGGCTGCCACGGAGCTGTACGAGGCGGCCTGGCAGAAGAGCAGGCACAGCAACTCGCAGGGTTCCTGCGTGGAGTTCGCCCGGCTGCCGGGCGGTGAGGTGGCTGTGCGCAACTCGCGCTTCCCCGACGGACCGGCCCTCGTCTACACGCGCGCGGAGATCGAGGCCATGCTCCTGGGTATCAAGGACGGCGAGTTCGACCACCTGATAGCGGGCTGAGGGCAGGCCGCGGCCCGGCTGACGGCCGTACCCGGCCGGAGTGTGCGGGGGTGCTCGGCCGCATCCCGCGGGTCCCGGGCGTCCCGAAAACCCCAGGCATCCCGTCAACCGCGGGCGTCACGCAAACCCCAGGCGCCCCGCCGAACCCGGGGTGCGAAACGGGCGCAGGCCCCCGGGGCCCGTAACGCGCGTAGAACCACGACGCGAAAAAGCGCCGTGGTGCACTACACGGAGGATCCCAGCCGGAACAGCGCCCATACGACCTTGCCGTCGAGCGTGCCGGCCAGCGGGTGCCAGCCCCAGCCGTCGGCGAAGGACTCGACCAGGAACAGGCCGCGTCCCGACTCCGCGGAGAAGTCGTCGGAGTCGCCCGCGACCGGACTGTCGTGGCTGGGGTCGCGCACCGCGCACACGACTCTCTCGGTCCACCGCATCAGGTGCAGCCGCACGGGCGGGTCCTGGTCGGCGGAGCGAGGGGTGTCCGAGGGCAGGGCGTGCCGCAGCGCGTTGGTGACGAGTTCCGAGACCACCAGACAGACGTCGTCGAAGCGGTTGCCGACGTCCCACTGGTCGAGCGTGCAGCGGGTGAACCGCCGTGCGTCGCGCACCGCTTCGTAACGGGCCGGAAGGGCGCAGGAAGCGGCGTTGGACACGGTCGCGGGGTCCAGTGGTGGAAGCCCCTGCCGTAACGGCTCGAGCATGGTCGATCCATTCGTCCCCATGCGAAGGCACTCCCGGGGTTCGCGGTCGTTGCGATGCAGCGGTGGCGCGAGACCATCGTTCCGCCTGTCTTCAGCAGATGCAAGGGCAGATGCACGTGCACGCGCCCGAATTGGACCTTCCCATGCCACTTCTTGGTCATTTTTTCCGCCATCTCGGCGCCACTTTTCTGGGTCTGGCTTGTCTTCTCCTTGTCGTTTCCTGCGTGACTTCCTTGAAAGCTTGCTGTTTCTGTAACCGAACGAGTACTGCTTGAAGTGTTTTAGTGGCAGACTGCGGCCCTTGGAACGGTTGGGGAGGCTGACGAACGTGAGCACGCAGGAGTCGGGATCGGTGGTACGGCGCATGCTGCTCGGCTCGCACCTTAGGCGGCTGCGCGAATCGCGCGGGATCACCCGGGAGAAGGCCGGTTACTCGATCCGTGCCTCCGAATCGAAGATCAGCCGTATGGAGTTGGGCCGGGTGAGCTTCAAGACGAGGGACGTCGAGGATCTGCTGACGCTCTACGGGGTCACCGACGAGGCGGAGCGCAGGTCACTGCTCTCCCTCGCAAAGGAGGCCAACGTCGCGGGCTGGTGGCACAGTTACTCGGACATCCTGCCCAGCTGGTTCCCGACCTATGTCGGCCTGGAGGGCGCCGCGTCCCTGATCCGGTCGTACGAAGTCCAGTTCGTGCACGGCCTGTTGCAGACCGAGGCGTACGCACACGCGGTGGTCACCCGCGGCATGAAGGGCGCGAGCGGGGCCGACATCGACCGGCGCGTGGCCCTGCGCCTGGAGCGCCAGAAGTACCTCGTGGCGGAGAGCGCGCCCGAGTTCCACGTGGTCCTGGACGAGGCCGCGCTGCGGCGGCCGTACGGCGACCGGGGTGTGATGCGCGGTCAGCTCCAGCACCTCATCGACATCTCCCAGCGGCCCAACGTGCGGCTCCAGGTCATGCCGTTCAGCTTCGGCGGGCACGCCGGGGAGAGCGGTGCCTTCACGATGCTCAGCTTCCCCGAGTCCGATCTGTCCGACGTGGTCTACCTGGAACAGCTCACCAGTGCGCTGTATCTGGACAAGCGCGAGGACGTCGCCCAGTACGAGAAGGCGATGAAGGAACTCCAGCAGGACAGTCCGGGCCCCGACGAGAGCCGCGACTTGCTCAGGGGACTGCTCCAACTCAGTTGAAACACCCGTACGATGACATGTGATCAGACCGTGAAGATGAACGGGCTGTTGCCTGCGGCAGCAAGGGATTGAGGGATCACATGTCGTCCTACTTCACCGACCTGGCTCAGCAGTACATCGACGGCCGATGGCGCACGGGTACCGGTTCCTGGGACATCATCGACTTCAACCCGTACAACGGTGAGAAGCTGGCCTCGATCACGATAGCCACGGTCGACGAGGTGGATCAGGCCTACCAGGCCGCCGCCCGTGCCCAGAAGGAATGGGCGGCGACGAACCCGTACGCGCGGAGGGCCGTGTTCGAGAAGGCCCTGCGGATCGTCGAGGAGCGCGAGCAGGAGATCGCCGAGGCGATCGTCGCGGAGCTCGGCGGCACGCATCTCAAGGCCGGCTTCGAACTGCACCTCGCCAAGGAGTTCCTGCGCGAGTCGGTCAACCTGGCGCTGCGCGCCGAGGGCAGGATCATCCCCTCGCCGGTCGACGGCAAGGAGAACCGCCTCTACCTCGTCCCGGTCGGCGTCGTCGGCGTGATCAGCCCCTTCAACTTCCCGTTCCTGCTGTCGCTGAAGTCCGTGGCGCCCGCCCTGGCCCTCGGCAACGGCGTGGTCCTCAAGCCGCACCAGAACACCCCGATCGTGGGCGGTTCCCTGGTCGCGAAGATCTTCGAGGACGCGGGCCTGCCGGCCGGTCTGCTCAACGTCGTGATCACCGACATCGCGGAGATCGGCGACGCCTTCATCGAGCACCCGGTCCCGAAGGTCATCTCCTTCACCGGCTCCGACAAGGTCGGCCGCCATGTCGCGACCGTCTGCGCCTCGAACTTCAAGCGTTCCGTCCTCGAACTGGGCGGCAACAGCGCCCTGGTGGTCCTGGACGACGCGGACGTCGACTACGCCGTGGATGCCGCCGTCTTCAGCCGTTTCGTACACCAGGGCCAGGTCTGCATGGCCGCGAACCGCATCCTCGTGGACCGCTCGGTCGAGGCGGAGTTCACCGAGAAGTTCGTCGCCAAGGTGAAGACGCTGAAGGTCGGCGACCCGGGCGACCCGCAGACCGTCATCGGCCCGCTCATCAACTCCTCGCAGGCGGACACCGTTGCGGCCGCCGTGGCCCAGGCGCTCGCCGAGGGCGCCACCGCGCTCGTGCACGGCGCCACCACCGACAACCTCGTCGAGCCGACCGTCCTGACCGGTCTGCCCGCCGACTCCGCGATCCTCCGGCAGGAGATCTTCGGGCCTGTCGCGCTCCTCGTCCCGTTCGACGGCGAGGAGGAGGCCGTACGGATCGTCAACGACACTCCGTACGGGCTGAGCGGCGCCGTGCACACCGCCGACGTCGAGCGCGGTGTCTCCTTCGCCAAGCGGATCGACACCGGCATGTTCCACGTGAACGACGGCACCGTGCACGACGAGCCGCTGGTCGACTTCGGCGGCGAGAAGTCCTCGGGCCTCGGCCGGCTGAACGGCGAGGCGACGGTCGGGACGTTCACCACCCAGAAGTGGATCTCGGTGCAGCACGGCCGCAGCTCCTTCCCGTTCTGAGCCCTCGCCGGGCCGGGCCGGGGCCGGTACCCGGGGCGGAGCGGGGCGATCTAGGCTTGACAACATGTCAGCGATCCGCCTCCTCGTCCTGGGTGCCGTACGCCAGCACGGCCGGGCCCACGGCTACCAAGTGCGCAACGACCTGGAGTACTGGGGTGCGCACGAGTGGTCCAACGCCAAACCGGGCTCGATCTACCACGCGCTCAAGCAGATGGCGAAGCAGGGACTGCTGATCGCGCACGAGATCGCGCCCTCCACGGCCGGCGGCCCGCCGCGCACGGAGTACGAGATCACGGAGAAGGGCACGGAGGAGTACCTCACGCTCCTGCGTGAGTCCCTGACTTCGTACGACCAGAAGCCGGACATCCTCTCCGCGGCGCTCGGCTTCGTGGTGGACCTCGGCCGCGAGGAGGTGCTCGCACTCCTGGAGAAGCGGGTGCGTGTCATCGAGGAGTGGCGCGCCGCCGTCACGGAGCACTACGTGCCGGAGGACGGTCCCGAACAGCTGGGTCACATCGGCGAGATCATGAACTTCTGGGTCCACTCCGCCGACAGCGGCGCACAGTGGACCCGCGGTCTGATCCAGCGGATCAAGGGCGGCGCGTACAGCTTCGCGGGCGAGGGCGAGCCGTTCGTGGGCGTGCTCGCGGAGGGCGACGAGAACCCGTACCGCACGGGGGACACGCATCCGGGAGATGCCGAATAAGAAGCGATCCAGAAGTAATCAAGTTTGACTAACACCCCCTTCGGATGTACTCTCCGTCGCAAGCTGGTAGTCAAGTTTGATTACCTGGATGCGGAGGGAGCCCGATGACCGACGTGATCGTCGTCGAGGGCGTACAGAAGCGGTACGGGGACACCTGCGCGCTGGACGGGCTCGACCTGCGGGTCGGGCGCGGCACGGTGCACGCGCTGCTCGGCCCCAACGGCGCGGGCAAGACGACCCTGGTCCGCGTCCTGTCCACACTGCTGCGGCCCGGCGGGGGCCGGGTGGAGGTGGCCGGACACGACGTGGCGACCCAGGCGCGGGAGGTCCGGCGCCGTATCGGCCTGCTCGGCCAGCACGCGGCGCTCGACGAAGAACTCGGCGGACGGCAGAACCTGGAGATGTTCGGCCGCCTCTACCACCTGGGCGCCCGCCACGCGCGCGTGCGGGCCGACGAGCTCCTGGAGCGCTTCGGGCTCGCGGACACCGGCCGCAAGGCGGTCAAGCGGTACAGCGGCGGCATGCGGCGCCGCCTGGACCTGGCCGCCTCACTCATCACCGAACCGGAGGTGCTCTTCCTCGACGAGCCGACCACGGGCCTCGACCCGCGCGGCCGTGCGGAGGTGTGGGGGTCGGTGCGTTCCCTGGTCGGCGGCGGCACGACGGTACTGCTCACCACGCAGTACCTGGAGGAGGCGGACCAGCTCGCCCACCAGATCTCGGTCGTCGACCGGGGAAAGGTCGTCGCGAGCGGCACGGCGGACGAACTGAAGGCCCTGGCGGGCGGTGACCGCATCGACGTGGTGCTGCGGGACGGCGGCCAGCTGGGAGCCGCGGTGGCCCTGCTGCCGCTCGGCGGGGCGGAGGTCTCGGTGGACGTCGACCGGCGTCTGCTGAGCGCCCCGGCCGCCGACCGCATGAAGGTGCTCGCCGGGGTCGTACGGGCCCTGGAGGAGGCCGGGATCGAGGCGGAGGACGTGGTCCTGCGGCGGCCCACGCTCGACGAGGTGTTCCTGCGCCTCACCGAGGACAGCGAACCTGTGAAGGAGGCGGTGTGACCACGTACGCGCTGAACGACTCCTGGACCATGACCCGCCGCGAACTCGCCCACTGGGCGCGTCAGCCGGCCCAGGTCCTGGTCGGGCTGGTCTTCCCCGTGATGCTGCTGCTGATGTTCAGCTACCTGATCGGCGGCGGCCGGGGCGTCGGCGGCGAGTACGTCGACTTCCTGGTGCCCGGCATGCTCGCGCTGACCATGGCCTTCGGCCTGGAGGGCACGATGCTGGCCGTCACCCAGGACCTCAACAAGGGGGTGATCGACCGCTTCCGCTCGATGCCGATGGCCAACGGGGCGGTCCTGGTGGGCCGTTCGGTCGCCGACATGCTCCAGTCGGCGCTCGGCCTGGTCGTGCTGGTCGGGGTCGGGTACGCGCTCGGCTGGCGAGTGCACGGCACGTTCGGTGCCTTCATGGGCGCCATGGGCCTGCTCCTGCTGCTGCGGTTCGCGATGCTGTGGATCGGCATCCTGCTGGCGATGGTGGCCGGAAAGCCGGAGATGCTGCAGGCCGTGCAGATCCTGGTCTGGCCCGTCGGCTTCCTCTCCAACGCGATCGCGTCCCCCGAGTCCATGCCGGACTGGCTGGGCACGGTCGTGGAGTGGAACCCGTTGTCCCAGACGGCCACGGCGGTACGCGGCCTGTTCGCGGGGTCGGGCGCCGAGGCGGGCCGCGTCTGGGCGGCGGTCGCCTGGCCGCTGGCGCTCCTGGCGGTGTTCTTCCCGCTCGCGGTACGGAGGTTCAGCAGGCTCAGTGGGTGAACGTGCCGTGCCGACAGGTCAGCGGCTGCCGTGCAGACCGGCACCGGCACCGGCACCGGCACCGATATCGATATCGGTGCCGGTGCCTTCGTGTTGTCACACGCCTGGAGCGGGCGAAAGTCCTGGACGATCCGGTGACACCCGTAGTCCGGGCGCTGCTCGATGAAGCGGTGCTGCGTCGCGTTGTGGGCGGGCGGGACGTCATGGCGGAGCAGATCGCGCACATGGCCCGGCTGATTGAGTCGAGGCGTATCCGGATTCATGTGCTGCCATTCGAGCTGGGTTTCTACTCGCTGTTGGACGGCATGCTCACGATGATGCAGTTCGAGGATCAGCCGCCTGTGGCTTACGGCGAGGGCCTACGCATGGGGGTGCTGCACGACTCCCCGTCAGTGGTCCAGGAGTTGCTGGGTCGCTACGATCTCGCGCTGAGCGACGCTATGCCGCTCAGGGAGTCTCTGGCCCTGCTAAGGGCACTAGCGAAGGACTACGGACATCATGACTGACCAGGTCATACCGAATGCTGCCCTGCTCAGCGGCTGGCGGACGTCCTCCTACAGCAACAGTGAAGGTGGCAGCTGCGTCGAGGTGGTGGACGGCCACCCGTCAGGGGTCCCCGTACGGGACTCCAAGAACCCGCACGGCCCTGCGGTGATCGTCCCCGCGTCCGCGTGGTCGTCGTTCGTCGCGGCGCTCAGGAGCGGCGACCTCCCCTCTTGAGCACTGAGCACTGAGCAGCTGAGCACCTGAAGCGCCGTGCTGCGTGGCTCGGTGGTCGGAGTCCCGGTGAAAGCGGCATCCGGTTTTGTTCCCGCTCGCGCGCGTACGAGTACGGGGCAGCCAACGCCTCGCGACGGTATCCCCACGCCCTATAGGTAGTCGCCGACGTCACCGGACTGACCAGCGTGTCGCGAACTACTCGACACGCTCGTGATCGATGAACGCGGTCAACACGTCCACAGTTGCGTCGGGCTGCTCGTCGGGAATGAAGTGTCCGGCCTGTGGGATGAAGACGCCGGTCGCGTTCTCTGCCCACGGGCTGATCGAGGCGGCCATGTCGGGGACCGAGCCATGGGAGCTGGAGATTCCCAGGACCGGGACGGTCAAATGCCCTCGTTCGAGAGCGTCATGATTCTTTCGCGCTGATTCCGCGGCGTCGCGGTAGTAGGCGAGAGACGCTGATAGACCGCCCTCGGCCGCGATGGCGGCGGCGTAATGGTCGATCTCGGCGCCGTCGAAGGTGTTCGGGGACAGGGTTTTGACCTTCAAGAACCAGCCGACGTAGTCACGCTCGCGGCCGGTGAGCAGAGTCTCGGGCAGTTCGGGCACCAGGTGGAAGGCGAAGTGCCAGGTCTTCCAGGCCCGGTCGGGATCCGTTGGGATGGAGTCCGGGAGGGTGATTCCGGGAATGCCGGCGTCAAGCAGAGCGACACCATGCAGGCGCTCTTCGTACTTCAGGGCCAGCGAGAAGGCGACCCAGGCCCCGATGTCGTGGGCGACGAGCCAGTACTTCGACACGTTGAGCGCGGTCAGCGCAGCCTGAATACGCGAAGCGACGGTGTGCGTGTCGTAGCCCCCTTGAGGGCGGTCGGAGTGGCCTTGCCCCGGCAGGTCGATCGCGATCACGTGGAATCGCTCGGTAAGGCCTGGCATCACCTTTCGCCAAGCCCACCAGGTCTGGGGGAATCCGGCGAGCAGGACGACGGTGGGACCGGCCGGCCGGCCGCCCTCCACGGCGTGAAGTCGGATTCCTTCCGCGTCGACCCAGCGGTGAGTGAAACCCGCAAGGTCGTGCAGCGGCAGCCCGGGGACCGGATTCCGGTCGCAGGAGCGGTTCGGGACTATGGCGTCGTCGGTCATGCCTTGAGCCTACTGCATCTTGGACTGGTTAGTTCAAGATAGGATGGGCAGGGCCACAACGGCTGGTCCAAGAACGAGGTGCGTGCATGATGGCCGGGAAGAAGCAGTTCGACGTGGGCGTCGCGCTCGACGCGGCGATGGTCCAGTTCTGGCGGGCCGGATACGCCGACACGTCTCTCGACGACCTCTCCAGGACGACCGGACTGAACCGCAGTTCCATCTACTCCTCGTTCGGCGACAAGGACTCGCTCTACCTGCGCTGCCTGGACCGCTACGCCGCGCGGTACGGAAACAGGTACGACCAGGCGCTTTCACGTGCGTCCGAGGAACCGCTCCAGGCGGTACGGGCGTTCTTCGAGGTCACCCTGCAGCGCATCGCCGACCCTGACGTACCTGATGGATGCCTGATCGCACAGACCGCGATGGCAGCACCGGCGCTCAGCCCTGCCATCGCCGCACGCGCGATCGAAGCTCTGGGCTTTCAGCATGCGCGGCTGCGGACCGCCTTGAGCGCCGCGCGGTTGACTGAAGGCGATGCCGACGACTTCGCGGTTCACATGACGGCGGTCAACCAGTCGCTGGCCGTGATGAGCAGGACCAGGGCGAGCCAGAAGCAGCTCCGCACGGTCATCGACATCAGCATGAGCGCGCTCTCGCACGCCTTGCATGCCCGGAGCTAGTGCCGTTTCGCCTGGGTGCGGCGGCGGTTGGGGCGGAAACGCGAAGGTGCCTTCCTGACCTGGGACGATGAACCTTGCTGAGGGGTCCTGACGTGCGGGTCGCTCCTATGGCGCCGTGCGCGCGGCTCAGTGGTGGAAGCCGGTCGCCGTCTCCTTGTCCCGTGTCTGCGGCTGCGACTGGCGGCGCAGTTCCGGCAGCAGACGGCCCAGGTCCTCAATGAACAACTGGGCGAGGTCGGACGAGAAGCCGTTGCGGCACACCACCCGCAGCACGGACAGATCCTCGCGGTTGGCGGGGAAGGTGTACGCCGGCAGCAGCCAGCCCCGCTCCCGCATGCGCCGGGACACGTCGAAGACGTCGAACGCCGTGACGTCCGGGGCGGTGGTGAAGGCGAACACCGGCAGCTGATCGCCCCGGGTGAGGAGCCGGAAGTCCTCCATGGCTCCGATCCGGTCGGCGAGTCCCCGGGCGACGTCCCGGGTCGTCTGCTGGACCACCCGGTAGCCCTCGCGGCCCAGCCGCAGGAACGTGTAGTACTGCGCCACGACCTGGGCGCCCGGGCGGGAGAAGTTGAGCGCGAAGGTCGGCATGTCGCCGCCCAGGTAGTTCACGCGGAAGACCAGTTCGTCCGGCAGCTCGGCGGCCGAGCGCCACAGCGCCCAGCCGACGCCCGGGTAGACCAGCCCGTACTTGTGCCCCGAGGTGTTGATGGAGGCGACGCGCGGCAGCCGGAAGTCCCAGACCAGGTCCTCGTCGACGAAGGGCGCGACCATCGCGCCGGACGCGCCGTCCACGTGGACAGGGATGTCCAGACCTGTGCGTGTCTGCAGCTCGTCCAGCGCGGCGCACAGTTCGGCGATCGGCTCGTACGACCCGTCGAAGGTGGAGCCGAGGATGCCGACGACCCCGATGGTGTTCTCGTCGCACAGTTCGGCGGCCGCCTGCGGGTCGAGGTGGAAGCGGTCGCCCTCCATGGGTACCTGGCGCGCCTCGACCTCCCAGAAGTTGCAGAACTTCTCCCAGCAGACCTGCACGTTGACGCCCATGACGAGGTTCGGGCGGGCTCCCGGATAGCGGTCCGCGTTCCGCTTGGTCCAGCGGCGCTTGAGAGCCATGCCCGCGAGCATGCACGCCTCGCTGGACCCCGTCGTGGAACAGCCCACTGCGGCGGCCGGATCCGGCGCGTTCCACAGGTCGGCGAGCATCGCCACGCACCTGCGCTCCAGCTCGGCCGTGCGCGGGTACTCGTCCTTGTCGATCATGTTCTTGTCCCGGCAGTCGCCGAGCAGCACGTCGGCCTGCGGCTCCATCCAGGTGGTGACGAAGGTCGCGAGGTTGAGCCGGGAGTTGCCGTCCAGCATCAGCTCGTCGTGCACCAGCTGATAGGCGGTGGAGGGCGCCAGCGGCCCGTCGGGCAACCGGTGCTGGGGCGGGGCCTCGGTCATGCCGCCGACCGGATTCGCCTCCCCGTAGAAGGGATTGACGGTCGAGGGACGCTCGTCGGACTTCGCGGGGCCTTTGTGCAGCGGCATGATGCCTCCGGTCGTCGGGCTCGGGGCTCCATGGTGAGCCACCCCCTCGTCATAAGCGGGTGAAACCGGCATGGCGCAGGATGGATTTCCGGCTTGCACCTCACGTGACGTGCGGAGCACCTGCGAGACGCGATCAAGGCGAACGCGGCGCGGCACGGAGGCCGGTGCTGTGACAGGCGCTGTCGGTGAGAGGCGTCGGTGAAAGGCATCCATCGGTAGGCGGCGTCGGTAAAGGCCGTCGGTAAGGGGCGACCGTCAGGACGGGCGACCCTTACCGACGGGTCGCGCTATTCCTTGATCATCACCACGGCCGTGCCGTACGCGCACACCTCCGTGCCCACGTCCTGCGCGTCCGTCACGTCGAAGCGGAACATCAGCACGCCGTTGGCGCCCCGCGCCCGTGCCTGCTCGACGAGCCGTTCCATCGCCTGGTTGCGGGTCTCCACCAGCGTCTTGGTGAGACCCTTCAACTCGCCGCCGATCATCGACTTCAGCCCCGCGCCGATCTGGCTGCCCAGATGCCTGGAGCGGACGGTCAGCCCGAAGACCTCACCGATGACCTGCTCGACCCGGTAGCCGGGTACGTCGTTCGTCGTCACGACCAGCACGTCGGGCTGGGGGCCCTGACCGCCGCCGTATTCTTCGATACCCATGGCTCACAGCTTTGTCCCAGTCGGGGCACAGTGCATCCTGTAGGAGTCGGTGGAACCTGGTCACGTCATGGCGCGTTGATAACTTTGGTCGGCCACACCTTCGCCCGCCGCCGCATCCACCACCCCTCAGGAGCCCGGAAACGTGACGACGCTTGCCCTTGGCCCAAGCTGGTTGGATCCGGACTACCTGTTGGACTCGTTCGGAATCTGGGGCCTGCTCCTGATCGTCTTCGCCGAGTCGGGCCTGCTCATCGGCTTCTTCCTGCCGGGTGACTCGCTGCTGTTCACGGCGGGCATGCTGATCACCGCCAACACCCTGGACTTCCCGCTGTGGGGCGCCGTCGCCCTGATCTGTGTCGCCGCGATCCTCGGCGACCAGGCGGGCTACATGTTCGGCAAGAAGGTCGGCCCGTCGCTCTTCACCCGACCGGACTCCCGGCTCTTCAAGCAGGAGAACGTCACCAAGGCGCACGAGTTCTTCGAGAAGTACGGCCCGAAGTCGCTGGTGCTGGCCCGATTCGTGCCCATCGTGCGCACGTTCACGCCGATCATCGCCGGCGTCAGCGGCATGAAGTACCGCTCGTTCGTGATCTTCAACGTGATTGGCGGCGTCCTGTGGGGCGCCGGTGTCACGCTGCTCGGTTCCTGGCTCGGCAGCATCGAGTTCGTCCACAAGAACATCGAGCCGATCCTGCTTCTGATCGTCCTCCTCTCGGTGGTCCCGATCATCATCGAGTTCCTGCGGGCCCGCGGAAAGTCCAAGAAGAACCCGGCGAACCCGGCGCAGTCCGGGTCCCAGGCCGCCCACGTTCCTCCGGCGGGCCACGCCATGGACGACCGGACGACGCAGCTCCGCCAGGTGCCGCCGGCCCACCAGAACGGCCACGGCCAGCAGCACGGCCGGCAGCACACCCAGCAGCCCGGCCAGGACCAGGGCTACGGCAACCACGGTCAGCAGAACCAGCAGTACGGCAACCAGAACCAGCAGTACGGCAACCAGGGCCAGCAGAACCAGCAGTACGGCGATCAGAACCAGGACTACTACCAGCAGCCGTACGGCGATCAGGGCCAGGACCACTACCAGCAGAACGAGCCGTACGCGCCCCAGTACCCCCAGGGCTACGGACAGGGCGGCCACCCGTACCCCGAGGACCAGCAGCAGTACCAGCAGGGGCAGCAGGGCCGGCAGCAGTACCCGTACGGCGACCAGAACCAGGACTACCCCCGCAACTGACCGGGTCGGCGAGCCCGCGCCCTTCAGGGGCGCGGGGCAGCGTCGATGTGCGGCTCCGCCGCGTGGGCGCGACCAGCCCCCACCGGCGGTCTGACGTACAACGACGGGTGCCACCCGACCGCTCAGAACCCACCCGATCGCTCAGAACCCGCGCGTCCGCTTCGCGGCCCGCCGCGCCCCGGCGGTGGCACCGGGCAGGTGCATGAACAGCCGTGAGATCTCGGACCCCAGGTTCATCCCGATCGCGATGGCCATCGCGAGCGCGGCCGCCTTGGTGAGTGACACCAGACCCTCGTCGACGTCGCTCTTGGCGATGGCGAGCAGCCCGAAGTACGTGGCGGAGCCGGGCAGCAGCGGCCCGATCGCGGCGGTCGTGTACGGCAGCGCGGAGGCGAACCGGTAGCGCGACATCAGCTGCCCGAACAGCCCGACGAGACCGGCCGCCACGGCCGTCGAGGCGACCGGTGAGATCTCGCCCGCGTAGTGCATCGCGCCGTACACACTCCACGCGACCCCGCCGTTGAGGGTCACGATCAGCACGGTGGAACGTTCCTGCTGGAGCAGGATCGCGAACGCGAGCGTGAGGAGCATCGACGCGGCGATCTGCCACCCGGGACGGTTGGAGGACAGCTGGGCCGCGTCCGGATCGAGCTCGGCGCCCAGCTTCACGCCGAAGTACAGGATCACGAGGACGCCGATGACGATGCCGACGTAGAAGTACATGACTTCCAGAAGCCGGGCCGCGGCGGTGATGTAGTAGCCCGTCAGCCCGTCCTGTACGCCCGCCACCAGCGCCCGGCCGGGCAGCAGCGCGAACAGCCCACCGGTGATCACCGCGGACGCCCGTACGTCGACGTGCGCGATCGTGAGCGCGGCGCCCATCGCGGCGGCCGGCATCGCGGCCACCGTGAACTGGTAGAACTCCGGCAGCCCGCGCCCGGCGCACAGCCACGCCAGCCGGTCGCCCAGCATCGCGCCGACGACCGCCGCGACGAACACGATGACGTCACCGCCGACGAGCACGGAGGCCGCGCCCGCGAGCAGCCCGGTGGCGAGGGTCAGCAGCCAGCCGCTGTACGGGTGCCGGTTACGGCGGATCTCGGCGAGCCGCCGGTAGGACTCCTCCAGGGAGACCTCGGTCTCGTCGTCGCTGATGTCGTCGACGAGCTGGTACACGGCCGCCAGACGCGTGTAGTCGGTGCCCCGGCGCCGTACGGTCCGCGACGCGGTCACCGGATCGTCGACCAGTGACGGCTGGTACGAGATGGACAGCAGGGTGAAGGTGACACCCGGCTCGCAGCGGTCGAGGCCGTAGGAGCGGCAGACGGCGAACATCGCCGCCTCCACGTCCTCGGCGCCCTCTCCGCCGGCGAGCAGCAACTCGCCGACGCGCAGGGTCAGGTCGAGGACGCGCGGCACGGCGGGGCCCTCGTCCTCGGTCTTCTGCACGATCTCGGGCACGGGCCGCTCGGCGACCGGCATACGCAGCATCGTGCGCATCCGGTCCTGCCAGGGGGCGTCCTTGACGAGGTCGACCCGCGGTATGCCTCCCGGCGGGGTGAAGGCGACCGGCGCCTGCTTGGCGCTGTACGTCCTCGGCATGTTGAACGCCGAACCCTCGGACTCGGTGGCGGGCGTCTGCGGGACGCCGAACCCCTTGGGCAGGGCGAACTCGGACGTCGTCGACGACTCCTCCTCGACCGGTGGAGCCTGCGCCACCACACCGCTGGGCGGAACGAAGGCGCTGCGTGCCTCGTCCGACTGCGGCTTGTGGTCCTCGGCCTCCGAATTCGTCACTCGCTACTCCCGATTCGCGACTCCCGACTCGCACCGCCGGCACGCCCCGGCAGTACGCCCCAGTATGCGCACTGACAGACAAACGGGCCGCGCGACCCGGTCCGGGTCACGCGGCCCGCAGAAAACAGGGGGATCAGTGGCCGCCCGTCTCCTTGAAGCGCTTGTACGACCGCTCGACCTCGGCCTCGGCGTCCGTGCGGCCCACCCAGTTGGCGCCCTCGACGGACTTGCCGGGCTCCAGGTCCTTGTAGACCTCGAAGAAGTGCTGGATCTCCAGACGGTCGAACTCCGACACGTGGTGGATGTCCCGCAGGTGCTCCACACGCGGGTCGTGCGCGGGAACGCACAGCAGCTTGTCGTCGCCGCCGGCCTCGTCCGTCATACGGAACATGCCGATCGTGCGGCACTGGATGAGGCAGCCGGGGAAGGTCGGCTCGTCCAGGATGACCAGCGCGTCCAGCGGGTCGCCGTCCTCGCCGAGGGTGTTCTCGACGAAGCCGTAGTCGGCCGGGTAGCTGGTCGAGGTGAAGAGGCGACGGTCCAGACGGATCCGACCGGTCTCGTGGTCCACCTCGTACTTGTTCCGTGAACCCTTCGGAATCTCGATCGTGACGTCGAACTCCACCGGTTGCTCCTCCATGATCAGCACATAGTTCTGGTGGTTAAGTGTCCCTCACGCAGGTGTGTGATCGCGAAAGGGGCTGGTGGTCGTGCCGGAGCTGAGGGCTTGGCGGGCCGCGCGACCGCATGTGGTGCGGATCGCGCGATCCGTGAGACCGCAACTCGTACGGGCCGCGGAGGCCGTGAAGCCACCGCTGGCTCGGGCGGCAGAAGCCGTGAAGCCACCGCTCACCCGGGCGGCAGAAGTCGTGAAGCCGCTGGTCAAGCGGCCGTCGACCGTGCAGTTCACGACGGGCGCCGCCACCCTCGGACTCGTCGTGGCGGCCACCGTGGTCACCGCGGCCGGACCCTGGGACTCCAGCGGTCAGCGTACGGCGGAGCGCGACTGGGCCGCATCGCGGGAGCGCGCAGGTGGCGCAGATCACGGCCATGTGTCCGGTACGTCCGGAAAGGCGCCGGCGCCCGCACCCAGCGCCGCGTCCGTGCTCACCCGGCTGGGCGGCTCAGCGGGCTCCGGACAGTCCCCGAAGTCCGCCGCGGACAAGTCACCGGCCCTTACGGAGAAGGCCCTCACCAGGGTTCTCGGGCCGCTGCTCGACGACCCCGCGCTGGGTTCCGGCCGTACGGGCGCCGTCGTCGACCTGGCCACCGGCAAACGCCTGTACGGCAAGGGCGCGGACGACGCGCTGACCCCGGCCTCCACCACGAAGATCGCCACGGCCGTCGCGGCGCTCACCGCGGCCGGCGCGGACCACCGCATCGCGACCCGCGCGGTCCTCGAACCCGGCACCGAGGAGGTCGTCCTCGTCGGCGGCGGCGATCCCACACTGACCGCCCGCAAGGACGCGGACGGCAACGCGAGCCTGCGCTCCCTCGCAGACGACACGGCCCGCGCCCTCAGGTCCCGCAAGAGCGGCGAGGTGACGCTCTCGTACGACACCTCGCTGTACGCGGGCTCCGCCGTGCACCCGATAGGGGCCAACACCAACCTCGCCCCGGTCAGCGCCCTGATGGCCGACGAGGGCCGTCTCGACGACTCCTCCAGCGGTCCCGCGGACCGCAGTACGGATCCGGCGGCCGACGCGGCCCGCGCGTTCGCCGATCTCCTGCACGACCGGGGGATTAAGACCACGACCCCGGGCACCTCCAAGGCGACCGGCCGCGCCAAGACCCTCGCCACCGTGCAGTCCCCGCCGCTGTCGGCGCTGGTCGAACGCATGCTGACCAGCAGCGACAACGACATCGCCGAGGCCCTCGCCCGCCAGACCGCCCTCGTCTCCGGCGAACCGGCGAGCTTCGAGGGCGGCGCGGCGGCGATCCGTGAGCAGCTGAGGAAACTCGGACTGCCGCTCAAGGGCACGCGGTTCGCCGACGGCAGCGGCCTGGACCGCGCGGACAAGCTCACCGCGGACCTGCTCACGGCCCTGCTGGCCGAGGCGGCCGACCCGGACCGCCCCGAACTGCGCCCGGTCCTCACCGGTCTGCCCGTCGCCGGTTTCACCGGCACCCTCAGCCATCGTTACGCCGGCCGGCCGGGCACCGGCGTCGTACGCGCCAAGACCGGCACCCTGACCGGCGTACACACCCTCGCGGGCACGGTCGTCGACACCGACGGCCGTCTCCTCGCCTTCGCGTTCCTGACATCGTCCAATCCGCCCACGGACCCCACGACCACCCAGCAGGCCCTGGACCGCCTGGCCTCGACCCTGGCCTCCTGCGGCTGCAACTGACCCGCGCGGTCCCCGCAAGGCGCACCCCGACGGTCCACCCCTGCCCCAAGCGGCAGCGCTCCCGTACGGTTGACTGCATGACGAGCATCCGTGGTGCGGAGATGGTCGACTGGAATCTCGCGGTGGCGACCGCGACCCGGCTCGCACGGCCGGGCCCAGAGGTGAGCCGCGACGAGGCCCGGGCTGTCGTCGCGGAGCTGCGCCGGCATGCCAAGGCGTCGGAGGAGCACGTCCGCGGGTTCACGCGGATGGGCGGGGACGATCTCCACGACACCCCCATCCTCGTCGTCGACCGTCCGGGCTGGGTCCGGGCGAACGTCGCCGGCTTCAGGGAAATCCTCAAACCGCTGCTCGACAAGATGCAGGAACGTCGCGGCAGCACCCCGGGCGGAGCCGTGCTCGGCGCCGTCGGCGGCAAGGTCACCGGCGTCGAGCTGGGCATGCTGCTGTCCTTCCTGTCCTCCAGGGTTCTCGGTCAGTACGAGACGTTCGCCCCGGCCACCAGGGAACTCCCGGCCGGTGGCCCCGCCGGTTCGCCGAACGGCGGCGGCAGGCTCCTCCTGGTGGCGCCGAACATCGTGCACGTGGAGCGCGAACTCGATGTCCAGCCCCACGACTTCAGGCTCTGGGTCTGCCTCCACGAGGAGACCCACCGCACGCAGTTCACGGCCGTGCCCTGGTTGCGCGACCACCTGGAGGGCGAAATCCAGTCTTTCCTGGGGGAGACCGAGGTCGACCCCATGACCGTCCTGGAACGCGTCCGCGAGGCCGCCCAGTCCCTCGCGGGCGGCCGCCCCGAGGGCGAGGAGGGTGACGAGGCACGCTCCATCGTCGAGATCGTGCAGACCCCCGCCCAGCGCGAGATCCTCGGCCGGCTCACCGCCGTGATGTCCCTCCTGGAGGGGCACGCCGACTTCGTGATGGACGGCGTGGGCCCGGCGGTGGTCCCGTCCGTCGCCGAGATCCGCGAGAAGTTCCAGCAACGGCGGGCCCGCGGTGCCTCCCGCCTCGACCTCGCCCTGCGCAAGCTGCTGGGCCTCGACGCGAAGCTGCGCCAGTACCGGGACGGCGAGCGTTTCGTCCGCGCGGTCGTGGAGGAGGTGGGCATGGACGGCTTCAACCGTGTGTGGACCTCGCCGAACACCCTCCCGACCAAGTCGGAGATCGCCAAACCGGCGGACTGGGTCGCGCGGGTGCACCGCAAGGCAGAGTCGTGAACTGAATCAGGCCGACGGCAGGTGAGCGCCTCCTCAATCACCCGTCCGAGGGACCGTGAGGCATGGGTAGGCGTGCAATGCTCGGGGAACGGCCCGGTTCTGTCACCATCGAGACACTCTGAGTGACCGAACCCGGGCTCACCCCCCGACAATTTCATGAAGGGAACCGGACATGGGTCCCCATCCTGCGGTCGCGGCGATACGCCTGGCGGTCCGCCGCGTACTTCACGACGTCCTTACCGATCACGCCCCGGATCGCGCCCCGGATCGCGCTCTCGGCACGCCCCCCGGCGCGCCGCTCGTGCTGGTCGCGTGCTCCGGCGGCGCCGACTCCATGGCGCTCGCCTCCGCCCTCGCCTTCGAAGCGCCCAAGCTCGGCATCCGGGCCGGCGGCGTCACCGTGGACCACGGTCTGCAGTCCGGGTCCGACCTGCGCGCCGGCGAGGTCGTCCTGCGGCTCACCGAGCTGGGGCTGGGCCCCGCCGAGGCCATCGCGGTGACCGTCGGCCGTGACGGCGGCCCCGAAGCCGCCGCCCGCGACGCCCGCTACACCGCTCTGGACGCCGCCGCCGAGCGGCACGGCGCCGCCGCGGTCCTGCTCGGCCACACGCGCGACGACCAAGCGGAAACCGTCCTGCTCGGCCTCGCCCGCGGCTCCGGAACGCGCTCCCTGTCCGGCATGGCCGCCGTCTCCGGAGGGCCGGGCGCCGACCGCCGCTACCGTCGCCCGTTCCTGCACCTGGACCGGCAGACCGCCCGCAAGGCCTGCATGGTCCAGTCGCTGCCCGTCTGGGACGACCCGCACAACGCCGATCCGGCGTACACCCGCTCCCGGCTGCGCCACGAAGGGCTCCCCGCTCTGGAGAAGGCGCTCGGCAAGGGCGTCGTCGAGGCCCTCGCCCGTACGGCCCAGCTGTCCCGTGACGACGCCGACGCACTCGACGCGTGGGCCGGCCGGGCCGAGGCCTCGGTACGCGACGCGGCGGGCCTCCTGGAGTGCGCCAAGCTGTACGCGCTGCCGCCCGCCGTGCGCCGCCGGATCCTGCGCCGCGCCGCCATCGAGGCCGGGGCGCCCGCCGGTTCGCTGTTCGCCCGCCACATCGAGGAGATCGACCGGCTGATCACCGGCTGGCGCGGCCAGGGAGCCATCAACCTCCCGGGCAAGGTCGTCGCCCAGCGGCAGGGTGGCAGACTGGTGATTCGGCAAGGCTGAAAAAGAGTCGCCCTTCGGGCGGTGACTCCCCTGAAGGGCAACCCCTTCGGGGAGCGGACCCTCTTCGCCGAGGGCCGGGAAGCAGCCGGTGGGACGACCGAAAGTGATGCGGGTGGACGCGAAAGACCTGGGCACCGACCTCAAGTCGGTGCTCATCACCAAGGAAGAGATCGACGCGAAACTGGTCGAGCTGGCCGCGAAGATCGACGCGGAGTACGCGGGCAAGGACCTGCTGATCGTCGGTGTCCTCAAGGGCGCCGTGATGGTCATGGCGGACCTGGCGCGGGCCCTGTCCACCCCCGTCACCATGGACTGGATGGCCGTCTCCTCGTACGGCGCGGGCACCCAGTCCTCCGGAGTGGTGCGGATCCTCAAGGACCTCGACACCGACATCAAGGGCAAGCACGTCCTGATCGTCGAGGACATCATCGACTCCGGGCTGACGCTGTCCTGGCTGATCTCCAACCTCGGCTCCCGCGAGCCCGCGTCCCTCAAGGTGTGCACGCTGCTGCGCAAGCCCGAGGCCGCGAAGGTCGCGATCGACGTGGAGTGGGTCGGGTTCGACATCGCGAACGAATTCGTCATCGGGTACGGCCTCGACTACGCGGAGAAGTACCGGAATCTCCCGTTCGTCGGTACGCTCGCGCCGCATGTCTACGGAGGCTGAGAGCCTGGCACAGGCTCTTGAGGCACCCTGGACGGGTGACGTCGCGCCTACGGGGGTTCAACCCCTGTAGGACGACCGGGAACCCCAGCGGGTTTCGCGCCGTTGGAGCATACGTGGACGGGGTCTGTCAGCCGGACCGTGCAGCTTCGGGTGACAATGCTGAGGTACCGTCCGAAGAACAGTCTTATCAAACTCACTATGGCAGGAGGGACGGGGCGACACCGCTCCGTATGGATGGACGTGAAGCGATACTTCCGTGGGCCGGTCATGTGGATCGTGCTGGCCGTCCTTGCCGTGGTCGTGTTGATGCAGGTCGTCGGCTCGTCCGGCGGCTACAAGACGGTGGACACCGGCCAGGTCGTCCAGGCGATCAGTGACAACAAGGTCAAACAAGCCAAGATCACAACCGGCGACGACCAGATCATCAAAGCCGAGCTCAAAGACGGCGAAAAGGTCGAGGGCAGCTCGAAGATCCAGGCGAGCTACATCGGCGACCAGGGTGTGACCCTCGCCGCCACCCTCCAGGACAAGTACCAGAACAAGCAGATCCCGGACGGCTACACAGTCTCGCCGACCAAGCAGAACGCCTTCGTCGGCATCCTGCTGACTCTGCTTCCCTTCGTTCTCATCGTCGTCGTCTTCCTGTTCCTGATGAATCAGATGCAGGGCGGCGGCTCCCGGGTCATGCAATTCGGGAAGTCCAAGGCGAAACTCATCACCAAGGACACCCCGAAGACGACGTTCGCCGACGTGGCGGGCTCGGACGAGGCGGTCGAGGAGCTCCACGAGATCAAGGAGTTCCTCCAGGAGCCGGCGAAGTTCCAGGCCGTCGGCGCCAAGATTCCCAAGGGCGTGCTCCTGTACGGGCCTCCCGGTACGGGCAAGACGCTGCTCGCACGTGCTGTCGCGGGCGAGGCGGGTGTCCCGTTCTACTCGATCTCCGGTTCCGACTTCGTCGAGATGTTCGTCGGTGTCGGTGCCTCCCGAGTCCGTGACCTGTTCGAGCAGGCCAAGGCGAACGCCCCGGCGATCGTCTTCGTGGACGAGATCGACGCGGTCGGCCGCCATCGCGGCGCCGGCCTCGGCGGCGGTCACGACGAGCGTGAGCAGACGCTGAACCAGCTGCTCGTCGAGATGGACGGCTTCGACGTCAAGGGCGGCGTGATTCTCATCGCCGCGACGAACCGCCCGGACATCCTCGACCCGGCTCTCCTGCGCCCCGGCCGCTTCGACCGCCAGATCGCGGTCGACCGCCCGGACATGCTGGGCCGTCTGGCGATCCTCAAGGTTCACCAGAAGGGCAAGCCGGTCGCCCCGGACGTCGACCTGTCGGCCGTCGCGCGCCGCACGCCCGGCTTCACGGGCGCGGACCTGTCGAACGTGCTGAACGAAGCTGCGCTGCTCACCGCGCGCAACAACGGGAAGCTGGTCGACAACGACATGCTGGACGAGGCGATCGACCGTGTGGTCGCGGGCCCGCAGAAGCGGACCCGGATCATGTCGGACAAGGAGAAGAAGATCACCGCGTACCACGAGGGCGGACACGCCCTGGTCGCGGCGGCCTCACCGAACTCCGATCCGGTCCACAAGATCACGATCCTCTCCAGAGGCCGTGCTCTCGGCTACACGATGGTCCTGCCGGACGAGGACAGGTACTCCACGACCCGCAACGAGATGCTCGACCAGCTGGCATACATGCTGGGCGGGCGCGCGGCCGAGGAGCTCGTCTTCCACGACCCGACCACGGGTGCCGCGAACGACATCGAGAAGGCCACCACCACGGCCCGCGCGATGGTCACGCAGTACGGCATGACCGAGCGTCTCGGCGCCATCAAGTTCGGCGGCGACAACACCGAGCCCTTCCTGGGCCGGGAGATGTCGCACCCGCGCGACTACTCGGAAGAGGTCGCCGCGCTCGTCGACGAAGAGGTGAAGAAGCTCATCGAGAACGCGCACAACGAGGCCTGGGAGATCCTGGTCGAGAACCGCGACGTACTCGACGCGCTGGTGCTCCAGCTGCTGGAGAAGGAGACGCTGAGCAAGGAGCAGATCGCCGAGGTCTTCACTCCCATCATCAAGCGTCCGGCCCGCCCCGCGTGGACCGGCTCCTCCCGCCGCACGCCGTCCACCCGCCCGCCGGTGCTCTCCCCCAAGGAGCTGTCACTGACGAACGGTTCGAGTCCCGCGATCACCGCGAACGCCAACGCATCCGCTGAGGCGCTCCCGGCGACCGAGACGGCCCCCGAGGACCGCACCGAGAGCTGACCCCGGCCCCCGGTGGCCTCACCAGGCCCCTCACCAGGCCCGGAATGGATGCCGCGCCCCCCAGGTCTTAGCCTGGGGGGCGCGGCATCTTTCCATGCCCGCACATGAGACGTGTGATCCGTACACGTCGAAGGCTCAGGAACGAGGCATGAGATGACCGACCCCGTGCGGCTGGACGGCGAGGGTGTGATCGGCGAGTTCGACGAGAAGCGTGCCGAGAACGCCGTACGAGAGCTGCTGATCGCCATCGGCGAGGACCCGGACCGCGAAGGGTTGCTGGAGACGCCGGGGCGGGTGGCCCGCGCCTACCGGGAGATCCTGGCGGGGCTGTGGCAGGAGCCGGAGGACGTTCTGACGACGACGTTCGACCTGGGGCACGACGAGATGATCCTGGTGAAGGACATCGAGATCGTCAGCCTGTGCGAGCATCATCTGCTGCCGTTCCACGGTGTGGCGCACGTCGGGTACATACCGGCGAGCACCGGCAAGATCACCGGTCTGTCGAAGCTCGCCCGGCTCGTCGAGGTCTTCGCCCGGCGTCCGCAGGTGCAGGAACGACTCACCACGCAGATCGCCGACTCTCTGACACGGATCCTGGAGGCGCGTGGCGCGATCGTCGTCATCGAGGCCGAGCACATGTGCATGTCCGTGCGGGGCATCCGCAAGCCGGGAGCCAAGACCATCACATCGGCGGTGCGTGGACAGCTTCGGGACGCTACGACCCGAGCCGAGGCGATGAGCCTGATAGTGGCGCGCTGACCACCAGAACCCAAGATTTTCAGTGATCTTCTAGGCCGCCGGGGCCGTGCTGCCGTTCGTGTCGTCGTCCTCCGGGAGTTTGCAGACGCGTTCCAGGAAGAAGGCGGCCGCTATGACGGCGATGCCCGCCAGGACCGAGAAGCCGGCGTAGATGGCCTGGTCGCGGCGGACGGGGATGTCGAGGGACTCCAGGAGGAAGGCGCCCGTGCCGCCGTACATCCCGGCGACGAGGGCGGCGACCAGCGCGCTGGCCTGACCGAAGACGACCGCGCGGGCGGCCATCATGGGGTCGACTCCCTTGGCGCCGGGGCGGCGCTCGCGCTGGGCCTTGAGACGGGTCCGCAGGGAGAGCGCCGTGGCCAGCAGGACCGCGGCGATCAGAGCCAGGACGACGGGGGCCGCCAGGGGGACCTGGGGGAGCGTGCCCACCGAGCTCCACAGGCGGGCACCTGCCCAGGACAGCACCCCGGCCACGAGGAACACCGCGGCCAGCGTCCTGATGCGCAGCTCTTTCACTCAGTTCCCCTCGCGATTACGTGTCGTCGGTCGACCGCCCGTGTGCGTCCTGACCTTAGAGGACGTGACACAGGCTCTTAACGACTACTCGGGCAGCTGGAGTTCCAGGTCGGCCCGGGGTGCGACACCGTCCCGGGGGACCGCGGAGAGCAGCTGTGCCACCGGGCCGTGACCGGGCAGCTGGGCCTCGGGCTCCACGTCGTTCCACGGGGCGAGGACGAAGGCGCGCTGGTGGGCGCGCGGGTGGGGCAGGACCAGCGCCGGGTCGTCGGAGATCACGTCCGCGTACGCCACGATGTCGACGTCGATCGTGCGGGGGCCCCAGCGCTCGTCCCGTACCCGGTTGAAGGCCTCCTCGACCGCGTGGGCCCGCTCCAGGAGCGAGGCGGGCGGGAGGGTCGTCCTGAGGACGATCACCGCGTTGAAGTACGCCGGCTGGCTGCCGGGCTCCACACCCCACGGCTCTGTCTCGTACACCGGGGAGACCGCCTTGACGCGGACGCCGGGGGTGTCCTCCAGAGCGTCGATGGCGCCCTGGATGGTCTCCAGGCGGTTTCCCAGGTTCGAGCCCAGGGAGATCACAGCGCGCTTCGGGTTGTGCAGGGTCGTGTCGGCGGCGTCCACCTGCTCCACCACCGAGGCGGGGACCGGCTGTACGGTCGGGTCGCTCTGGCTCCCGGTGAACGCGGTCATGCTCGGCTCCGGATGATGGTGACGGTCACGTCGTCGAAGGGGACCGTGATCGGGGCGTCCGGCTTGTGGACGCACACCTCGACCTCCTGGACCCCGTCGTGCTTCAGGCACGTCTGGGCGATCTGCTCGGCGAGGGTCTCGATGAGGTTCACCGGCCTGCCCTCGACGACGGCCACGACCTCCTCCGCCACGATGCCGTAGTGCACGGTTTTCGTGAGGTCGTCGGTGGCCGCGGCGGGGCGGGTGTCCAGGCCCAGCGTGAGGTCCACGATGAAGGTCTGGCCCTCTTCGCGTTCCTTGGGAAAGACACCGTGGTGACCACGGGCCCTGAGGCCGCGCAGCGCGACACGATCCACGCGAATCACTCCTGCAATCGTCGGTAAGGGCAGGTCGTACCGTGTGCGGGCGGTACACCGGCCGCGGATGACGTCCGGACCGGGCCGGCGGGCAGTCGTTCCCCGTCGCGAGTCCGTGTCCGTGACCGACGCCACGATCACCAACGTACTACGACGGAGATCGCCGCCCGGTGGGAGGCGCCCCGGGTACGCCTACCCGCTGACGCGCGTCGAACCGCGGAGCCTCAGGATGACGGGTCGTCCGGCTCGTCGTCGTCCGTTTCGGCCAGTACCGGCGAGGCGTGGTGCGACCAGAGTTTCCAGCCGTCCGAGGTGCGGCGGAACACGTTCGTGGCGACGACGAGCTGGCCCACCAGCGGCCCGAGTTCGTCACTGTCCTCGGGCGGGGGGCCGCCGCTGAGGATGTTCTCCGTGCAGGTCACCAGGGCGGTGTCGCCGGTGACCGACACATGCACGTCGGTCAGGAAGAACTGGATGTACTCGGTGTTCGCCATGATCAGCGCGTACGACCGCAGGACCTCGCCGCGGCCGTTGAGGACCGGCCAGCCGGGGTGGACGCAGGAGATCTCACCGGCCTGTGCGGGGTCGTGGAACTCCTCGTCGTGGCCCAGGTCGGACGGGGTCAGCCAGATCGAGGACAGCTTCTCGAAGTCGCCCTGCTCCAGCGTCTCGTAGAAGGCGGTGTTGGCGAGTTCGACCTGCTCGACATCCGTGTGCGGGGCGCTCACCGGGCTCCCTCAGCGGTGCGGTGTCCCTCTGCGGGGCCGGCTTCCTCCGTGGTGCGGGCGCCTTCCACGGCCCGGGCGACCCGGACGGCGTCGGCGGTGGCCCGTACCTCGTGGACACGGACGGCCCACGCGCCCTGGTGAGCGGCGAGAGCGGAGACCGCGGCGGTGGCGGCGTCCCGCTCGCGGGCGGGCGGCGGGGCGCCTTCCGGGCCCGCCAGTACCCGGCCGAGGAAACGCTTGCGGGACGCGGCCACCAGCAGGGGGCGGCCGATCTCCCGGAGACGGTCGAGGTGGGCGAGCAGGATGAGGTCGTGCTCGGCCTCCTTGGAGAAGCCGAGCCCCGGGTCGACGACGACCCGGTCCGGGGCGATACCGCCCGCCAGAACGGCCTCCACGCGCGCGTGGAGCTCGTCGACGACTTCGGAGACGACGTCCTCGTACGTCCCCCGCACGGTGCTGCCCTGGAGGAAGCCGCGCCAGTGCATGACAACGAAGGGGGCGCCCGCGGCGGCGACGGCCGGGATCATCGCCGGGTCGGCGAGACCGCCGCTGACGTCGTTGACGAGGACGGCGCCCGCGGCGAGTGAGCGCTCGGCGACGGAGGCGCGCATGGTGTCCACGGAGACCACGACGCCCTCGGAGGCGAGGCCGCGGACGACAGGTATGACGCGCTTGAGCTCCTCCGCCTCGTCGACGCGGGCGGCCCCGGGGCGGGTGGACTCGCCTCCCACGTCGACCAGGTCCGCGCCCTCCGAGACCAGGTCGAGGCCGTGCTTCACGGCGGCGGTCGTGTCGAACCAGTGGCCGCCGTCCGAGAAGGAATCGGGGGTCACGTTCACGACGCCCATGACCGCGCAGCGGTCCCAGGCCGGAAGCCCTGACACTTGGCCTCGCCCGCTCTTCTTGCTCATACCGCCCAGCCTAGGCCCAAGGGGGCGGGTCGCCGGTCGGCACGGGTTGGCACCGGGCCGCACCGGTCGGCGCTGTGCGGTGGGTGCGGCCCGCGCTGCCCGTGCGCGGCCCGGTTCTTTCTCTCCCGCCGGCCCGCCCGCCGCCTGGCCGGCCCGTCCTGGCCGGCCGCCGCGCGGCGCGGGGGTGGGCGTCGCGAGGCGGCCGGGGTTCATGGTGGGGGAGGGGACGCGGCGGAGGCGGTCACGCCGCTCTTATGGAGCCGCCTGGAGGGCCGCCACGATGAGGAGTTCGTTCATGCCGGGGTCCGCCGCGCGGTCGAGGCGCATGAGGTCCAGGGAGACCCTGTCCCTGCCCCAGGGGACGAAGTGGAGTACGGCTTTCAGGTCGCCGTACGGTCCGGGGCCGCCGACGCCCCACCCGTACCGGTCCGCTGTTGCCGCCCCGCCGGTGACTTCGCCGGAGCCGGACGCGTGCGGGGGCTCCTTTCGCGCCGCCTCTTCGATCCTGTGCGCCGTCGCGATGAGACAGTCGCCGTCCGCCGGGTCGCCGATGCGGCCGAGTGCCATGGAGAAGCCGCGCTCGGTGTCCGTGCCGCGCCAGTCCTCCGCGGCCCCGCGGATCCGGTCCAGCTCGCCCTCGCCCAGGTCACGGATGCGCCGTACGCGGATCTCGTAGCCGGCGCGCTCGATGCGTTTCACCATCTGGCGCACGTTCCGCATCGAGCGACCGGCCAGGGAGAAATCCGCGACATCCACCACCGCCTCGTCGCCCGGTTCGAGGGCGTCGAGGCCGGTCTCGCGGGTCCAGACCCCGCCGCCGGTCTCGGAGCAGCCCATGACGGCGGGCGTCCAGGAGTGGGCCACGGCCTCGTCCATGAAGCGTTCGATCGCGCCAGGCCAGGCCTCGACGTCGCCGATCGGGTCGCCGCTGGCGAGCATCACGCCGGAGACGACCCGGTAGGTCACGGCCGCCTTGCCGCTCGGCGAGAAGACGACCGCCTTGTCACGGCGGAGCGCGAAGTGGCCGAGTAAGTCGCGTCCGCCGTGCTTGTCCAGGAGGGCCCGCAGACGACTCTCGTCGTCCTCGGTGAGGCGCGCGGCCGGGTGTTCGGGGCGGAAGGCCAGGTAGATCGTGGTCACGGCGGTCAGCAGGCCGAGCGCGCCGAGGGAGAAGGCCACCGTCCAGGACGTGGTGCCCGTGTAGTCGAGGGGCCCCTCCAGTCCGAACAGGCCGTACAGCACATGGGCGATCCGGTCCGCGAGGCTCGGGTCGCCGACCATGCGGTGGGGGTGGACGCTGACGATCACCAGGCCGAGAACGAGGGAACCGGCGCCCATGAGAACGAAGTTGGCGAGCGCCCGCCAGCGGCTGCGCGGGTCGGGCAGCGCCGTGAACTCGTCCCGGTGGCGCAGCAGCGGGGCCAGCAGCGCGAGCGAGATGAGAACGCCGACGAGCGAGTGCCGGTATGTGAACTGAGCGAGGGCGCCCGCCGGGAGCAGCACCGCGGCGGCCCGCCACGCCCTCCGCTTGCGCCGGCGCAGCCCGTGGACCAGGAGCAGCAGCAGAACGCCCGTACTGAGCGACAGGGCGGCGGCGATCGGGCCCAGCGCACCGGGCAGCACCTCCGCGAGGGTGTGCATGCGGCTGTGGTGAAAGCGCGGGACGACGCCCGCGGCGATGTCCAGGACTCCTACGAGCGTGCAGGCTCCGGCGACCCAGGTGGGGACGGCCTCGGGGCGCGGGCCGCGGAGTATGCCCCGCGGACGGCGGAGCACCTCCTGTGGACCGCGGGGTACCCCCTGCGGACGGCCTGTTCGATCTGGAATCCGGCCCGACTTTTCCCCATCTATCCTGACAGACATCGCATCCCGTGGTTCTGCGAGAGACCTTGAATCCGGTGCCAATCCGGCATCCGGCGACATTGCGCCCTCTAGGACGGTTCCTTGGGGAGCCAGGTTCACTCCCTTGCGGAAAACCGCTCCAAAGGGCGAGGAAAGACGGGGCAAGGCACCGTGAAGGAAACGGCGTCGGCCACCGGCCGGAAAGCGCAGGCAGGAACAGCCCATGGGTCTCACGAGTAACAAGCTGCTGGCACTGGTGGTTCTCATCGCGGTGCTGCTGTTCGTCGGCACGGTGTGGTTCTGGCCGCTCCTCGCGCGCCGCGACTGGCGTGCGGTGGCAGGGCGGATCGGCCTGTTGGCGGCCACTCAGATCGTGGTCTTCGCGGCGGTCGGCCTCGCCGCCAACCAGGCCTTCGGGTTCTATGCGAGCTGGGCCGACCTCTTCGGCCAGGAGTCCGGGCAGGGCGTCGTGGCCGACCACGACGCCGCGGGTACGGCCGGACCGCTCAAGGTGGTCGGCACCCGGCAGGTCGACGTGTCCGGTGGGGCGCGGCCGCGGATCGGCGGCCAGCTCCAGAAGGTCGACGTCGTGGGCCGGCGGACGCGTATCGCGAGTTCCGCGTACGTCTATCTGCCGCCGGAGTACTTCCAGCCGCAGTACCGCACCCGTACCTTTCCGGCCGCTGTCGTGCTCACGGGTTATCCGGGTACCGCGGAGGCGCTCATCAAGGGTCTGCACTATCCGCAGACCGCCCACGCGCTGGCCAAGAGCGGCAGGATGCGGCCGATGATCCTGGTCATGATGCGGCCGACCGTCGCGCCGCCGCGCGACACCGAATGCGTGGACGTCCCCGGCGGCCCGCGGACCGAGTCGTTCTTCGCCGAGGACCTCCCCGACGCCGTGTCACATCACTACAGAGTGGGCACAAAGCCCGGGAGCTGGGGAATCGTCGGTGACTCGACCGGCGGGTACTGCGCGCTGAAGCTCGCGATCCACCACCCGGAGACGTACGCCGCCGGGGCGGGCCTGTCTCCGTACTACCGGCCGCCGAACGACTCCACGACGGGCGATCTCTTCCACGGTGACAAGGAGGCGCGCGACAGCGCCGACCTGATGTGGTTCCTCAAGCACAGGCCCGCGCCCGACACCTCACTGCTCGTCAGCAGCAGCAGACAGGGCGAGCACAACTACCGGGAGACGCTGCGGTTCATCGACCTGGCCGGGGCGAGGAAACCGACCCGGATCTCGTCGGTCATCCTCGACAGCGGCGGGCACAACTTCAACACCTGGCGGCGTGAGATCCCGGCGACCCTCCAGTGGCTCAGCGGGCGGCTGGACGACCGCTGAGCCACCGCCCCGGAAGGGCGCTGTCGACGCCGTTCTCGAATAAGCGGCGCGGTGCGCGGAATTCCCCGGCGCCGGCAGGGAGATCCTTTTCGGATCTCGGGAACTCGGGCAGAGAAGGCGGAGAGCACGGAGAGGGGGAGAAGGCGGAGAAGAAGGCCTGGGCAAACCGGCGGACGGCGTGTGGCAGATGGGAGTGCCGGTGCCTGGCCGAAGTGGTGGTCAGGGAGTGACCGGTGCGGGGATTGTTCGGTGAAGGGGCGGCGAGAAGGTTTCGGTGTGGCTGCGTTTTTGCCACGCGAGGCACCATCATTCGCCTACGCGCGGTAAGTTTCTGGCCATGCCACGAGGACGTCACCGCCATTCACCACCTCTGCACCGGCTGTTGCCCCCCTCGGCGATCGCAGGCGTATCCGCCGTCTGCGCCGTCGGGCCATGGCTGTTCTCCGAACCATGGGCGCTTCGCGGGCTGGCTGCGGGCGCCGCGGTGACGGCTGTCGTGGGCGCGATCGTCATGCGCCGTTGGGACGCGTCGGCGGGCATGCGCGTCGCGGACCTCGCGCGCGGGCGAGCGAGCGACGAGTGGCGTCATGAGGAGCGGGTCGCCGAGCTGGAGAGCGACCTGGACGAGTCGCGCGAACTGCGTACCAAGCTGGAGCAACGGCTCCGTGCCAAGCGGACCGAGCTGGCCGGGCTGCGCAACGAACACGCCGCGCTGTTGCGGCGGTACGCCACGGCGGAGACAGAGCGGGCCACCGCGCTGGAGGGCCGCCGACTCCTTGAGATAGAGACGAGCGCTCCGGTCCCGGCGCTGTCCGCAGCGGGTTCGCCGGGGTCCGCTTCCGAGGAGACGGATCCCGGGGCGTCGGCCGACACGGAGCCCGGGGCAGCGGTGCCCGAGGCGACGGCGGCGACGGTCCAGGCGGCCCTCGCGGCGTCCTCGGCGGCCTCGGTTCTCTACGTGAAGGCCAACGCGGCGTTGCGACGGCTCTCCGGAGCCGACGAGGACGCCGCTCCGGCGGACGGCTCGGCCGAGGACGGGCCCACCGCCGGGCCCACCGCCGAGTCCGACGCCGAGTCCGACGCCGAGTCCGACGGCGAGTCCGAGGGCGACGCCACCGCTGAAGACGTGACGGAGGAGACCGGCCCGGTGCCGGACGGTTCTCCGGCGGATGAATCCACAGCGGCCGAGACCGTGGCGGCCGACGCCGGTGCCCAAGCCGGTGCGACGCAGGCCGCTGCCGCGACGGACGCGACGACGGACGCGGCGAAGGACGGCTCGGTCCTGGACGGGCCGGCTCCGGACGACCCCGCGCCGACCACGCCTCCCAAGGGCGGCCCGGTGGTCAAGCGGACTCCCGCGAAGGGCGGCACCCGGAAGGGCACGCCCTCCCCGGGCGGCCCCGGCAAGGGAGCGCCCCGGCCGGGCGGTGCCCCGAAGGGCGCGTCCACGGCGGGCGGAACCATGACGGGCGCTCCGTCCAAGGGCGAGGCCCGGCAGGAGGGCGAGACGCTGGGGAAGCCCGAGGCGGCCGGCGGGCACGAGCGCACGGCCGCCGCGACCGAACCGGCGCCCGCGCAGACCGCCGAGACGGGACGGGCCCACGCACGGCCCGCCGAGACCGTACGGCCTCGCACACGGTTCGCCTCCACCGGCGTGTCGTCCCTGCAGTCCACGCAGTCCACCGCGACCCGTACGACGCCCCGGACCGCTCCCGCCACCACGCCGCAGGAGTCGCCGGGCTCCGTCCTCGCGCGGCCCGCCCCGTCGGAAGTGGCCCGCGTGGAGCAGCCGCCCGCGGCCGGAGCGGGTCCGTCCCCGGCGAGCGCGTCCGCACTGACGCCCGCCGCACGGCCCCCGCGCCCCGCCGGGCACTTCACCGTGCCCACGGCCGTGGCGGTCGCGCCGGCCACGCCCGCGCGGCGCCAGGCCGTCGAGGGCGGCTTCGACTTCTTCGGTACGCAGAAGGGCGCGGAGGCGCTGGAAGCCGTGCAGAACGAGGACCTCGCCGACGTGGTGGGCCAGGAGGCGCTCGCGCTCCACAAGGCCGAGTCCGAGGCCGAGTTCAAGCCCGCGGGCGAGGAGTCCCGCGGTGTCGGCCAGGTCATCGACCTGACCGCGCACGACGAGACGGAACAGATCGACCTGACGGAACTGCGGAGCGCGGTTTCCTGACCCCCGACGTGCGGGCAGCCGACGTGCGGGCAGCACCTCCGACGTGAGGGCGGGTGACCTGAGGGCAGCGATCTGAGGGCGCGATCTGAGGGCAGTGGCGATCAGCCACTGCCCTCAGGCCATCCAGCGGTCCGGCCGGGCCTCCTGCCGGCCGGTGAGCGACCGGTCCGCCTGCGCGTACAGCAGCTCAGCCGCCTCCGAGGCGTCCCGCAGACGGGCCGTCACGGTCCTGTTGGCCCCGGTGTCCACACGGACGTCGGCGAGCCCCTTACGGTGCTGCCACGGCCCCTGCTGCAGGCGCACGCTCTGCACCTTGGCGTGCGGCACGAGCGCGATACTGCGGCGCAGCAGCCCGTACCGGGCCACGAAGACGGTGTCGGTCACGGCGAGCCCGTAACCCCGCCACCAGAACGGCACGCACCAGGCCGCCCGGCGCGGCGGCGGCGCGAGTTCGACCGGCAGCGTCACCCCCGGCAGCACCCGCGCGATGACCGACTCGGCGACCTCGCGCGGAGCGACGGGTACGAGCACGGAGTTGGACGAACCCGCCACGTCCAGCTCGACCCGGACCCAGCCGCGCCGCCGCCACAGGAGCGGCTCGACGATGCGTACGGTCTGGACGCGCCCGGGCGGCACCGTCTCGTGCGTACGGTCGAGCAGCCCGTGGTCGATGCGGAGCCCGTCCGGCGATTCGCCCACGGTCCAGTCGTACTCGCCGACGAACCGCCCCACACTGCTCGCGCCCGCCGCGCCGAGCAGGGGCAGCGCCGTCGCGAGCACCGTCCACACGCTGTGGGTGGCCAACCACAGCAGCGGCGGTACGACGAGGGCTGCGGCCAGCGTCCCCCAGGTGGCCCCGGTCAGGACGAGCGAGACGGCGAGGACCTTGGCCGGTACGTGCAGCAGCTGCCTGACCGGCGCCTCACCCACCTCGTGCGCGGTCTCGGGCGCGAATCCGGCGGCCCGGGCGAGCAGTTCGGCCCGTAGCACCCGGGCCTCCTCCTGGCCCAGATAGGCCAGCTCGTCCTTCTTGTCGGTCCCGACGACGTCGAGTTTGAGTTTGGCGACACCGGCCACGCGGGCCAGCAGCGGCTGGGTGACGTCGACGGCCTGGATCCGTTCCAGCCGGATGTGCGCGGTGCGGCGGAACACCAGGCCCGTACGGATGCGCAGCTCGGTGTCGGTCACCGCGAAGTGCGTGAACCACCAGCTCAGAAAGCCGTAGAGGGCGGCTCCCAGGACGGCCGCGGCGAGAGCGGTCAGCAGCACGGTCGTCGTGAGCCGCATCAGCTGCCGCTGTGCCTGGTCGGGATCGTGCACGGCCCACCCGGCGATCACCGCCACCGGCGCCCACGCGCGTCGCAACGGCGTCACGGGATGCAGCCGCCGCTCGTGCGGCACGGGCGCGTCCTTCCCCGCCGCCCGGGGGCCACGCGCCTCCCGAGTACCCCGCGCCTCCTCCCGTACGGGCCCCGGCCCGGCCTCTTCCTCCACGGGCCCGGCCTCTTCCCCCGCCCGCGCGGTCCCGTCCCGTACCGGCGTGGTCTCGTCCCGTACGTCCTTGGGGGTGCCCGGTGGCGTCGTCACAGCCCCGCCGATCGGGCCTCGCCCAGTTCCGTGAGCCGGTCGCGCAAACGTTCCGCCTCCGCCGGGTCCAGGCCCGGAATGAGGGCGTCCGTCGCCGCGGCGGCCGTGTGCAACTGCACGCTCGCCAGCCCGAAGTGCCGCTCCACGGGACCGGAGGTGACCTCGACCAACTGCATGCGCCCGTACGGCACGACGGTCTCCTCGCGCCACAGGACACCCCGGCTGATCAGCAGGTCGTCCGCCCGCTCGGCATAGCGCCAGGAACGCCAGTTGCGCCCCAGCATCGGCCAGCCTCCCAGCAGCACCGCCAACGGCAGCAGGGCGAACGCCGCCCAGCCGGGCCCGGCGAGCAGGCCGAGCAGCAGGGCCGTACCGATGGTCAGCAGCCCCAGCCACACCACCAGCAACAGCCGTCGCATCCTCAGCAGCCCCGGCGGCAGCCCGGTCCACACCGGCTCGCCGGTCGCTCGCCCCGCTGCCTGTCCCCCCGCTGCCCGTCCTGCTGCCTGCTCCGCTGCCTGCCCCGCGTTCTCCGAGGTCCCCGTCTCCATGCCGCAAGCGTACGTACGAGACACTCTCCCCATGACTCCTACGACGGGTCCCACGGAGACCACGGTCGGTATCGGCGGCGCCGCGGAGAGCACCGACATGGTGCTCAACATCGGGCCCCAGCATCCGTCCACCCACGGCGTGCTGCGGCTGCGGATCGTCCTCGACGGCGAGCGGATCCAGCACGCGGAGCCGGTGATCGGCTATATGCACCGCGGCGCGGAGAAGCTCTTCGAGGCGCGCGACTACCGCCAGATCATCATGCTCGCCAACCGCCACGACTGGCTCTCCGCGTTCTCGAACGAGCTGGGCGTGGTCCTCGGTGTGGAGCGGATGCTCGGCATGGAGGTGCCCCCGCGCGCGGTGTGGACCCGCACGCTCCTCGCCGAGCTGAACCGGGTCCTGAACCACCTGATGTTCCTCGGGTCGTACCCCCTGGAGCTGGGTGGGATCACCCCGATCTTCTACGCGTTCACCGAGCGCGAGGAGCTCCAGCACGTCATGGAGGAGGTCTCCGGCGGGCGCATGCACTACATGTTCAACCGGGTGGGCGGCCTCAAGGAGGACCTTCCGGCCGGATGGGCCACACGCGCGCGTGCGGCCGTTTCCGGGGTGCGCTCCCGGATGGGCCGGTTCGACGATCTGGTGCTCGGCAACGAGATCTTCCGCGGCCGTACACGCGGTGTCGGAGTGCTCTCCCCGGAGGCGGTGCACGCCTACGGGGTCAGCGGGCCGATCGCGCGTGCCTCCGGCGTCGACTTCGACCTGCGCCGGGACGAGCCCTACCTCGCGTACGGGGAACTCCAGGACACCCTGAAGGTCGTCACGCGCCAGGAGGGCGACTGCCTGGCCCGTTTCGAATGCCTCCTGGAGCAGACCCACAACGCGCTCGACCTCGCGGACGCCTGCCTGGACGGGCTCGCGGAGCTGCCCCCTGGCCCGATCAACCAGCGGCTCCCCAAGGTCCTGAAGGCCCCCGAGGGCCACACGTACGCCTGGACCGAGAACCCCCTCGGCATCAACGGCTACTACCTGGTCAGCAAGGGCGAGAAGACCCCGTACCGGCTGAAGCTGCGGTCGGCCTCGTACAACAACATCCAGGCGCTCACCGAACTGCTGCCGGGCACGCTGGTCGCCGACATGGTGGCGATCCTGGGGTCGCTGTTCTTCGTGGTGGGAGACATCGACAAGTAGCTACAAGTAGCTCCACGGAGAGGGCTGGTCTACGCGGAAGGCTGTTGTACGCCGGGCAGCGGGTCCGGAATGCCCACCGGCTGCACCAGCCAGCCGAAGTCGCCAAGACCGCCCCGCGCGGTCAGCTCGGCGGCCTCACCCGCGCCCGCGAGGGCCCGTACGTAGGCCGTGGGATCCGTGGAGGCCAGAGCAGGGGGCGGGCGCTCGCCGCTCACCCCGAGCGCCCGCAGCGCCTCCCGCTGGCTCAGCAGCCGGCCGCCGGGCAGGGCGCACGCGTCCAGGGCCACATGGGCGGTGATGTCGCAGGAACCGTCCGGCACGGGTGCCGTCTCCCGGCCCTCCCTGAAGCCCGTCAGCGTTCCGAAGGGCGGCCGTGCCTCCAGGCCGTGCCCGTAGTCCACGGCGACGGCGAGACCGCGGCCGAGACCCGCCACGGCGGACGCCCAGGCGACGTCCCGAGGGCGACCGATCTCGGCGCGGAGACCTTCGGTGTCCGTGAGCGGCCACCACCGTTCCAGCCACTCGGCGTCCGCCCGCTCCGCCTTCCCGGCCGGCTCCCCGAGGGACTCCGACCCGTCCGCGCCCACGAGGACGAGGCGGGGCACTCCGTGCGCGTCCACCTCGACCACGTCCAGAGGCACGTTGTCGAGCCACTCGTTGGCGAACAGGAGCCCCGTGACGCCCGGTGGAGGCTGCGGGAGCCACTCGATCCGGTGATCGAGACCGGCGGGGCGGGCGGCGCGTTCGACCGCGTACCCGCGCGCGCGGGAGGCCACGTCGGCGGGAAGCGTCCTCAGGACGGCGGTCACCAGTTCGCCGCGCCCCGCGCCCATGTCGACGAAGGCGAGTTCGGCGGGGTGAGCGAGCGCCTCGTCGACGAGCTGGAGCAGACGGGCCACGGCCCCCGCGAACAGCGGTGACGCATGCACCGACGTGCGGAAATGGCCCGCGGGCCCCTCCGGCCCGCGGTAGAAACCGGAGGGGCCGTACAGCGCTTCCTCGGTCGCGCGGCGCCACCCGCGCGCCCCGCCCGCCACCTCACGCTCCACTGCGCCCACCACTGCTCCCCACCACTGTCATCGCGCCAGGTTAAGCGCCGACTTCACGGCGGTCTCCACCTTGGGGAGTACAAGCACCGGTTACGGATCGACCCTCCGGTTGACCCCTGCACGCAGCACGCTTCCATACGCTGGGTTACGTGCAGCGCCTCTATGACTTTCTCCGCAGGCACCCGACATGGGTCGACGGCTTCTGGGCCGTCGTCCTGCTCGGGATCTCGGTCGTGAGCGGAACGGCCGGACCGGAGAACGCCGGGACCGGCGAGCTGGCCGTCACCGTTCCGATCACCCTGCTGCTGTGCCTGGTGATCGCGCTGCGCAGGCGCCTGCCCGAGGCGATGCTGCTCCTTGCCGTCTTCATGGGCGCGGCGCAGCTGGTGCTGGACATGTCGATGGTGCCGGCCGACTTCGCGCTGCTGGTGATCACCTTCACGGTCGCCTCGAACGGCACCCGCTGGGCGTCCCGGCTGGCCCTGGCGATGGGCCTGTGCGCGGCTCCGCTGGCGCAGCTGCGCTGGCCGCAAGAGTCTTCGGGCGCCGCCGGCCACATCGCGATCGCGGTCTTCCAGACGGTCCCCTTCGCTCTCGCCTGGGTCCTCGGCGACTCCCTGCGGACCCGCCGCGCCTACTTCGCGCAGCTCGAGGAGCGTGCCGCCCGGCTGGAGAAGGAACGCGAGGCGCAGGCCAAGGTCGCCGTCGCCGCCGAGCGCGCCCGGATCGCCCGCGAACTGCACGACGTGGTCGCGCACAACGTCTCGGTGATGGTGGTCCAGGCCGACGGCGCCGCGTACGTGCTCGACTCCGCCCCCGACCAGGCAAAGAAGGCACTGGAGACCATCTCCGGGACAGGCAGGCAGGCCCTCGCCGAGATGCGCCGCCTCCTCGGTGTCCTGCGCACCGGCGAGCACCAGGAGTCCGGCGAGTACGTGCCGCAGCCCGATGTGGAGCAGCTCGACGAACTGATCGAGCAGTGCCGGACCTCCGGCCTCCCCGTCGACTTCAAGGTCGAGGGGACCCCGCGTCCGCTGCCCAGCGGCGTCGAGCTGACCGCGTACCGCATCGTGCAGGAGGCCCTCACCAACACCCGCAAGCACGGGGGGCCGAACACGGGGGCGAGTGTGCGCCTGGTCTACTTCGACGACGGACTCGGCCTGCTCGTCGAGGACGACGGCAAGGGCGCCCCGCACGAGCTGTACGAGGAGGGCGGGATCGACGGACAGGGCCACGGCCTGATCGGTATGCGCGAGCGCATCGGCATGGTCGGCGGCACCCTGGACGCTGGGCCGCGTCCTGGCGGAGGCTTCCGCATCAGCGCCCTGCTTCCGCTGAAGCCCGCCCACTGACACGTGCACGTTTCATGAACCGACCGGAGGACCTCCCCATGCCGATCCGCGTGATGCTCGTCGACGACCAGGTGCTGTTGCGCACCGGGTTCCGGATGGTGCTCGACGCCCAGCCGGACATGGAGGTCGTCGCGGAGGCGGGCGACGGTGTGGAGGCCCTGCAGGTGCTGCGTGCGACCAGCGTCGACGTGGTGCTGATGGACGTCCGCATGCCGAAGCTGGACGGCGTCGAGACGACCCGCCGCATCTGCTCGGACCCGAATCCGCCGAAGGTACTGATCCTGACCACCTTCGACCTCGACGAGTACGCCTTCTCCGGGCTCAAGGCGGGCGCCTCCGGCTTCATGCTCAAGGACGTGCCGCCCGGCGAACTCCTCGCCGCGATCCGCTCCGTGCACAGCGGCGACGCGGTCGTCGCACCCTCGACGACCAGGCGTCTGCTCGACCGCTTCGCGCCGATGCTGCCCAGCGCCGGCAAGGACCCCCAGCACAAGGAGCTGGAGCGGCTCACCGGCCGTGAGCGCGAGGTCATGATGCTGGTCGCGCAGGGGCTGTCGAACGGCGAGATCGCGGCCCGGCTGGTCCTCTCCGAAGCGACGGTCAAGACCCACGTGGGCCGCATCCTCACCAAGCTGGGCCTGCGCGACCGCGTCCAGGTCGTCGTCCTCGCATACGAGACGGGTCTCGTACGGGCCGGCGGGGGGCAGGGCTGAGCACCGGCTCCGGTCGGGCGGGCTCCGGCTGAGCGGAGCCCGAGGAGCGCGGGGCGGGCGGCTCAGCGCGGGATCGGGCCGGCGCGGCATCGGCTCAGCGCAGGATCCCCTCCAGGAAGTCGCTGCCCAGCCGGGCCACCATCGAGACGTCCAACTGGTGCAGGACGTACCGCCCTCGGCGCCGGGTGGTGAGCAGGCCCGCCTTCTTCAGCACGCTCAGATGCCGGGATATCTCGGGAGGCGTCATGCCGTACGTCTGTGCCAGCTCGCTCGTGGTGAACGCGCTGCGGGCCAGGCTCCGGCACAGCCGCATCCTCATCGGATGGGACAGGGCCGCCATCCGCAGGGTCAGCTGCTCGACGGAGGTCGGGGCCGTCAGCTCCGGAGAGCCGACCGGGTAGTGGATCACCGGCTGCCAGCCGTACCGGTGCAGCACCATGAGATGCGGCCAGCCGAGGCTCGTCGGCACCAGCAGGAGGCTGCCCGCCCGTACCGCGGTGTGGCCGTGGCCCAGCTTGTCGACGACGATCCTGCCGCCGGCCTCGTCGAGCGCCACCGCGGACGACACCGACGCCAGCGCCTCGGCCAGGCCCCGGCGTCCGAGCAGGTCCGTCTTGCGGCGGGCGTCCGCCTCCAGCTGGTGGCGCAGCCGGGACCAGGTCTCGGCGAAGAAGGCCTCGTCGCAGTCCTCCAGGAACTGCCGCAGCCAGGCCCGGATCCGCGGCGGGTCGGTCAGCAGCCGCTCGGTGAACTCCGCCGGCCGGGGGCCGCGCGCGGCGGCGAACTCCAGGGCGCGGCGGCGGGACGTGGTGTCGGCGAGGGCGCCGGCGCCCTGCGCGCCGTACGGGAGCGCACAGGTGAACTCCAGGGCCGCGTCCACGAACTGCTCGTCCGTCAGCTTGTCGAGCAGGTCCAGCTCCTCGGCGAGGGTGGCGCCCGGGAGCGTGGTGCCGCCCGCCGCTCCCGCGTACGGCAGGAACAGGTCCGAGAACGTCGTCCGCCACAGGAAGTCGGCCTCGCACATCCGGTCGGCCAGATGCGGGTCGAGCCGGGTGGTCACCCCGGTCGCCCAGCCCTGGAGACCGGGGTGGTGCCCCGGCTCGGCCAGCGCGTGCAGTGCCATGCACAACTCGGCCAGGGGCGAGGGCACGACGGCCACCCGCTCCCTGCGCAGGCCGGAGATGTCGATGGTCACGCTCATGACCTCATGGTGCACCCCGCCACTGACAACGCGGCCGTCGATTGACGAGCGCCGTCAATCGACGGGACGGCCGGGGCCCGTCCGGCGCAAGCTGCTTCCACCGGGCGGACCGGTCACGGGGGAGCCCCCGTCAGCGGGGGAGCCGCGTCACGAAGTCCGTGGCGGCGGCCCGTACGTCGTCCGCCGTCCACTCCAGGCCCGGCGCGCCCACCGTGACCTCGGTGAACGACAGACCGGGCCCGCCCCGGCCCCAGACCTGCGGGAAGAGGGACACGCCCGTCTCCTCCGCCTGCAGCATCCCCGCCTCGGTCAGGGTGTCGGCCTCGTACGGCAGCCACACCTGGAACTGGTGCGTGTGCGGCTCCTCGGGGTGGATCCGCGTCCAGGGGAGCCCGGCCCCGGTGAACCCCTCGCGCAGCGCCGCGGCGACCACGCGCGCGTGGGCCACGTACTCCGGGAGCAGAGGCAGTTCCTTCTCCAGGCCGATCAGCGCGGACAGGGCGGTGGGGAACTGCTGGAGGATCTGCCCGCCGTACCGGTGGCGCCAGGCCTTCGCCTCGTCGACGAGGGTCTTCGGGCCCGCGAGGGCGGCGCCGCCGAGTCCGCCCAGTGACTTGTAGAAGGACACGTAGACGCTGTCCGCGAGAGCCGCGATGTCGTCCAGGGGGCGGCCGAAATGGGTGACGCACTCCCACAGGCGGGCCCCGTCGACGTGTACCACGGCGTCATGTTCGCGGGCCGCGTCCGTGACGGCGACCAGTTCCTTCCAGGAGGGCAGGACGAACCCGGCCTCCCGGAGGGGCAGTTCGAGGAACAGCGTTCCGAAGGGTTCGTCCAGGTCGTGCACCTCGTCGGCGGAGGGCATCCGGGGCTCGCTCGTCGGATGGACGGTCCGCAGACCGCTGAGGGCGCTGAAGGCGTGCCTTTCGTGGAGCTCCGGGTGGGAGAGGGGATGCATCGCCACCGTCGTATTGCCCGTACGGCCCGCCCAGCAGCGCAGCGCGACCTGCTGGGCCATGGTGCCCGAGGGGAAGAAGGCGGCGGCCTCCTTGCCGAGCAGGCCGGCGACCCGCTCCTCCAGGGTCTCGACGATCCCGTTGCCGTACATGTCCACCGGCAGGTCGAGGTCGTACACGTCCGGAGCGCTGTCCGTCAGCCGGGCCAGCAGCTCACCGACCGTGGAGCGAAAGCCCGGCCGCCACAGCGCCCGCCGGGCCCCCCGCCAGGCGACCCTGCGCCGCTGCTCCGCAGTCTCTTCCGCCTCTTCCGCCGTGTCTCCCATGCTCCGGATCATGCAGGACACCACGGCGCAGGTCATGCGAATTCCCCGCAGGCGTGTTCCCCACAGGCTGTGGACGGGGAAACGGCCCCCGGACCAATCGCGTTAACATGACGAGAAAGCGTCCGGTACCCCGAGCGGACTGGAACGGAAGGCCGCCGTCGAGTGAGTACATTCCCCCAGCCAGATCCCAAGGACCGCCCCGCGCGGCTCACCGTCGGCGTCGTCGGCGCCGGGCGCGTGGGCCCCGCCCTGGCCGCGTCGCTCCAGCTCGCCGGTCACCGCCCGGTGGCCGTGTCCGGGGTGTCCGACGCCTCCAGGCGCCGTGCCGCGCAGCTGCTGCCCGACGTGCCGCTGGTGACACCCGCGCAGGTCCTGGAGCGGGCCGACCTGGTGCTGCTGACAGTCCCGGACGACGCCCTGCCAGGACTGGTGGAGGGGCTCGTCGACACCGGCTCCGTCCGGCCGGGACAGCTGCTCGTGCACACCTCGGGGCGGTACGGGACGAAGATCCTCGACCCCGCTCTGCGCGCCGGGGCGCTGCCCCTCGCCCTGCACCCCGTGATGACGTTCAGCGGCACTCCCGTGGACGTACAGCGGCTCGCCGGATGCTCTTTCGGGATCACCGCGCCCGAGGAGCTGCGGATGGTCGCCGAAGCGCTGGTCATCGAGATGGGCGGCGAGCCCGAGTGGGTCGCCGAGGAGGCCCGGCCGCTGTACCACGCGGCCCTCGCGCTCGGCGCCAACCACCTGGTCACACTGGTCGCCGAGTCCATGGATCTGCTGCGCGCGGCGGGTGTCGACGCCCCGGCCCGGATGCTGGGTCCGCTGCTGGGCGCCGCTCTGGACAACGCCCTCAGATCGGGCGACGCGGCCCTCACCGGACCGGTGGCGCGCGGCGACGCGGGCACGGTCGCCGCGCACGTCGCCGAGCTGCGCGAGCACGCGCCGCAGACCGTCGCCGGCTATCTGGCGATGGCCCGCGCGACCGCCGACCGGGCCCTCGCCCACGGCCTGCTCAAGCCGGAGCTCGCCGAGGACCTCCTGGGCGTACTCGCCAACGGCCCCACCGACCCCACCGGCCCGGACGGCCCCACCGACCCCACCGCACCGGATGGCCCCACCGGTCCCGACGGCCCGGACGGACTCGACGATCCCGAAGGAGACGCCCGATGACGTGCGCAGGTGCCGAGAGCGGAGCCGTCCGATGACCACCGTCCTGCTGAGCACGGCCGACGAACTGCACGCGCGCGTACGCAGGGCCCGCCGTGCCGTCGTCATGACGATGGGCGCCCTGCACGAGGGCCACGCGACCCTGATCCGCACCGCCCGGGAGATCGCGGGCGGCGACGGCGAGGTCGTCGTCACCGTCTTCGTGAACCCCCTCCAGTTCGGCGCGGGCGAGGACCTCGACCGCTACCCGCGCACCCTGGACGCAGACATCAAGATCGCCGAGCAGGCGGGCGCGGACGTCGTGTTCGCGCCCGGCGTGGACGAGGTCTATCCGGGCGGTGAACCCCAGGTACGCATCAGCGCGGGACCCATGGGGGAGCGCCTGGAGGGTTCGACGCGGCCCGGGCACTTCGACGGCATGCTCACCGTCGTCGCCAAGCTCCTGCACCTCACCAGGCCCGACGTGGCGCTGTTCGGGCAGAAGGACGCCCAGCAGGTCGCCCTCGTCCGCCGGATGGTGCGCGACCTGAACTTCGGCGTGGAGATCGTCGAGGTTCCGACGGTGCGCGAGGCGGACGGGCTCGCCCTGTCCAGCCGCAACCGCTATCTGTCGGTCACTGAGCGCCGCACCGCGCTCGCCCTCTCCCAGGCCCTGTTCGCGGGCAGCGACCGGCACGCCGCCCAGGAGGCCCTGCGTGCGCGTGCCCGCGAAGTGCCCGTCACCCACGCGCGCGGCGACGCCCTCAGCGCCATCGGCGAGTCCCGCGCCGCCGCCGACACGCACGCCGTCGCCAAGGCGGCCCCCGGAGGGCCCGCCGCGGTCCACGCCGCCGCCCGTCTGGTCCTCGACGACGCGGCCCGCCTCAGTCCCCCGCTGGCCCTGGACTACCTGGCACTGGTCGATCCGTCCGACTTCACCGAGGTCCCGGCCGGCTACACCGGCGAGGCCGTCCTCGCCGTCGCCGCCCGGGTCGGGACGACCCGGCTGATCGACAACATTCCTCTGACCTTCGGAGCCGCCTCGTGACCAGCACAGGCATACGTCTGCACGCGCCCGCACCCGGCTGGTCCCTCACCGCCGACGTCGTGGTCGTCGGCTCCGGAGTCGCCGGACTCACCACCGCCCTGCGCTGCGACGCCGCCGGTCTGAGGACGGTCGTCGTCACCAAGGCCCGCCTGGACGACGGCTCCACCCGCTGGGCGCAGGGCGGCATAGCCGCGGCCCTGGGAGAGGGCGACACCCCGGAGCAGCACCTCGACGACACCCTCGTGGCGGGCGCCGGCCTGTGCGACGAGGACGCCGTCCGCATCCTCGTCACCGAGGGCCCCGACGCCGTACGCCGCCTCATCGAGACCGGCGCCCACTTCGACGAGTCCGAAGAGGGCGGCCTGGAGCTGACCCGCGAGGGCGGCCACCACCGCCGCCGTATCGCCCACGCGGGCGGCGACGCGACCGGCGCCGAGATCTCCCGCGCCCTGGTCGAGGCGGTACGCGCGCGTGGTCTGCGCACGGTCGAGAACGCGCTCGTCCTGGACCTCCTCACGGACGCCGAAGGACGCACGGCCGGCGTGACCCTGCACGTCATGGGAGAGGGCCAGCACGACGGAGTGGGAGCCGTCCACGCGCCCGCCGTGGTCCTCGCGACCGGCGGCATGGGCCAGGTCTTCTCGGCGACCACCAACCCGTCGGTGTCCACCGGCGACGGCGTCGCGCTCGCGCTGCGGGCCGGGGCCGAGGTCAGCGACCTGGAGTTCGTGCAGTTCCACCCGACCGTGCTGTTCCTCGGCCCGGACGCCGAGGGCCAGCAGCCCCTGGTGTCCGAGGCGGTACGCGGCGAGGGCGCCCACCTCGTCGACGCGCACGGCACGCGCTTCATGGTGGGCCAGCACGAACTCGCCGAACTGGCGCCCCGCGACATCGTCGCCAAGGGCATCATGCGGCGCATGCAGGAGCAGAACGCCGAGCACATGTACCTGGACGCCCGGCACTTCGGCGCGCACATGTGGGAGCACCGCTTCCCGACGATCCTGGCCGCCTGCCGCGCCCACGGCATCGACCCGGTCACCGAGCCCGTTCCGGTCGCCCCGGCCGCCCACTACGCCTCCGGAGGCGTCCGCACCGACTCCCGGGGCCGTACTACCGTCCCCGGGCTGTACGCGTGCGGCGAGGTCGCCTGCACCGGTGTCCACGGCGCCAACCGGCTCGCCTCCAACTCCCTCCTGGAGGGCCTCGTCTACGCCGAGCGCATCGCGGCGGACATCACGGACCGCCACGAGGAGAACGGACACGCGGAAAACGGACACGAGGAGACCGGACACGAGGAGACCGGACACGCGGAGAACGGTCCCCACGCGCGCGTGCCCTCGCCGATCGACCGGCCCGATAAGCCGGCCCACCCGCTGCTCGCCGCCGAGGCGCGGTTCGCGATCCAGCGGATCATGACGGACGGCGCCGGCGTCCTGCGCTCGGCCACCTCCCTGGAGACCGCGGCCGACCGCCTCCAGCGCCTGCACGCCGACGCCCGCGACGCTCTCGACGAGAACGGCAAGACGGCCGAACCCGGCGTCGACACCTGGGAGGCGACCAACCTCCTGTGTGTGGCCCGCGTCCTCGTCACCGCCGCCCTCCTCCGTGAGGAGACCCGCGGCTGCCACTGGCGCGAGGACCGCGCTGAACGGGACGACGACACCTGGTGGCGTCACGTCGTCGTAAGGCTCAATCCCGACCGGACGCTCGCGGTACACACCACCGACACCCCAGACTTCCCCCCGACACTCCCTCAGGCTCGCGACTCTGTTCGAGCCGGGGGGACCCCCACGCCCAGCCCCCAGGAGCAGTGACAGAAGTGAGCACCCCGGACCTTCCCCTCCTCCCCCTCCTCGATGGAGGTGGCTGCGGAGACAACTGCGGCTGCGGCGCCGAAGGGGAGTACGGCATCGATTCCCTGGAGTACGCCGAGTGCGGGCTCGACCCCGCCCTCGCGCAGCTCCTCGCCGACGCCGGTCTCGACCCCGTCGAGGTCGAGGACATCGCGAACCTCGCCATCGAGGAGGACCTCGACCACGGCGTGGACGTGACCACGGTCGCGACCATCCCCGAAGAGGCCTTCTCCACCGCCGACTTCACCGCCCGCGAGGCCGGCGTCGTGGCGGGCCTGAGGATCGCCGAGGCGGTCGTCTCCGTGGTCTGCACCGACGAGTTCGAGGTCGAGCGCCATGTCGAGGACGGCGACCGCGTAGAGGCCGGCCAGCGGCTTCTGAGCGTCACGACCCGCACCAGGGACCTGCTGACGGCCGAGCGCAGCGCGCTGAACCTCCTGTGCCGCCTCTCCGGCATCGCGACGGCCACACGCGCGTGGGCGGACGTTCTGGAGGGCACCGGCGCGCGCGTACGGGACACCCGCAAGACGACACCCGGACTGCGCTCCCTGGAGAAGTTCGCGGTCCGTACGGGCGGCGGCGTCAACCACCGCATGTCGCTTTCGGACGCGGCCCTCGTCAAGGACAACCACGTGGTCGCCGCGGGCGGCGTCGCCCAGGCCTTCCAGGCCGTACGGGAGACCTTCCCCGAGGTGCCGATCGAGGTCGAGGTCGACACCCTGGACCAGCTGCGCGAGGTCGTGGACGCCGGCGCCGACCTGATCCTCCTGGACAACTTCACGCCCGGCGAGTGCGAGGAGGCCGTCGCTCTGGTGGACGGCCGCGCACTCCTGGAGGCCTCGGGCCGTCTCACCCTGGACGCCGCGGCGGCGTACGCGAAGACGGGCGTCGACTTCCTCGCGGTGGGCGCACTCACGCACTCCTCGCCCATCCTGGACGTCGGCCTCGATCTGCGCGACGCCTCCGAGGCGCCGTTGAGCGAGGCTGAGTAGGCATGCTGCTCACGATCGACGTCGGCAACACACACACCGTTCTCGGGCTCTTCGACGGCGAGGACATCGTCGAGCACTGGCGCATCTCCACAGACGCGCGCCGTACCGCGGACGAGCTGGCCGTGCTCCTCCAGGGCCTGATGGGCATGCACCCGCTTCTCGGCGACGAGCTCGGCGACGGCATCGACGGCATCGCGATCTGCTCGACCGTCCCCTCGGTCCTCCACGAGCTGCGCGAGGTGACCCGCCGCTACTACGGCGACGTACCCGCCGTCCTCGTCGAACCGGGCATCAAGACGGGCGTCCCGATCCTGATGGACAACCCGAAGGAGGTCGGCGCCGACCGCATCATCAACGCGGTCGCGGCGGTCGAGCTCTACGGCGGGCCGGCCATCGTCGTCGACTTCGGCACGGCGACGACCTTCGACGCGGTCTCCGCGCGCGGGGAGTACGCCGGCGGTGTCATCGCGCCCGGTATCGAGATCTCCGTCGAGGCACTCGGCGTCAAGGGTGCCCAGCTCCGCAAGATCGAGATCGCCCGGCCCCGCACCGTCATCGGCAAGAACACCGTCGAGGCCATGCAGTCCGGCATCATCTACGGCTTCGCAGGTCAGGTCGACGGCGTCGTCAACCGGATGGCCCGCGAGCTCGCCGAGGACCCGGACGAGGTCACGGTGATCGCGACGGGCGGCCTGGCCCCGCTGGTGCTCGGCGAGGCCTCGGTGATCGACGAGCACGAGCCCTGGCTCACGCTCATCGGCCTGCGCCTCGTCTACGAGCGCAACGTCTCCCGCACCTGACCCCGACCGAGGGACCCGACCGGGGGACCCGGTCGGGGTGAGTGGGGCCTGCCGCGGGGCCCGCCCGCCGGGGCGGCCCCGCGGCAGGCCCTTGCGCACGCGGGAGCGGCCACCTCCACCCGGGTGGTGAGGCCACGCCACACATGACCGATCTGCGGATTTTGTCTGATTAGCGCGTATCGTCGCGATCATGCCCACGCCTTACGGATCCCGCGGCGGCATGGCGTTCGGTGCGGAGGAGCTGCGTGTGCTCCGCCGCGCTCTCGCTCTCGCCCTGCACCCCAGCCCCGCCTCGGCACAGGACGTCCAGGACTGCCTCCGCCTCGCGGAGACCGTCGACGAGGCGGCCCGCGAGGGCGCCCGGCTGCGCGCCTTCCTGCTGGCCGACCTCACCCGCTACCGCGCCGCACTGCCGGGAACGGCGGCCGGCTTCCTGACGCTCCTCGAGGAGGCCCTCGGTGCCGGTTACCAGCCGGTGCCCGACGACCTGAGCGCGCTGCGCGCCCTGCGCGGCAACCCCGTCGCGGCCGTCCTCCTCGACCGCTGCCACACGCTCGCGGAACAGGACGTGCGCCTGCGCCTCTCCCTGCACTCGGTACCGGCCTCGCGCAGCCGCGCCCGTACGCGCCTGACGGCCCTCCCCGGCGGCCTCGCCACGGCCACGCCTGCGGCAGGCGCACGAGCAGGCGCAGGCGCAGAGGCGTCGGCCGTGCGCGCGGTGGCCGCGAGAGCCGCCACGGAGAACCCCGGCACGAAACCGCCGGAGAAGCCCGCCGGCGATCCGGCCCCCCGGCCCCAGCCCCAGCCCCGGTCCCCGCGCCGCGACCGAGCCATCCCGACCCCGGGCGAGGTCTTCCCGCCGAGGCGCAAGCCGTCCGCTCCGCCCGCGAACCCTCCTCAACAGCTCGCCGCCATGTAGGGCCGGGGTCCTGGGCCGGGGTCCTGGGCCGGTCCGTGACCCCGATCCCCGCCCATCCCGCTGCCCTGGCTACTCTGGACGGCATGGAATACGTTTCCGCGCTCGTACCCCCGGTAGTGATGGCCGTGTTCTTCATCGGTCTGATCGTGACGATCGTGAAGACCCAGGGTGGCGCCAACAAGGCCAAGGAGGACGCGGTCGTCGACGCGGTCCTCGCCCGCGCCGAGCACACCCGCCAGAGCCCCCGCGACACCGAGGCCTGAGTTCCGCTCGGGTTCCGATCGGCAGGGCGTACGACTCATCAGCTTTTCGAGTCGTACGCCCTTTTTGTTGCTGTTTGTCACTCATTGCCACGTCCACCACGTGATCGGCGACATCTCCCTCTATGGTTCTGAGCTGTGCCTCGCCCATTGGGAGAACTCGAAGACTCGGTCATGACGAGGGTGTGGAAGTGGAACCGCCCGGTGACTGTGCGAGAAGTCCTGGAAGACCTTCAGCAGGAGCGGTCCATCGCCTACACCACGGTGATGACCGTTTTGGACAATCTCCATCAGAAGGGCTGGGTGCGTCGTGAGGCGGAGGGCCGGGCCTATCGATATGAGGCGGTCTCCACCCGTGCCGCCTACGCCGCCGCACTGATGAACGACGCCTGGTCGCAGAGCGACAACCCGACCGCCGCTCTCGTCGCCTTCTTCGGCATGATGTCCCCGGAACAGCGCGAAGCGCTGCGCGATGCCGTGCGTATCGTCCAAGGGCCGGAAACGCCCGCCGAGCAGAAAACGGCAGGCGAGAACCCCGCCGCCGCAGAGGGTCTGGCCGGGCGATAGCGTCCTGACATGCCAGCAGAGCAGCCCGAAGTCAGCACTAATGCCCTCACTGTCCGCCGGGCCAGGACCAGCGATGTCCCGGCGGTTCGCGGCCTCCTTGACTCGTACGTCCGCGGGCGCATCCTGCTCGACAAAGCGACGGTGACGCTTTACGAGGACATCCAGGAGTTCTGGGTGGCGGAACGCGGCACCGGCCCGAGTTCGGAGGTCGTGGGCTGCGGCGCTCTGCATGTCATGTGGGAAGACCTCGCGGAAGTGCGCACTCTCGCGGTGAACCCCGCTGTGCAGGGTGCCGGCGTCGGCCATCAGTTGCTGGGGAAGTTGCTGGAGACCGCCCGGTGGCTCGGTGTTCGCCGGGTATTCTGCCTGACCTTCGAAGTCGACTTCTTCACGAAGCACGGCTTCGTGGAGATCGGTGAGACGCCCGTGGACACCGATGTCTACGCCGAGCTGTTGCGTTCCTATGACGAGGGCGTGGCCGAGTTCCTGGGGCTCGAACGAGTGAAACCGAACACCTTGGGCAACAGTCGGATGCTTCTGCATCTGTGATCGCCTCGGCGTAATACTCCGGACATACCTCCGGCAGTAGCCCGTCGGCCATGCCCGGTGACCCTATGTCCGAAACGCGCATGTTTCCGGTCTTCCCGAGTCCGTCGGTCTCTCCCGGGGGTTTGTGTTTTCCCCGCAAAAGCGGTTTGCTTTCCGACGTACTGCAGTAGTGCATATAACAAGGGGACACGAAACTGCGGCAGCCGCCGTGGACCCTCGGCCCTGAAGATATCGATGAAAGGAAAACCGGTGGCACAGAAGGTTCAGGTCCTTCTTGTTGATGACCTCGACGGCGGCGAGGCGGACGAGACCGTGACGTTCGCGTTGGACGGCAAGACGTACGAGATCGATCTCACGACTGCCAATGCGGACAAGCTCCGTGGACTTCTTGAGCCGTACCTCAAGGGCGGTCGTCGCACCGGAGGCCGCGCCTCGGGTGGCCGTGGAAAGGCGCGCTCCGTTTCGGGCGGCAGCCAGGACACCGCGCAGATCCGTGCCTGGGCGAAGGAGAACGGTCACGAGGTCAATGACCGTGGCCGCGTTCCGGCGACCATTCGTGAGGCCTACGAGAAGGCCAACGGCTGAGCGCAACGGCGGCGCAGCCGGATGCGGTGGCACTCCGTCGCCATCGTCTCCACGAGTCGTACGAGATCGGGGGCGCCCCCACCGCCCCCGGCAAGGGCCGACAGTGTCGGCAGCGAAGACTCCACCTCGCAGCCAGGCTCAGGGGGCCGCAGCCATACGGCGGCCCCCCGCGAGTCGGCGGCCGGGACCCCGCCCGTCCCTCCCGGAACCGCCTCACCGCGACTCCCCCGAGCACCGCGGGCCAGGCCCGGCGGCAGCGGCGCCTCGACGCGCCCGCCCGAGCCGGTCGCCCTGATGTCCAGCGCGAGAGAGCCCCACTCCAGCCAGTCGAGGAGTCCCGGCAGTTCCTCCGCGCTCCCCGCGGCGACGAACAGCCGCATCCGGTCCGCCCGCACGGCGACCGGAGAGCCCGGCCCCAGGTGCCGCAGCGCCGCGTACCCCGCCTCGGCGGGCACCTCCAGCACGTCGAAACGCAGCCCCGTCAACAGTTCCACCGGTGGGCCGGGCACCGTCGCCCACCTCAGTTCGTTCTCGTACCAGTGCCGCACCGTGTCGTCCGGACGGCTCGTATCGGACGGACGGCGGGGGGAAGGGACCGTGGGGACCATGCAAGGCCAACCGCGAGAGAAGCGTTCGAGTTACGCTGGGTGGTCCGGCATATGCGAAGGGTTTCGATGGAGAGGCCGTGCCGGGGTGGTCCACGACGCAAGGGTGTTCGCCCGTAGCGGAGGGAACCGGGGTACCTGGCATGGAGTGTCAGTGCCTGCGGGTAAGACATCCCTAGTGAGAGGGGCGACGCGCATGGCTTGGGCATCTCACGTTCGCCATCGGCGTACTGATGGTGGGGGTATCTGCTTGGCCTGCGGGAACATCGTCTCGCACCATCAGGTTGGAGCAGATGTCGGCGTTAGGGTTCAGGAGCCCAAGGACGGTGTCGGCAGTTGGAATGAGCGGTCCCCGCTTGCGGGACTAAGCTGCGGAAGGACAGGGAGGGGAGCGTCCCCTTACTGCCTGACCGCTCTGAGGAGCGATTAACGATGTTCGAGAGGTTCACCGACCGCGCGCGGCGGGTTGTCGTCCTGGCTCAGGAAGAAGCCCGGATGCTCAACCACAACTACATCGGCACCGAGCACATCCTCCTGGGCCTGATCCATGAGGGTGAGGGTGTCGCCGCTAAGGCCCTGGAGAGCCTCGGGATTTCGCTCGAGGCGGTCCGCCAGCAGGTGGAGGAGATCATCGGGCAGGGCCAGCAGGCTCCGTCCGGGCATATTCCCTTCACCCCCCGTGCCAAGAAGGTCCTGGAGCTGTCGCTCCGCGAGGCCCTTCAGCTGGGCCACAACTACATCGGCACGGAGCACATCCTGCTCGGCTTGATCCGTGAGGGCGAGGGCGTCGCCGCCCAGGTCCTGGTCAAGCTGGGCGCGGATCTGAACCGGGTGCGGCAGCAGGTCATCCAGCTGCTCTCCGGTTACCAGGGCAAGGAGACCGCCGGCGCCAGTGGCGGTCCTGCCGAGGGCACCCCCTCGACGTCCCTGGTCCTGGACCAGTTCGGCCGTAACCTCACCCAGGCCGCCCGTGAGTCCAAGCTCGACCCGGTCATCGGGCGCGAGAAGGAGATCGAGCGGGTCATGCAGGTGCTGTCCCGCCGCACGAAGAACAACCCGGTGCTGATCGGTGAGCCCGGCGTCGGCAAGACCGCCGTCGTCGAGGGCCTCGCCCAGGCCATCGTCAAGGGTGAGGTGCCCGAGACCCTCAAGGACAAGCACCTCTACACCCTGGACCTGGGCGCGCTGGTGGCCGGTTCCCGCTACCGCGGTGACTTCGAGGAGCGCCTGAAGAAGGTCCTCAAGGAGATCCGCACCCGCGGCGACATCATCCTGTTCATCGACGAGCTGCACACGCTGGTCGGTGCGGGCGCCGCCGAGGGTGCCATCGACGCGGCTTCGATCCTGAAGCCGATGCTGGCCCGCGGTGAACTGCAGACCATCGGCGCCACGACGCTCGACGAGTACCGCAAGCACCTGGAGAAGGACGCCGCGCTGGAGCGCCGCTTCCAGCCGATCCAGGTCGCGGAGCCGTCGCTGCCGCACACGATCGAGATCCTCAAGGGTCTGCGGGACCGTTACGAGGCCCACCACCGGGTGTCCATCACGGACGAGGCGCTGGTGCAGGCGGCGACGCTCGCCGACCGGTACATCTCGGACCGTTTCCTCCCCGACAAGGCGATCGACCTGATCGACGAGGCCGGCTCCCGGATGCGTATCCGCCGGATGACCGCCCCGCCGGACCTGCGCGAGTTCGACGAGAAGATCGCAGGCGTCCGCCGCGACAAGGAGTCCGCGATCGATTCGCAGGACTTCGAGAAGGCCGCTTCCCTGCGTGACAAGGAGAAGCAGCTGCTGGCCGCGAAGGCCAAGCGGGAGAAGGAGTGGAAGGCCGGCGACATGGACGTCGTCGCCGAGGTCGACGGCGAGCTGATCGCCGAGGTCCTCGCGACCGCCACCGGCATCCCGGTCTTCAAGCTGACCGAGGAGGAGTCCTCGCGTCTGCTGCGGATGGAGGACGAGCTCCACAAGCGGGTCATCGGCCAGGTCGACGCCGTCAAGGCGCTGTCGAAGGCGATCCGCCGTACGCGCGCCGGTCTGAAGGACCCGAAGCGTCCCGGTGGCTCGTTCATCTTCGCCGGTCCGTCCGGTGTCGGTAAGACCGAGCTGTCCAAGGCGCTCGCCGAGTTCCTCTTCGGTGACGAGGACGCGCTGATCTCCCTGGACATGTCGGAGTTCAGTGAGAAGCACACGGTCTCGCGGCTGTTCGGCTCGCCTCCCGGCTATGTGGGCTACGAGGAGGGCGGGCAGCTGACCGAGAAGGTCCGCCGCAAGCCGTTCTCCGTCGTGCTCTTCGACGAGGTGGAGAAGGCCCACCCGGACATCTTCAACTCGCTGCTGCAGATCCTGGAGGACGGCCGGCTGACCGACTCCCAGGGCCGGGTGGTGGACTTCAAGAACACGGTCATCATCATGACGACCAACCTCGGCACCCGGGACATCTCCAAGGGCTTCAACCTGGGCTTTGCGGCCTCGGGGGACAAGAAGTCCAACTACGAGCGGATGAAGAACAAGGTCTCGGACGAGCTCAAGCAGCACTTCCGGCCCGAGTTCCTCAACCGTGTCGATGACGTGGTCGTCTTCCCGCAGCTCACCCAGGCCGACATCCTCACGATCGTCGACCTGATGATCGGCAAGGTCGACGAACGCCTCAAGGACCGGGACATGGGCATCGAGCTGTCCCAGTCCGCCAAGGAGCTCCTCTCCAAGAAGGGCTACGACCCGGTGCTCGGCGCGCGTCCGCTGCGGCGCACCATCCAGCGCGAGATCGAGGACACCCTCTCCGAGAAGATCCTCTTCGGCGAGCTGCGCCCCGGTCACATCGTGGTCGTCGACACCGAGGTCGAGGGTGAGGGCGAGAGCGAGACCAAGACCTTCACCTTCCGCGGCGAGGAGAAGTCCCCGCTCCCGGACGTTCCGCCGATCGAGCAGGCGGCCGGTGGGGCAGGTCCCAACCTGAGCAAGGAGGCGTGACCTTCGGGTACGCCTGAGAACGACTGCTCGCTGAACGAGTGCTCGTTGAACGACTGATGGGGCCGGTGCTTTCGAGCACCGGCCCCATCGGCGTGCCGGGTGCCTTGTCCGTCAGGAGGGGTGTCCCAGCCGTCAGGACAGCTGGCCGTCGTAGTCCGGCAGCTTGTACGTCTTCTCGGCGTGCCCGCCCGAGAGGTCGGTGGCGCTGTTGCCGACGTTCGCGATGATCGTGTAGCCCTTGGCCTCGATGGCCGCGCGCTGGGCCGTCTTGTACTCGGCCACGCCCTTGAAGAGGTCGATGAAGTTGCGTACGTGCAGGCCGGAGACCTGGTAACCGACGTGCTTGAGGTTGTAGTCCGTCGCCGACTTGATGATGTCCGGGCGGGCGGTGACGAAGAACAGGGCGACGCCGTGGTCCTGCGCGTATCTGGCCACGTCGAGGACGGGCGCGTTGGCCGGAGAGGGATAGCTGAAGCCGAAGTCGGTCTCCAGCGTGGTGTTGTCGATGTCGAAGACGATCGCCTGCTTCTCGCCCGTGGTCGCGCCGGCGATACGTTCCTTCAGATAGGGAAGAGCCTTGGCCATGACGGCCCGGCAGTCCTTCTGCCAGGTGTCGTGGTCCACGTCCGCTGCCGCGGCGGCGGGGGTCGCCACGGTGGTGCCGGCGGTGGTGGCAGCGGCCGGGGTCGCGGCGGCGGCAGGGCTCATCAGGGCCGCGGTGACGGCCGTGGCGGCGACGGCCACGCCTATGAGGCGCTGCCGGTTGCTTCCTGTCATGGGTGGGGGTTCCTCTCGCATCGGAGCGCTGCGGTACATGGGGTGTGGTGCATGCTCTGTGGCGTGTGAGGCCAGAGGGAAGCGACGAGATTACTGGGTGGTAACTATAGGACGCCCAGGCGGTGTTGGGGTAGACCCCGGGCCCCGGACTCCTGACCGCGGACTCCGGACCGCGGACCCCGGACTCCGGCAGCGAAGGGGGACGGGGGCCTGATGCCTGTCAGGGAGGTCCTACAGGGAGGCCCTAGAGGACGGTGCGCGCCTTCACGACGGTGTGCATGCCCGGGAAGAGTCCGAGGATCTGCTCCGGTACTTCCGTCGTCTCGGAGGCGAGCACGAAGGTGACCGACCGCAACCCGGGAAACAGAGCCGGTACCGCCGAGAGGTCTTCGTTTCCGGTGAATTTGTTGAACCGCAGGTACTTGATGCCCGGCAGAACGGGGCCCTCCACCCACGGCATCGCGGTCCAGTTCAGGCGCAGTTCCTTGAGCCGGGGCAGGAGCGCGACCTCTTCGTAGTCCTCAGGAGTGAGCGACGGCGTGAGGTCTGCCAGGCTCAGCGTCTTGAGCGAGCGCACATGGCGCAGGCCGCGCAGCCCGGTGAACTGCAGGGCACCCCTGGCCAATCGGAGATACGTCAGCGGCAGGTCACGCGGAAGCGCGGAGTCGAGGGATTCACCGAAGAGCGTGACACCGATGTCGAGTTCGCGCAGGGTCGCCGAGGTCGAAAGGGGCGCCAGCGCGTCCGGCTGTTCCAGGTGCGACATGAGGTTCAACGACAGCCATCGAACAGGCAGAGCGGCCACCGGCGAGAGGTCGTCCACCTGCGGACTGTTGCTGATGTCCAGATAGACGAGTCGGTGCAGTGGTGAAAGCCAGTCCAGGCCGCGCAGGGCCTGGTTGTCCCGCACGACGAGATGGCGTGTCGTGTCCGGTGCGAGGTATGTCCTCAGATCGGACGCCTCGATGTTCCCTTCGAGTTGAAGCCGCTGCCGCCCGCCGAGTGAGCGCAGGGTGCGCAGATGCTCCGCCGAATGCGCGGTGAAGTAGAGCTCGTCCTCGGGAAGGTGGGCGATGACGTCGGCCGCGTACCGCTCGGAGTCGAACCGGTGCCAGGTCCAGGTGAGCTGGGAGCGGACCGACAGGGAGGGGTGGGAGCGGAAGCGGGCCAGGACCGGGACGGCCGCGTCGGTGTTGACGAGGGACGCGGTGACGACGACCGCCCTGGCCTCCGCCTCGGACAGGCCCTCGGGGCCGGGCAGGAGTTCCAGTACCAGCGGGCCCACCGAGGCCAGCTCACGGGCCTCCTCCGCCGTACGGGGCGGGATGAGCAGGGCCGCCTGCTCCTCCACGGCGGCCCTGACCTCCGGGGCGAGTTCCGTGGCGTGTTCCAGGCCCGCCAGGGCGAGGAGGCGGATGCGGGTGCCCCCGGCCGGCCCGGCGTGTTCGGCGGCAGCCAGCAGCTGGACCAGGAGATCCGCGCGTTCGCGGGGCCGGGCGTGGGCGACGGCCATGCGGATCACGTCCGACCACTGGTGGTCGGCGGCGTTGCGGACGAGCAGCCCGAAGTCGCCGTCCTCCACCGCGGCCTTCGCGCCCAGGTAGTCCTGGAAGGTGCGGTGGACGAACTCGACGGTACTCACCGAGGGTTCGCGGAGCAGCCCGCTGCGTACGAGGAGATGGCGGTAGATCGCGGGAGCGTCTCCCTGGCTCGCTACGGCGGGCAGGGAGGGCAGGGCGTCCGCGATGAGACGCTCGGCCCGCTCGCGGTCCATCTCCAGCCGGTTGTTGCGGATCAGCCAGTAGGCCAGGCGCTGGAGAAGCTGGATCTGGGGGAGTTCGGTGAGCCGGACGTCGTCGTGCGGGAGCATGTCCCGCTCCTGGTCGCGGCGGGCGAGGAGCATGGAGAGGGCGGCGTCGTACAACTCCTGGCGGCCGTGCGGCAGATAGCCGCGCCGATCCCGGTGCAGGGCGCAGATCAGGCCGCACATCAGGGGGTTGGTGGCGAGGCGGCCGAGGTCCGGCTTGGTGCCGACGGCGTCGAGCAGCGAGGTCTCGTACGCGGCGAGGCGGTCGGTATCGGTTTCGGGGGCGTCGACGCGGGCCGCCATGTGCCAGCGCCGGATGAACGCGGTGATGTCCTCGCGGCTCATCGGGGCGAGGGCGAGCTCCGTGAAGCCGTCCGCGGCGAGCCAGTTCTCGCGTACGGCCGAGGGGCGTGACGTGATCAGCCACTGGTTGCCCGGATAGGCGTCGAGCAGGTCGCGCAGCCAGCGGCGGGTGCGCTCACGGTCGGGTTCCGGGATCTCGTCGATGCCGTCGACGAGCAGCAGTCCGCGGCCTGCCGCGAGAACCCGGTCGGACCAGCCGTCCGGCGTCGCGCCGTGGAAGGGCACACGGGCGGCGGCCAGGAAGTCGGCGGGCGCGGGCAGCCCGTCGGGGCGGCGTACGAGCGTGCGCAGCGGCAGGACGAAGGGGATCCGGTCGCCGCGCTCACCGCGCGCCGCCGTCACCGCCAGCCACTGCACCAGCGTCGTCTTGCCCGATCCGGCCACCCCTCTCAGCAGCACCAGGTCCTGCTCGGACAGCGCCTCCTCGGCGGACAGCGGAAGGCCGGGCGAGCCGACAATCCTGCTGTCCTCGTCGCTCGTGGCGGGGCGCAGGGCCTGCAGGGTGAGGTAGGCGGCGTCCAGGGGCCAGCGGTCCGGCGAGTTCACCAGGTCGATGCCGTAGATGGTGAGCTGGCTGTGCTTCGTCGCCGTGTAGGCGAGAAAGCGCTGCTCGAACGCCGCGTCGCCGCCGCCGGGCAGCGGCGTCCGGGCGATCAGCTCATCCACCTTCGCTATCAGTTCGGCCTGTCGGCGCGTCTGCTCGACGAGCGTCCTGGCCACGAACGTCGAGCGCTGGGTGAAGAAGTGCAGGATGTGCAGGCAGGCCGTGTCGAGCAGCCGTTCGTAGAACAGCGTCGCGTCGAAGCCGAGGTCCCGGTCGGGGTTGCCTGCGGTGTGGCGCAGGTGGAGGGCCAGGGCCGAGTGACCCAGTGCCACGGCCTGTGCGTCGGTCATGGTGAGGTCGCCGAGGGCGTGCAGGGTGTCGGCGAGGGCGTGCACGACGGACTGTTCCTCGTCGGCGGGAACGGGCCGTTCGGAAGCGTCCTTCACGGCTCGTCCGACCAGCTCGGTTGCGAGCCTGGTCACGTCCCTCGCGCCGAGCGTGCGCTGCTCGCCCCTGAAGGAGACGCGGGACGAGATGCGTACGGGTTTGTCGACCAGGCCCGCGCCCGGCCCCTCCGTCACGAAGAGTTTCCTGATGAGCGGTGTGGCCACGCTGGACGCCAGCCGCACGCCTACGGTTGCCGGTTCCATGGCGCTCCCCCGAGGGCATGGTGGGTGGTCGGCCAGCGTATCGGCCGGGACGGGCCCCTGTCAGTGGATCTTGGAGCGACAAATGCGGTGGCCGTGCGACCCGGTTCGGCGGGAGGATCCGTGTGTCCCGAACTGTCGTAGGAGGGAGCCGCAATGGATGCCGAGCAACCCGAAGTCCGTACGCAGGCAGGCGCGCTGAGGGGCGAGGTCGGGAAGGAGGGCACGGCGGTGTTCCGGGGTGTCCCCTTCGCCGAACCGCCCGTCGGTCCCCTGCGGTTCGGGGCGCCGCGGCCCGCGCGCGGTTGGGACGGGGTGCGGCAGGCGACCGGGTTCGGGCCGCCGCCTCCGCAGTCCGCGGCGTTCGGCATGGACGCGCTGGCGTCCGCGGACGACGGTGACTGGCTGACGCTCAACGTCTGGACGCCCGACCCCGGCCCCGGCGCCGGGCTGCCGGTGATGGTGTGGCTGAACGGAGGCGGGTACGTCATCGGGATGTCGGGCCTTCCCGAGTACGACGGCGCCCGGCTGGCCCGTGAGGGCGGTGTCGTCCTGGTGACGCTCAACTACCGGGTCGGCATCGAGGGGTTCGCGCTCATCGAGGGCGCGCCGGCCAACCGTGGTCTGCTCGACCAGGTCGCCGCGCTCGAATGGGTGCGGGACAACATCCGCGCCTTCGGCGGCGACCCGGACCGTGTCACGGTCTTCGGCGAGTCGGCGGGCGCGGGCTCGCTCGCCGCGCTGCTCGCGATGGACCGCGCGGCGGGGCTCTTCAAGCGGGCCGTCGTACAGAGCGTGCCCGGTGTGTTCTTCTCGTCCGCGCTCGCCGCGGACATCGCCGGAGAGCTCGCGGCGGAGCTGGGGCTACGGCCGACCGTGGGTGACCTGGGGACGGTGCCGCCGGGACGGCTGCCCGCGGCGGCGGACGCGGTCGGGGCGCGCACGGGGCAGGGGCAGTACGCGGACCGGTGGGGAGTGTTGGCGCACACGTCGGTCCTGCTGGCGCCCGTGGTGGACGGAGAGGTGCTGCCCGCCGCGCCGTGGGAGGCGCTCGCCGCCGGGGCGGCCCGTGACGTCGAACTCATCGTCGGCCACACGCGGGACGAGCACCGCCTCTTCATGGCACTCGACGGAACGCTGGGCGAGGTGACGGAGGACCGGGCGGCGGTGGCGCTGAGGGCGTTCACACCCGACGGGAGCAGCGAGGAGGCGTACCGGAAAGCCTTCCCCGGGCTGGACCCGGAGGGGCTGTACGAAGTCGTCAACTCCGACTGGCTGTTCCGTATGCCGTCACTGCATCTGGCCGAGGCCCAGGTCGCGGGCGGTGGTCGCGTCCACTTCTACGAGCTCGCATGGGAAGCGCCCGGCATGGGCGGGGTGCTCGGGGCCTGCCATGGGCTCGATGTGCCGTTGACCTTCGGGAACCTCGACGCGGGGCTGCCCGCGCTGCTGCTGGGGACGCCGCCGCCGGTGGCGGCGGAGGAGCTGTCGGGGCTGTTCCGGGCCGCGTGGACGGGGTTCGCGGCGGGGAAGGGGCCGGGCTGGCCCGCGTACGACATCGACCGGCGGCTGGTGCGGCTCTTCGACGCGCGGCCGACCGCGACCGGTGCGGTGACCGGTGAGGTGACCGCGTATCCGGAGGCGGTGTCGCGGGAGCTGTGGCAGGGGCACGTCTTCGGGGCGTTGCCGCTGGTCGGATAGGACCGAGGAGGTAGCCCCGGTCACATCTCGTGGCCCCTGGATCCTGCTGCCCGGTGACATGACGCACAGGCTGTCCGGCCCCTACTAGGGGGGATAGTGGCGGAGTCGAGGTGGGCAAAAGGGACCTTTGACCCTAGGGGTGGGACCAGGGTCCCCCAGGGGTGACGGCGAAGCCGGCGGGGCGGGGTCGAGCCGAAGGACAAGCACGTGAAGTGGGGGTAAACCAGACTTCCAGGAAAAAACCAGGAGTTTCTCGTGCGGGGCGGTGGTTCTGTCAAGGAGTCGGAAGTTTCAGGGTCAAGTACGACTTGAGGTCGTAGAGAGGGGTTTTGGGGGATCGGGGGGATTCGGGTTACCAAGGGATGACCGACCCCCGCCCGGCGCATCGTCAGCACGCCGGGCGTGTTGATGTCCGTCCCCGGAGGTAACCCCCATGTCGCAGCGCACCAAGTCACGCATATCCGGCACGTCCCTGCTCCGTACCCGGGCGGCCGCCCTGGCCCTCGGCCTGGGGGTCTCGGCCGCCGCCGGAGCCGGGGTCGCGGTCGCCGCCGACGCCAAGTCGAGCGCTGTCGGCCTGCCGGGCTCGGCCGCCGCCTCCGTGCAGCAGCAGGCCGCCGCCCAGGCCAAGGCCGCCACGCAGTCGAAGAGCAAGGCGGCCGCCAAGAAGGCCGCGGCCAAGCCGACCGCCGCGAAGACGGCCGCCTCCTGGGTGGACCCGGTCGCGAAGTACAAGCTCTCCGCGACCTTCGCCCAGGCCGGCAACCTGTGGTCGTCCACCCACTCCGGCCAGGACTTCGCCGTCGCCTCCGGCACCCAGGTCGTCGCGGCCCACGGCGGCACCGTCGTGAAGACCGGCGGCAACGGCGCCGGTGACGGGCCCGCGTACGGCAACGCGGTCGTGATCAAGCACAGCAACGGCACGTACTCGCAGTACGCGCACCTCTCCCGCGTGGACGTGCGGGCCGGCCAGGTCGTCAAGACCGGCCAGCGGGTCGCGCTGTCCGGCAGCACCGGCAACTCCAGCGGGCCGCACTTGCACTTCGAGATCCGTAAGACGGCCGACTACGGCTCCGCGGTCGACCCGGTCGCCTTCCTGCGCTCCAAGGGCCTGAACCTCTGAGGCTGCGAGGAGGCTGCGAGGCTGCGAGGCCTTGAACCTCCGAGGGTGACCTCGGGTACGGGCTCTCAGGACTCCTGAGGGCCCGAGTGTGCCCGTGTGACCAGCTCGATGGCGACCTCCAGGACCGCTTTCCGCTTGTCCTCCAGGTCGCCTTCCATGTCCTTGAGGGCGAACATCCCGGCGTGCATGGTGAACAGGGCGCTCACGCACCGGACCTGGTCCGTCAGTGCGGCGTCCGGCTCCCTGATGATGTCCAGCATCCCGAGCATGCGGTCCTTGAACGACTCGCCGATGCTCAGTTCGCGGATCGTCGCCTGGTTCTCCTGCATGAAGCGGAAGAGGGGGGCAGCGTCGGTGAGGGCCTCGCTGTAGCGGCGCAGGATTTCCTGCTTGGTGTCGAGGGTGTGCGGCTGGCCCTTGCCCCACTCGATCAGTTCGTCCATCGGCCTCGTCAGATCCTCGAAGAGGCTTATGAGGATGTCTTCCTTGCTTTTGAAGTGGTAGTAGAGCGCCGCCTTCGTGACGTCCAGCCGCTCGGCGATCTCGCGCAGGGAGGTTTTCTCGTAGCCCTGATCGGCGAAGAGCTCGACGGCCACGTCCTGGATGCGCTGGCGGGTGTCTCCGCGCCGCCGCTGCCTGCTGCCCATCGTGGCGCTCCTCGTCCTGGTCGCACGCCGCCCGGCGTGGGTAAAGAAAAACTTACTTGACGCCCGGCTAGTTACGGGTCTACTTTCCCCAGTGTAGTCAACTTGCCGGTCGGCAAGTAAGCGGCAGGGCAGGATCCAGGGGAGTGGGACAGTGGCGGACACCAGGGCGGCCGGGACGGCCGGAACAGCGGATGACGGGGCGGGGACGGCCGGAGCGACCGGGACGACCGAGGTGACTGACAGGCTGGTGGAGCCGGCGGACGCACCGAAGGCACCGGCGGACGCAGCGGACGCGGGCAAGCAGCCCAGGAGCGTACGTGTCGTCCTGATGGCGCTGATGATCGCGATGATGCTCGCGATGCTCGACAACATGATCATCGGCACCGCGATGCCGACCATCGTGGGAGATCTGGGCGGCCTGGAGCACCTGTCGTGGGTCGTCACCGCCTACACGCTCGCGACCGCCGCCTCCACCCCGATCTGGGGCAAGCTCGGCGACATGTACGGGCGCAAGGGCATCTTCATGACCTCGATCGTGCTCTTCCTGATCGGGTCGGCGCTCAGCGGAATGGCCCAGGACATGGGCCAGCTCATCGGGTTCCGCGCGGTCCAGGGACTCGGCGCGGGCGGTCTGATGGTCGGCGTCATGGCGATCATCGGTGACCTGATCCCGCCGCGGGAGCGGGGCAAGTACCAGGGCATGATGGCCGGCGTGATGGCCCTCGCCATGATCGGCGGACCGCTGATCGGCGGCACCATCACCGACAACTGGGGCTGGCGCTGGTCCTTCTACATCAACCTGCCGCTCGGCGTCATAGCCCTGATCGCCATCAGTGTCGTACTGCATCTGCCCAAGAAGCGGGTGGACGCGCGGATCGACTATCTGGGCGCCGCGCTGCTCACCGTGGGCATCACCTCGATCGTGCTCGTCACCACCTGGGGCGGGACCGAGTACGCCTGGGGTTCCGCCAGGATCATGGAGCTGGCCGCGATCGGGATCGTCGCACTCGTCGGCTTCCTGTTCGTGCAGACCAAGGCCGCCGCGCCGGTCATACCGCTGCACATCTTCCGCAGCCGCAACTTCACGCTGATGTCCGTCGTCGGCTTCGTCACCGGGTTCGTGATGTTCGGCGCGGTGCTGTTCCTGCCGCTCTACCAGCAGTCGGTGCAGGGCGCGTCCGCGACCAACTCCGGGTTGCTGCTGCTGCCGATGCTCGGCGCGATGCTCGTGACCTCGTTGGTCTCCGGGCGAGTGACCACCAACACCGGGCACTACAAGTCCTTCCCGATCGTGGGCAGCGCGCTGATGGCCGTCGGGCTGTACCTGCTGTCGCTCATGGACACCGACACGTCGCGGCTGACGTCCGGTGTGTACATGGCCGTGGTCGGTGCGGGCATGGGCTGTCTGATGCAGATCACCATGCTCGTCTCGCAGAACAGCGTCGAGATGAAGGACATGGGTGTCGCGTCGTCCAGCAGCACGCTGTTCCGTACGCTCGGCTCGTCCTTCGGCGTCGCCATCATGGGGGCGCTGTTCAACAACCGCGTCCAGGACGTGATGAGTGAGCGGGCCGGGGCGCTCGGGTCCAAGCTCACTGAGCAGTCGGCGCAGTTGGACGCGGCGAGCCTGGCGAAGTTGCCCGTGCCCGCGCGGGAGGCGTACCAGCACGCGGTGTCGTCCGGGACGCACTCGGCGTTCCTGCTGGGGGCCGTTGTCGCGGTGGTCGCTCTGGTCGCGGCTGTGTTCGTGAAGGAGGTTCCGCTGCGGGGTGCGGGGTCCTCTGGCGGGGCCGGCGAGGACAAGCCTGCGACGGCGGAGGCTGTCTGAGGCTGAGCCACTCTTTGGCCTGGGGCCCCTGGTTTCGGACGGTGTCCGGAAACGGGGGCCTTTTCTCGCCCCCGCCGCCCCTACCCTTCCCCCGTCGATGAGGCCGTCGGCAGGCTGCGGTCCCTGCCGGTCGCCGTCCCCCAGAACCTCACCCTCGTCGATGCCGCGAAGGC